>FR889097.1:5956-14962 GCA_000435755.1 Clostridium sp. CAG:508
TTAGTTCTATAAATGCCTGTGTGTTTGGTACAATTGCTCCTTTTTCTTCTTCTATATCTTTTAGTTTCACTTTAATAGAAGTACTTCCAACTGTCATTTCAACCTTTTCAATTTTACCCTCATCTATTTGTTTAATAAGGTCTGTGTAGCTAATAATTTTATCCTCATTCTCTTTTTTAGAATTTATTAAGAATATGCTTGTTATTATTACTGCTATAAGTAATACAATGCCTGCAATTATATAATAAGTCTTTGATGATTTTTTATTTTCTTTTTGCTTATTCTCATTATCCATTATAATTCTCCTTTATAATTCCTCTGTTTTGATATTAGCCTGTGGTTCTGGCGTATCTCCTTTTTCTTTAGGCGCTTTTTTATTTGATGACTTTTTCTTTTGCTCTTGTCTTTCTTTCTCGTCTTTTTTACGTATTCTTTCTCTTTCTTCTTCCTCTTTCTTCTGTCTTTCTTTTTCTTCCATCTCTTGTCTTACTTTTTCTTGTTCTTGCATAATTTTAGAAAGTTCTATTTGTTGTTTTATTATGTCAGATCTTATTATCAATATTGCTGCTATAACATAAATACAAGCTATAGCCATATATAAAACATTAAAGTATTTTACAGTATATCCAGTTAAAATATTTACAATAATATAAATCAAATTTAATATTATCGGCAAGGTCATACTATATATTGCAATATTATATACATTTCTAAATCTTATTCTTAAGTTAGAAAGTATTCCAGTTATACATCCTATAAGTGAATATAATATTGCGTCTAATAACACTGTTGATAGATATACAACAAACAAATAAATAAACATAACTATATAAAATGCTGCGTATATTTTATATACATTATTCCCAGATAATGCGTTCATTAAATCTTGTTTTTCAAATTTTACTAAATTAAGTTGGTCTGCAATATCCTTTACCGAAATAGTTGTTAATACACTAGCCATATTGGTTTTTAATATTACTTTATCTTGTAAAATTACAGCTCCATTATAGTAATTTTTTATTTCTTCTTCATATTTATTTATTTGTTCATTTGTCAAATTCTCTGTTGTATCTATAATAACTTTTCCATCAAATAACTTGTCCGTACTAATTACATTGTTTTCTTTTTGAGTAATAGATATTTTTCCATTATTAAAATTAAGTGTTTCAATATTTTGGTCTATATATTGCTTTACTTTATTTACTGTTCCACTAAAACGGTATGTAATAGCTAATGTTAAGAAGAAAGTAAAAATTAACATTAATATAACTATATATGATATTGTTTTACTAGTTTTTTGTACTACTAATTTTTTATAATCTTCTAATCCAAATATACTTATTTTAAATTTTTTCCAAAATGAAATTTTTACTTCTTCTTCCACTATAATTCTCCTTATTTATATTTTTTCTACTGTCATGCCATCTTTTGTGTCTTTTACTGCATATCCTTTTTCTTTTAAGTTATCTCTAATTTCATCTGATAAAGCCCAGTTTTTATCTGCTCTTGCTTGTTTTCTTTTTTCTAATAATTCTTGAATTTCTTGTGGTAATTCTACATTTTTGCTTTCTTCTAAATATTTTTTGCTGTTTTCTAAATCTAAGCCTAATACTTTATCAAATTTTAATAAAAGTTCTGCAAATTGTTTTGATTTATGTTCATTTCTTACTATTTCCCATACAATTCCCATAGCTGCTGGCATATTCAAGTCATCATTTATTGTCTCCAAAAATTTATTTTCATATTCTTTTATTTCTTGTTCATCTATATTTTCTGTTCCTTCTTGATGTTTTACAAAACCTTCTCTTAAACGCATTAATGCTTTTTGTGTTGCTAATGCTGTATCAAATGTAAAGTTTAGTTTTGTACGATAATGTGCTGTAAAGCAGAATAATTTATATGCTAATGGTTCTATTCCTTTTTCTTGCAATTGATCTAGTGTGTATGTATTTCCTAAAGATTTTGACATCTTTCCACCATCAACTTGTAAGAACTCAACATGCATCCAAGTTTTTGCTGGAACTTTACCTGTTAATCCTTTGCTTTGTGCAATTTCATTTTCATGATGTGTTGGTATATGATCAATTCCACCTGTGTGTATATCAAATTGATCTCCTAAGTATTTTCTACCCATTGCAGAACATTCTATATGCCAACCTGGGTATGATAATCCCCATGGGCTTTCCCATTTCATAATGTGATTTTCTGGTGCTTTAATCCACAATGCAAAATCATATGGGTTTCTTTTTTCTGTGTCTATATCAACTCTTGCTCCAGCTATTTGTTCATCTAATTTGCGGTTTGATAGTACTGGATATTTATCTAATTTTGAAATATCAAAATATATTCCTTTACTTGTTTCATATGCGTATCCATTTTTTATTAAACCTTGAACAAATTCAAGCATTTCTTGAATATGTTCTGTTGCTTTTGCAATAATTTCTGGTTTTTCTATGTTAAGTCTTGCCATATCTATGAAAAATTTATGTGTATAAAAGTTAGCTATTTCATAAGGGTCTTTGTTTTCTTTTCTTGCTGCCTTTTCCATTTTGTCTTCACCTTCGTCAGCATCTGATTCTAAGTGTCCTACGTCTGTAATATTCATTACATGTTTTAAGTTATATCCATTGTATTGTAATACTCTTCTTAAAGTATCCATAAAAACATATGCTCTAAAATTTCCTATATGAGCAAAGCTATATACTGTAGGTCCGCATGAATACATACGAACTGTATTTCCTTCTAATGGTTTAAATTCTTCTTTTGTTCTAGTTAATGTATTATATAATTGTACTGTCATAAAAATCCTCCTTTAATTTAGTTCGTAGTATTTGAAGATGGATTTGTTGTTGTGTTTCCTCCTGCCTCACTATTTCCTCCGCTGTCAACTGTATTATTTTGATTTGGTTTTTCCGGTGTTGTCGGAGGTGTAACACTTACTTTATTTACTGTGATAACTATACTCACGCCTTTTATAACTTTTGTTCCTTCCTCAAAACTTTGTTTTATAACAATTCCATTTGCTTGATCTCCATGTGTTTCATAAATTACCTGCACATTCAATTCTGCTAAAGCTGCTTTAGCTTCTTCTTCTGTTTTTCCTATTAATTTAGGAATTATTATACTACTTGTTTCCTCTGTATGGATATTACATTTTTCTGTTGGTATCTTGTATCTATCCTTTTTTACTGTCCAATTGCTATTATTCTCTTTTTCTGGTTTTGCTGTATATATTTTTTCTTCAGTATCTAAGCAATATTCTGTTGCAATTTTTTTAGATTCTTTACATATTTTTATAGTTTCGTGTCCGTCACATGCTTTTGGCACGTTACCTTTTGTAAAATATTCTGTATATTTTCTAGTACATTCTTTAGTTGCTACTTTTCCACTATCTTTACATACTGTAGCTGTTACTACTCCATCTGGTTTTGTAAAACGTTTTTTAGGCAATTCTTTGTGCACATTTTTCATTATATTAGCCCAAATGCTTCTTGCTGCCCATATTTGATATAATTCAATTTCTCCTTGGTCAAATCCATACCAAGTAGCACCGGCATAATATGGTGTATATCCACAAAGCCATACGTTTGTATCATTATCTGTAGTACCTGTTTTACAAGCTACGTCCATTCCTGATATTGCACAAGCCCCCGCTGTTCCACTATATCCTGTAACAACATCTGTTAATATGTCTGAAATAATATATGCATTTGCCTCTGATATAACTCTTCTTGTTTCTTGCTTTGGTTCAAGAATTGTTTTTCCGTCACTATCAGTTAATTTTGTATAGAATGTTGGTTCTATATATACACCTTTGTTTGCAAGTGTCGCATATGCTGCTGCCATTTGTAAAGTACTAGATCCATGGTGAGCTCCACCAATTGCTAAGCTCATAACAGCATCATCTTCCTCTGTATATGTGGTAAGTCCAAATTCATGTAAATATTCTATCGCCTTATTTATTCCAACATTGTATGCTATTTTAATATTAACGATATTTGAAGAAACCTCAATTGCTTTTCTAACTGTACATAGTCCTTGATATCCTCCTGCGTTTTTAGGAGAGTATCTTCCTTTAAATGTTGTTGGTGTATCATCAAACACTGTTGATGCAGTAATTACTTTTTCTTCTAAGCCTGGTGCAACGTTAACTAATGGCTTAATTGATGAACCTGTTTGTCTTTCACTAATTGCATAATTATAGCTAGTTCCTTGGTCACTTCCTAGTGCTCCACCCATTGCTACTACTCTACCTGTTGTTGGTTCAATTATAGTAGTACCTGCCTGAGTTCTTGCTTTTACTTTCACGTTTTTTCCATTTGCATCTTTAACTGTTATTGTTTTATTTTGTACATATTTTTTCTTAGCCATTTCTTTAAGTACTGCTTCCTGAATAGAAGTTACTTGTGTTGTATATAGTTTATATCCTCCTGATTGAATCATTGCTTTAGCCTCTGAAAAATCAATATCTTTTGCTTCTGCTAAATCTCTTGCTGCATTATTTACAGCCTCACTCACAAAGTATGAAATATTTCCAATTTCTATTGTTCCTTTTTTGAATTCAAAGCCTTTTTCTACTTTTTCTACTGCCTCATTATATAATTTTTCAGCTTCTGCTGGGTCATCGCTAATTCTACTTTGTTCCTTCATAAAATGTAATACTAATTTAGTTCTTGACTTTATTAGTTCACTATTATCTTCTTCTCCATATGGATTATACATATTGGGTCCATCATTTATTCCTGCTAAGAATGCTGATTCAGCTAAGTCCAAATCTTTTGCTGATTTTGCAAAGTAGTATTGTGCTCCATATTCTACTCCATGAAGATCATTTCCACCTATAAATATAATATTTAAATATTTTTCTATTATTTGTTTTTTAGTAAGCATACTCTCAACTTTGTAAGCTCTTGACATCTCACGAATTTTTCTCTCCATACCTGCAGTTCCAGAGTCTGCTTTATCCTTCATAATGTTTTTTACTAATTGTTGTGTTATAGTACTTCCACCACCAACATCAGAGCTTCCTCTATGTAACACATAACTTAGTGTTGCTTTAGCTGTTCTTAAAATATCAACTCCTGAATGTTCATAAAATCTCTTATCTTCTATTGCTATATATGCATCTGGTGTATATTTTCCCATTTGTTCTAGTGAAATTACTTTTCTGTTTCCATTTCCGTCTCCAGCGCTGAGTAATCCTATTTGTTTTTCTTCTGAGTCATATATTTCTGCATTTCCGCTAGCTATTAATTCTTCTTTAGTAATATTCCATTGATCACTAAAAAATATTCCTGCTAAGACTCCTCCACCAACAAGCACTAATAAAAATATTAATATTACAAATATTAATATTATCTTTTTTAGTTTTGGATGTTTTTTCACCTTTATTGTATCTGCCTTATTTGTTTTTTTACTTCTTTTAATTTTATATTGTTTAGTATCACTTGAGTGCTTCTTTTTACTTCCCATAAAGGTATCCTCCCTTGGATATATTTTAACATATATATTATATAATATATTCATAAAAAAGCAAAGTATTTTAATAAATTTTTAAGGTTTTATATATAAAAAAACTACTAATTTAATATTAGTAGTTCTTATTTTATCCAAACAAACCTTTTTTCTTTACTGGTGGTTGTTCATTCATAGTTTTTGCAAGTTGCATTAAAAGTTCTCTTTGTTCTGGAGTTAGCTTTTTAGGTACTTGTACTTGTACTGTAAATACAAAATCTCCTTGTGCACTGCTATTTACTCCCTTGAAGCCTTTATTCCTTATTGTAAATTTTGTGCCTGTTTGTGTTGCATCAGGTATTCTATAAGTTTCAGTTGTTCCATCTACCATTGGTATTTTAAGTTCTGCACCAAGGGTTGCTTGTGTAAACGTTATTGGTATGTCACAAAGTACATTATTTCCTTTTCTACTGTAAATACTATGTCTTTTAACATGTATTAATATATATAGGTCACCTTTTGGTCCACCATTTGTACCTGGCTCTCCTTCACCTTGCATTACTATAGTTTGACCATCGTCAACACCTGCTGGTATTTTAACTGTTAATCGTACTTGTTTTCTAACTGTTCCTTTTCCTTTACATGTTTCACAAGGATTTGTAATAACCTTACCTGTTCCATGGCAGTTTGTACATGTTCTTGTAGTTTGCATTTGTCCAAGTATTGTAGTTTGGACTTGCTTAATTTGGCCTGTTCCATGACATACACTACATGTTTCAGGGTGTGTACCTGGTTTTGTACCTTCTCCATGGCAAGTATCACAAGTTTCATTTCTATTTATTGTTACATATCTTTCTGTTCCTAAGAAAGATTCTTCAAAACTTATATCTATATCATAGCGTAAATCTGTACCTTTTCTAGGCCCATTTTTTCTTGTACCTCTTGAAGAACCTCCAAATCCTCCACCAAAGAAAGAAGAAAATATATCTCCTAAATCTCCAAAGTCACTAAATCCATCAAAGCCTGTTGAGTATGTATATGTACCACCACCAAATGGTCCTCCGGCTCCTCCTCCGAAGCCTTGAGGTCCATCTGCTCCAAATTGGTCATACATTTTTCTTTTTTGAGGATTTGATAAAGTTTCATAAGCTTCATTTACTTCTTTAAACTTTTTCTCTGCCTCTTCTTTATTATCAGGATTAGCATCTGGATGGTATTGTTTTGCAAGTTTTCTATATGCTTTTTTAAGTTCTTCATCAGTTGCATTTTTATTTACGCCTAATACCTCATAATAGTCCTTTTTTGTAGCCATTATTCATTTCCTTCATTATTATTATTTTCTGTGTTTGTTTCTGTATTTGCATCTTCTGGGTTTGCTTGTGCTTGTTGTCCAGCAGATGTTTGTTTATATAATTGTTCTGTTATAGAGTAGAATACTGTTGTTAATTTTTCTGTTGCTGATTTAATTGCTTCAACATCAGATCCTTCTAATGCTTTTTTAACATTAGCAATTTCAGTTTCTGCTTTTGCTTTTTCTTCTCCACTAATTTTGTCTCCAAGCTCGTCAATTGTTTTTTGGCTGTTATATACTAAGCTTTCTGCATTGTTTCTGACTTCAATTTCTTCTTTTCTCTTTTTGTCTTCTGCAGCATGTGCCTCAGCATCTTTAACAGCTTTTTCAATATCTTCATCAGATAGATTTGTACTTGCTGTAATAGCTACTTGTTGGCTATTTCCTGTTGCCATATCTTTTGCAGATACGTGTACAATTCCGTTTGCGTCAATATCAAATGTTACTTCGATTTGTGGCACTCCACGAGGTGCTGCTGGAATTCCTGTTAATTGGAATCTTCCTAATGTTTTGTTATCTGCAGCCATTTCACGTTCACCTTGTAATACGTGAATTTCAACACTTGTTTGACCATCTGCTGCTGTTGAGAATATTTGTGATTTTTTAGTTGGTATTGTTGTGTTTCTTTCAATTAATTTTGTAAATACTCCACCTAATGTTTCAATACCTAATGATAATGGTGTTACATCTAGTAATACTAGGTCTTTTACATCACCTGATAAAACACCACCTTGAATAGCTGCACCAATAGCAACACATTCGTCTGGGTTGATACCTTTGTCTGGTTCTTTTCCTGTAATTTTCTTAACCGCTTCTTGAACAGCTGGAACTCTTGTAGATCCACCTACTAATAATACTTTGTGTAAGTCATTTGCTGTAACTCCAGCATCTTTCATAGCTTTTTCTACTGGTATTTTAGTAGCTTCAATTAAGTCACTAATTAACTCTTCAAATTTTGCTCTTGTTAATGTAATGTCTAAGTGTTTTGGTCCTGTTGCATCTGCTGTAATAAATGGTAAGTTGATTTGTGTTTGTTGCATTCCAGAAAGCTCTATTTTGGCTTTTTCTGCTGCTTCTTTTAGTCTTTGCATTGCCATTTTGTCTGTTTTTAAGTCAATACCACTTGATTTTTTGAATTCTGATACTAAATATTCAATAATTCTATCGTCGAAGTCATCTCCACCTAATTTTGTATTTCCGTTTGTTGCTAGTACTTCAAATACACCGTCTCCAATATCTAGGATAGAAACATCAAATGTTCCTCCACCTAAGTCATATACCATTATTTTTTGATCTTGGTCTTCTTTGTCCATACCAAATGCTAAAGCTGCTGCTGTTGGTTCGTTTATAATTCTTAATACTTCTAGTCCAGCAATTTTACCAGCATCTTTTGTTGCTTGTCTTTGGCTATCGCTAAAGTAAGCAGGTACTGTAATAACAGCTTGTGTAACTGGTTGACCTAAATAATTTTCAGCATCTGTTTTTAATTTTTGTAATATCATTGCTGATATCTCTTGTGGGGAGAATTCGTCTCCTTCGATTTTTACTTTTTTGTTTGAGCCCATATCTCTTTTAATTGAGATTACAGTGTTTTCTGGATTAGTAACTGCTTGACGTTTTGCAATTTGTCCTACTAATCTTTCTCCATTTTTTGAAAATGCAACAACAGATGGCGTTGTTCTATTTCCTTCTGCGTTAGGAATAACAACTGGCTCTCCTCCTTCCATTACTGCTACACATGAGTTTGTTGTTCCTAAGTCAATTCCTATAATTTTTCCCATAATAATTTACTTCCTTTCTAAATTTATATATTTTAAAAAATTAATATTATTTTCATGTTAAATAAATTAAAATCAAGTATAACGAGGCAAACGAGTAAATTTTCTTGAGATTATACAAATGTATATCGAAAGAAAATTTATGAAGTTTAACAAAGTTAGACGAAGATTTTTATTTATTTAATTGGCTACGACTACCATAGAATGACGAATAACTCTATCACCTATTTTATAGCCTTTTCTATACTCTTCTTTTACTTCTTTTTCTCCTAAGCTTTCATCTACTACTAAACTTACAGCTTCATGAAGTTCTGGATCAAAAGTTTTTCCAACTGCTTCAATTTCAGTTACTCCATTTGCTTTTAGTACATCTTTAAATTGTTTTAAAACAAGTTCTACTCCTTGTTTGTAGCCTTCGTCTTC
>FR889097.1:15000-15214 GCA_000435755.1 Clostridium sp. CAG:508
TCTTCAGTTTGGCTTGCTACAGCTTTTTCTAGGTTGTCTATTACTGGTAAAAAGTTTGATACTACATCAGCCATAACTGAACTATATAGTCCAACTTTTTCCTTTTCATTTCTTTTTTTGTAATTATCAAATTCTGCTGCAACTCTTTTTAATCTGTCATTTGTTTCATCTAATTGAATTTTAAGAGTTTCGTTTTCTTTTTTAATTTCAATTA
>FR889097.1:15279-17713 GCA_000435755.1 Clostridium sp. CAG:508
TTCTTTCTTTTCTTTCTCCATTGCGTGTTTTCCTTCTGCCATTTCATTTCTCCTTTCTTTATTGTCCATTTAATTTTTTACTAATATACTTCATAACCGAAATAACCTTTGAGTAATCCATTCTTTTTGGTCCTATAATTCCAATAGTTCCTAAGTCTTTATCTTGATATTTATGTTTAAAAGTTATTATACTAAAGTCTTTTAACTGTTCGTTTTCATTTTCATCACCAATATACACATTTATGTCTTTGGCAAATCCTGTATTTAATAAGTCTAGCATAACCTGTTTTGTATCTATTAAGTTTACAAAGTTTTTTGCTACTTCTAGACTTTTAAACTCTGGAAGTTCAAACACTTTGTTAGTTCCTTCTAAATAAACTTTTGCTTCTTCATTTATTACCTTATCTAGTTGTTGCATTATTGGTTTTATAACATTTAGGCTATAATTCATTTCTGAAAATATATACTCTTCTAAGGGTTTATCTATTTCTTCTATTGGTTTTCCTTTTAGTTTATTATTAAAAATGAAGTTTAAAGTATTTACTTGGTCTTCTGTAATGTCTTCATCAAATTTAATAATTGTTTCTTTTATAATACCTGTATCTGTTAGTATAACTGCCATTAACATTCTAGTTCCAAGAAGGACAAATTTTACTTCTTCTATGTTTTGTAAGTTAGTTCTTGGTCCTATTGCAACCGATGTATAGTGTGTAACCTCTGACAAGGTATTTGTAGCTATTTTAGTTAACTCTTCTATTTCGTTAACTCTAGTTTCTAATTTAGATTGTATGTATTTTATTTCTTCTAAGCTGATGTCATCATCTTTTAATAGTTCGTCTACATATAGCCTGTAACCTTTTGCTGATGGAACTCTGCCGACTTGAAGTATGTGGTTTATCTAAGTAACCACTTTTTTCTAAGTCTGCCATTTCATTCCTAATTGTTGCACTGCTATAGTCTAAATTGTATTTTTGTACTAGTGCTCCTGAGCTAACCGGTTCTGCTGTGTTAATATATTCTTCTATTATTGCTTGTAATATTTGTTTTTTTCTATCATCTAACACATTTTCACCTTCTAACTCTTTATATATTTTAGCACTCTTAGTTCTTGTCTGCTAAACTGCATATATATTATATCCATTTTTAGCAATTGTCAATACATATTGCTAAAAATTTGTGTGAAATTTATGTGAAAATAGGAAGAATTTTAAATAAATTCTTCCCATACTATATTTGCTAAGTCTAATCCTTTGTTAGTTAGCTTAATTTGGTCTCCATCTATTTCTACTAACTCTTCATTTACTAGTTTTTCTAGTTTATCATGATATAAAAATACTGGATTTGCTACAAATTTTATTTTGAATTCTTGTATGCTAACACCATCTATTTTTCTTAATCCTAATAACATATATTCTTTTTGCATTGCTTCCATATCTTGCTTCTCATGAAATACTAAATTTTCTTCTGTTTTATCCTCTTCATAATTTTTTATATATTGTTCTAAGTTTTCTATATTTGAATACCTTATTCCATTTGTATATGAATGTGCTGCTACTCCAAAGCCTATGTATTCTTTTTGATTCCAACAGTCTAAATTGTGTTTTGACTCATATCCTTGTTTTGCAAAATTGGATATTTCATAGTGATTATATCCATTTGCCTCTAAAATTCGTTTTACAGTCCAATACATTTTCCTTTCTAGTTCTTCGTCTGGTAGTTCTAGTCCTTCTTCCACCTTTTTAAATAATGGTGTACCTTCTTCTAATATCAATGAATATACAGAAATATGCTCAGGTTCCATTGATACTATTTCTTCAATTGAATCTTGTACTTCTGCTAGTGTTTGGTTTGGAAGTCCTATCATTAAATCTACATTTATATTTTCAAAATCCGCTTCTCTTGCAAATCTATAAGTGTCTAAAAAGTCTAAATATGTATGTATTCTTCCAATTTCTTTTAGCAAATGCTCATGAGTAGATTGTAGCCCTATACTTAATCTGTTTATTCCTACTTTGTTATAGTCCTCTAATTTTTCTAATGTAACTGTTCCTGGATTAACTTCTATCGTAATTTCAGCATTTTCATCAAGCTCAAAATTTGATTTTATTTCTTCCATAATTTGAACTATGTATTTGCTTTCTATTAATGAAGGAGTGCCTCCACCAATGTATATAGTTTTAACAGAAAACAAATCGTCTTTTCCAATCTCGAAGTCAGCTCTATTATTGCTTCCTACTTCTTTAATTTCTTGTAGCAAACATTTTATATATTTTGAAATTAAATCTTGTTTTTCTGCATATGAACAAAAATCGCAATAGCTACATTTTTGTTTACAAAATGGAATGTGGATGTATAGTCCAATTTGTTTTCTTCGCATAAGTTTCTTCCTTTCCTATTTTTTAGATTAAGAGTTATATTATTTTTAGCTCAAATT
>FR889097.1:17750-20804 GCA_000435755.1 Clostridium sp. CAG:508
CAAATTTAAATTAGCAGAGTAGGAACAGCGACTTTGACATATATTTTTTCGTGCTTTAGTCGAGAAAAAATATATTCAAAGTGCAAGCGACGTTCCGGCTTTATAAAAATAATATAACTTTTAATCGCTGTGCCTGCTCTAATAAATCAAATGCTTTTTTTAAATAGTAAATTATACAAGCGATGTGCCAAACTTTAAAAAGTATAACTGTCATTGTCTAAATTTAGAAACAAATTGTTCTATGTTGTAAAAGCGATGATTTACTCCCGACTTTCCTATTGGTTTTGATAGCATTTGTCCTATTTCTACTAATGATGCTTCTGGGTTTTCTAGTCTTAGGTTTGCTATTTCTTGTAGTTGTTCAGGCATTTTATCAAATTGACCAATTTGTTTTAAATATTTAATATTCTCTATTTGTTTTAGTGCTGCATTCAAAGTCTTGTTTAAGTTAGCCGTCTCACAGTTTACTTTTCTATTTACATTATTTCTAATATCTCTATATACTCGTACTTCTTCAAACTTAAGTACAGAACTATTTGCTCCAATCAGAGCTAAAAATTTTGATATCTCATCTCCATCTTTTGTATATAGTGCATATCCATTTTTCTTTTCTATATTTTTAAATTGTATTTCATATTTATTTAATATAGCTAATACTATATTTGCATTTTTCCCTGATGAAAATGTTATTTCCAAGTGATATGTATTTTTAGGATTGTTAATTGAACCTCCTCCTAAAAAACTTCCTCTTACAAATGCTTTTTCTAGTAATTCCTGATTATTAATCTGTTCAGTTATATTTTTAAATGTTATTGTATTGTTATATATAACTTCTGGAATTTCCAGTTTATTTACACTAATGCAAAACTTTTTGCCTATCACTTCAATATTTTGCTTTGTATATTGTAAGTTGTTTAGTAACTTACTAAAACGGTTAATATTATATTCACTTTCAGTTGAAAACTTTATCTTATTTTTTTCTATTGTTATATTGTTTGAGCTTAAATATCCAAGCAATTCAAATTTAACAATTTCTTTGTTAGCCAAATTGCCTAGTTTGCTTATTTCTTCTTTTACTTCACTTGAAAATGACATACTAACCCTCCTTTTGAAAAATCACTATTCTATCGTTTCCAGCCAAGTCTTTTATTGGCTGTTTTGTTATTAGTTTTAAATTTTTATGTTCTAGATTTGTAACCGCATTACCTTGATTATATCCTATTTCTAGCATCAAGTATCCCTTTGTTTTTAAATGTTTATGTGCTTCATTTAGTATTTTTTTATAGAACTCTAATCCATCTTTTCCACCATCTAAAGCAAGATGAGGTTCAGCTTGTACATCTTTTTCTAGTGTTTTTATTATGTCTGTTTCAATATATGGTGGGTTTGAAAGTATTATATCAAAGCTTCTCTCTGTTAGTTTATCAAATAAATTGGACTCTATAAATTCTATATTTACATTATTTAAATTTGCATTTTTTCTTGCTACTTCAAGTGCCTCTTGGCTTATATCGGTTGCTGTTACTGTTGAGTTTTGGCAATAATGTGCTATTGAAATTGCTATTGCACCACTTCCAGTACACAAATCTAGCACTTCCATGTTTTGTTCTTTTATGATTTTGATACCTTCTTCTACTAAAACTTCTGTATCAGGCTGTGGAATTAGTACATTTTCATCCACATAAAAATCAAGTGCCATAAACTGCTGATGTTTTGTTATGTATTGTATTGGAGTGCCTTTTATTATTTTTTGTAGGTAGTTATTATATTTATTTATCTTTGATGGTTCCACTATTTCTTTGCTGTTAATAATTAACTCTTGTTTAGTTTGTTTTAAAACATATTGTAATAATGTACTTGCCTTTATGTGTGAATCTTGTATATTTTCTTTTTTTAAAACATTCTCTCCTAATTTTAATAACTCTATTTGCCTCATTTATTTTCTCCTACAGTTTGTTAGTGATTCTATTATACAAATCTCAAAATAGCTTGTCAAGGTTATATAATTTTAGGCAAGAACATATTTAACATGTTCTTGCCTAGCATTATTTTTTTGCTTACTTTATATTAATTTTTTCTATTTCTTCCTTTGTTAACCCTGTAACTTTTTCAATAAATTCAATAGATGTTCCTTCTTTTAACATATTTTCTGCTATTTGTAGTTTTTCTTGTTTTGCACCTTTTGTTATTCCTTTTTCAATTCCATCATCTACGCCTTTGGCATATATTGCATGTTCGTCTCTTATTGCTTTTTCTCTTAATTCTATTATTCTTTGCATTTTTTCGTCTTCACTTATTCTATCTAGTTTTTCTACTGCTTCTTTTAGGTTTTCGTTTTCTTCCATTTTTCGTATCACCCTTTCACTCTCTGGGTTTTCTAAGAATATTAGCCAATCTAATAGTTGATCTTTTTCATTTTCTCTACCCTTTATCTTTAACAATTCAATTATATCAAGCTCGAATTTATCTGTCAATATTAACTTTTTGACATTATTAGTTTCTATTATCTTCCATGTGCTATGATATTCTACTTCTTCTAATCCTTTTATATTAAAATCTGCTATTAGTATTACTATTGTTTTTTCTAATTTATTATAATCGTCTCCTGCTTTAATTTGTCTTGTATACATTTTAGACCAGTAGTATAACATTCTTTCAATAATATTGTTTTTGTCTATTAGCTGCATTTCAATATTACATTTTTCTTTTCCGTCTAGTTCTGTTACTATATCAAGTACTCCTAATTTATCGTCTTTTAGTTCTCTTCTTAATATTGGATTTTTGTCTAATGATATTTTTTCTATTTTTCTTTTTAGTATTTTTTCTAGAAAATCTTTCGTTATATTTTCACTTCCTACTTCTCCAAATATTGCTTGGAATATTATATCCATCTTTGGTGGATATCTCTTGATTTTTTTGTTTTGTTTTTGTTGTTCCATATATAAATTCTCCTTTAAATTTGTATTTTAGTTACATTTTTGCACAAAAATACACCTCTCCTTCTTGCTAATTTATATTTTCTTTGTTTGTGGAAATTTTAAGATTTTAATTTTT
>FR889098.1:0-24823 GCA_000435755.1 Clostridium sp. CAG:508
ATGAAATAGTATTTTCAAATGAAGGTATAAAAAACTTACCAATAGGAAACTATACTTCACAAATGTTTGCTAATATATATTTAAATGAACTAGACCAATATATAAAACATAAACTACATTGCGAGTATTATTATAGATATATGGATGATGGAATTATTTTAATAAAAACAAAAGAGCAAGCAAAAGAAATTAAGAATGAATGAAGTATTTATAATAGGAAAAGTAATAACAGAGGTTAAATTTGATTTTATATTAAATTCTAAACATATTTCAATAGCTAGATTTGGAGTTATGACGATGTGTGATAAACAAGAGATAAATGTAATTACATATGATGAAAAGGCAGATTATGTTTATGCAAATTTGAAACACGAAGATGTTGTTATAATAAACGGATATTTAGAATACAATAAAGTGATTTTAGAAGATATACAAATTTTGTTATAATTTCAAGCTTTTTTTCGATATTCACATTAAAAATCATTATCTAGTAACAAAAAAATATATTGATTTAACAAAAAATATTGTCAAAATAAAAACCTAATGATATAATTTAAACGAATATATACAAAAGAAGGAGGAATAGCCATGTTAGGAATAATTGCTTTTGGAGTAAGTATAATAGCTGTTATAATGTCTTTTTTTCCACAATTGTTATTAGCATCTTTTGCAATAGCAATGATAGGAATTATAATAGCCGTTACATCTGCATATGACAAAGACACAACAGAAGCTAAAGAAGGTGCAAAAAAAGAGTCAAGAGCATTAGAAGTAGGCTCTATAGTTATTTCAGCTGCTGCAATATTTAGCTATTTTGTATTTGTAATACTTTCACAAATTTAGCTAAAAATAAAAACTAACTTATTAAAAGTTAGTTTTTTTATTTTTATATAACTATTTGAGATTGTTAAAAATAAAGCTAATAAACAGCAAGATTAAAAATATCCAATAGTAATTTTTAAAAAACTCTAATAAATTAGGAATAAAAACAAATTCATTTTTTATCAAATCAATAACTAATATAAAAGAAAAATAAGCTATAAAAATAAATAATGGTATACTTAAAATATTAAAGTATATAGCATCCAAAAAATTTAAATTTAAAATTGATCTAAAAGCTCTAGTCATTCCACAAGCAGGACAATAAATACCAGTAACTGATTTGAAAAAACAAGTTACTGGTAGAATAGATATTGTATATAAAAAAATTATTAAAATTACTAATATAATAAAATTTTTTATCCTATTCATTTAATTAATCCCTTAATTCATTACCATTTCCATCAACAGTAATACTTCCTGTTAAAATTAAAATACCTTCAATTAAGCCCCAAACTCCTGAAGCAAATGATAAAACTCCACAACTCAATAAAGTGATTAGAAGTTGTGCTATAGCTTTTCCAGTGTAACCTAAATAAAAGTTATGAACACCAAAAGCACCTAAGAATATACCTAGTAATCCAGCAGCAATTTTTGATTTAGCATTAGGATTTGAAGATGAACTTCCAGTATTAGCAGTTTCTTTAACTTCAGGTTCTGGAGCACTAGTCGTTTCATTATTTATAACCTTTTTGCAATCTTCGCAAAGTTCTTCCCCATCATCAATTGGCTTTCCACATTGTTTACAAAACATAATAATTCCTCCTTAATATTAACTATAACTTAATTATACAATATTCTACAAAATTTGCAACAATTTTAATAAATTTTTAACAAAACAAGAATATATTTTTTTGAAAAATATATCTTGTAATATATATTTAAAAATGATAAAATTTAGAAGTAAAATCAAAGGAGGAATATAACTTTGGAAAAACAAAAAATCTATGAATTACTAACAAATGAAATTAAACAAGGCATAGTAAAAATAGATGAACCAATGAGAAAGCATACCAATTTTAAAATTGGTGGAAATGCAGATGTTTTTGTTATAGCAAAAAACATAGAAGAAATAAAATGCGTTATAAAATTTTCAAAAGAAAATAATATCCTACTTACCATACTTGGAAATGGAAGCAATGTATTAGTATCTGACAAAGGGATAAGAGGAATAGTATTACAAGTAGGGACAAAAGAGATAAAAATAGAAAAACAAAAAAATGCATTGGTAGAAGTTGAGGCAGGAGTTATGCTAGGAGCCTTAGCACAAGTTTTATTAAAACAAAGCATTTCGGGTTTTGAATTTGCAGCCGGTATTCCAGGCAGCATAGGTGGAGCAATACGAATGAATGCAGGTGCATATGGCGGTGAAATGAAAGACATTGTAAAAGATGTTACTGTATTAAACGAAAAAGGTGAAATAAGTGTCCTTACAAACGAAGAATGTGAATTTTCATATCGCCATAGTAGATTTACCGATTCAAAGGAAATTGTAATAAAAGTAACATTAAAGTTGCCACTTGGTAATGAAGCTGAAATAAAGGCAAAGATGGATGAATATGATCAAAGTAGAAGAGAAAAGCAACCATTAAACTTACCATCAGCAGGAAGTACATTTAAAAGAGGTTCAGACTTTATTACAGCAAAACTAATTGATGAGTGTGGACTTAAAGGATATACCTCAGGAGATGCACAAGTATCAACACTACATGCAGGTTTTGTGGTTAATTTAGGAAATGCTACTGCACAAGATGTTTTAAATGTGGTAAATCATGTGAAACAAGTAGTATTAGAAAAAACGGGTAAACAAATTGAATTAGAAGTTGAATTATTAGGAGAAGGGATTTAAATAATGAAGGGTTTTTTTAAATGGTTTAGTAATAGTACTAAAATGAAAAGATGGATATTTTTGATATTAATAGGAATTGTATTAGCATGTTATGGAATGTCTAGTATTCTGACAGCTGAAAGGCTAGATTTTTGGCCACTTGCTAAAATTATAGCATGTTTTGTTGTAGGGTTTGTATTTGTAATTTTAGGTATGATTCATATGCAAAAAAGGACACTAGAACTATTAGTACAAGAAACAGATAATAGAGTAGAAAACGAAGACACAAAGGTTAACACTTTAATATATAATAAAAAAGTATATGACCAAGGACCTAAAATAGTAGCAATAGGTGGAGGTACAGGACTAAATTCTGTTTTAAAGGGATTGAAGAATTACACAGATAATTTAACAGCTATAGTTACTGTATCTGACTATGGAGAAATTATACCAGAATCAAGAAAAGAATTGGGTACGATGCCACTAGATGATATAAAGGAAAGTTTGGTAGCACTTGCTAAAGATGAAGAAACAATGGAAAAAATTATGAATATGAACTTTTCAAAAGGTAAATTAAAAAACTTATCTTTTGGTGATATATATTTATTAGGGATGAAAGAGCTTTATGGAGATTTCGCAAAATCTGTTGAACAAACTAAAAATGTATTAAATATTACAGGTAGAGTACTACCAGTAACCTTAGAACCAATACAGATTTGTGCAGAATTAGAAGACGGAACAGTAATAGAAAGTAGAGATAAAATACCTGAAATAGTAAATTCAAAAACTAGTAAAATAAATCGTATATTTATAAATCCTACAAACTGCAAAGTTGCACCAGGAGTAGTAGAAGCAATTGAGGAAGCAGATGCAATTGTTATTGGACCAGGAAGTTTATATACTAACGTCATACCAAACCTTTTAGTAAATGGAGTGGCAAAAGCAATAAAAGAAAGTCCTGCCTTTAAAATTTATGTAAGTAATATTATGACAACAACTGGTCAAACAGATAATTACACTTTATCAGACCATATTAAAGCAATAAATGACCATGCAGGTAAAGGTGTTATCAAATATTGTATTTACGATACAGGAGAGTTAATTCCTGAATATGTTAGAAAATATAATATGCAAGGACAAGAACTTGTTCAAATAGATGCAGCAAAAGCAAAAGAACAAGATGTATATTTAATGCAAAGAGATTTATCATATGTTGTAGGCGACCGTATTCGTCACAACCCAGATGCAATTGCAGCATCAATAATTCAATTAATTTGTGATGATTTAAAATTCAAAGATATGCAAAATGATACAAAATATGTATTATTAAATGATAGGCTAAAAGAAGCAAAAAAATCTTTAAAAGAAAATAAGAAAAATGACAATATGAGAAAAACAAAAAAGAAGAAAGAAAGAGGAAAAAGCAAATTCTTTGAAAAATATCAAGAAAGAATAAATTCAATTCAAGAATCAGACGAAAAACTAAAAGTAAGAAAAGAGCAAGAAGAAAAAGAAAAACAAGAATTTCTTAAAGAAGTAAAAAAAGAAAAGACTAAGAAGAAATAAAACAAAAGACAGGGGATACACGAATGAAATACGAAAATTTAGAATTTGAAAAAGCATTAAAACAAGATTGGATAATTACAAATGGACTAGGAGGATATAGTAGTTCAAGTATTTTAGGTATAAATACTAGAAAATATCATGGATTATTAGTAGCACCATTAAATCCTCCTGGTAATAGAAACTTGATATTATCAAAAGTTGATGAAAGTTTTGAAAGTGGTGGACAAGAATATCCAATATATTCTAATATTGGGAAAGATTACATTTCAAAAGGCTATCAATATCTAAAAGCTTTTGAAAAAGAATATATTCCTATATTCACATATGAAGTTGATGGAGCAATTATAAAAAAATACATATGTATGGAATATGGTAAAAACACAGTCTGTGTATTGTACAATATAAAAAATAATGAAAAAAGAACTAAGTTTAAAATAGCACCGATTGTGAATTTTAGAGATTTTCATACGACAACTCCAAATGCAGAATTCGAACTAAAACAAGAAATAAAAGATACAAAAGTAAAATTAATAATAAATAATCAAATGCCAGTATATATGAAATTGTCAGAAGGTAAATATGTAGAGCATATAAATGATACCTTTAGAAATATGTATTACTTGGAAGAAGAAAAAAGAGGACAAGCTGCAGAGGAAAATTTATCAGTTCCGGGAGTATTTGAAGTAAAACTAAGAGCGAATGAAGAAAAATTTGTTACATTTATTTGCTCTCTAGAAGAAAATATAGACGAGTTAGATGGAAAGAATATTATAAACAAAGAAATTGTAAGAATAACTAGCGAATTATATGATTCATATTTGTTAGAACCTAAAAAAGAGTATAGTCCAAAATACAAAATGTTTATGAGAGATTATATAATAGCATCAGACAATTTTATCGCATATAGGCCAGCATTTGCCCTATATACAATAATTGCAGGATATCCTTGGTTTTTGGATTGGGGCAGAGATGCTTTGATTGCATTTGAAGGAATAACACTAATACCTAGAAGATTTCAAGTCGCAAAAGAAGTACTGTTAACATTTGTAAGAGATATAAGATATGGATTAGTTCCAAATGGATATTCAGAATATGATGGAAGACCGTTATACAACAGTGCAGATGCATCACTACTTTTATTTGAACAAGTAAGAAAATATTTGGAATATACACATGATTATGAGTTTTTAAAAAATCAGCTATATGATACATTAAAAAGAATAATAGAAGAATATATAAATGGAATTGATTTAGATGGAAACAATATTCACTTAGATAATGAAGATGGGTTATTATCATCAGGAACTCCACAGATACAAAATACTTGGATGGATGCAAAAATTGGAAATATCGTAGTAACACCTAGAAATGGAAAAGCAATAGAAATAAATGCCTTATGGTATAATGCTTTAAAAATAATGGAAAGCTTTGCTAACTTATATAAAGAAAAAGAGTTATCTAAGAAGTATGCAGAACTTGCAAAAAAATGCAAAGAGAGCTTTATAAAAAAATTCTATAATAAAAAGAGAAAATGCTTTGACGATTTAGTAGGCGATAATTCAATAAGACCAAATCAGCTATTTGCAATAGGACTACACTATCCAGTAGTTGAACCAAATTCAGTTGAAGCAAAAACAGCTTTTGAAACAGTTACCAAAAAATTATTAACACCATATGGATTAAAAACACTTGCAAAAGGTGAAAAATGTTATAGAGAAATTTATGAAGGTGACCAAATAAAAAGGGATATGAGCTATCATCAAGGTATTACTTGGACATGGCTTTTAGGCATATATTCAGATAGCTTTTTAAATATAATAAGTGCAGAAAAAAATAAAACTAAAAAGAAAGAATTAGAAGAACAATATTCTAAATTTGCACAAAATGTAGAAGATACATTTTATAACGAAATGTATAATCGTTCAACAGTTGGAAGTATTAGTGAGCTATATGATTCTGCAAAACCATATGAAGCCAAAGGTGCATTTGCACAGGCGTGGTCAGTGGCAGAAGTATTTAGAATTATAGAAAAGAGGAATAAATGAGAATCTTAGGAATAGATCCTGGTTTTGCAATAACAGGATATAGCATAATAGATTATATAGGCAACAAATTCAACTTAATAACATCTGGAGCCGTACTCACCAAAGCTGGTGAGTCGTTTCCACAAAGGCTATTAAAACTAAATAATGACCTAGAAGAAATAATAGACACATATAAACCAGATGCAATATCAGTTGAAGAGTTGTTTTTTAATAACAATGCCAAAACTGCTATAAACGTAGCGCAGGCAAGAGGTGTAATACTTGTAGTAGGCTGTAGAAAAGGAATACCTACATATGAATACACTCCACTTCAAATAAAACAAGCAGTAGTTGGCTATGGAAGAGCAGATAAAATACAAGTACAAAAAATGGTAAAAACAATATTAAAGGTAGAAAACTTACCAAAACTAGATGACACAACAGACAGCATGGCAGCAGCAATATGTCATGCACACTCAGCTAAATTTGCTGAAAAACTATAAATATAATGAAAGGAATTTGTTATGGCAATATATTTGTTTTATGGTGAAGAAACATATTTACTAGAAACACGAGTAAAGAAAATAAAAAAAGAATATCAACAACTAATATTAGGAATAAACTTTATTCAAATTGACGATACGAATGCAGAAGAACTAATTGCAGACTTAGAAACACCAGCTTTTGGCTTTGATAAAAAACTAATAATTGCCAAAAACACAGGACTTTTCAAAAAGGAAAAAAAGACAACAAAAACAGATTCAAAAAAGAAAAAAGTAGATGACACAAAATTACCTTTAAATGAAAAAATAGCTAAATATATACAGGAAAATTCAGAAGAACTAAAAGACATAGTAGATTTAGTATTTGTAGAACAAGAAGTTGACAAAAATGCATTGTATCAGGCAATTGAAAAGGTAGGAGAAGTAAAAGAATTTGCACTTTTAAAATTGCCAGACTTAATTGCAAATATAAAGAAAATAGCAGTGGCATATAAAGTAAACATAGATGATGCAACAGCAAAATATTTGGTAGAGTGCTGTGGAACTAGTATGCAAGATTTGATAAATGAACTTAGAAAACTTATTGAATATAAAGGCGAAAACAGCAATATAACAAAACAGGATATAGATTTGCTATGCACTAAACAAATACAAGCTGTAATATTTGATTTAACTGATAATTTAGGTAAAAAAGAAACATCAAAAGCGTTAGAGGTATATAATGGGCTTATATCAAACAAAGAGCCAATACAAAAAATATTGATAACATTATATAACCATTTTAAAAAACTATATATTATAAAAATTGCAGAAAAATATAATGAAGATGTTGCAACAGCAATGAACTTAAAACCAAATCAACTATTTTTAGTAAGCAAATACAAAACACAAGCAAGATATTTTGAAACACAGGAATTAAGAGAAGTACTAGAAGCACTAATAGATTTAGATGCAAACTATAAAATAGGATTAATATCTTTAGAAATAGGCTTAGAAGCAATACTTTGTCGTTATTGCTCAAAATAAAGTAAAAATATCAAAATTTGATTGAAACAAAAATCGTTTTGTGATATATTGTAACAGAACAATTAAAAATAGGAGGAAAAATTATGGAATTAAAAGGATCAAAAACAGAGAAAAATTTAATGGAAGCTTTCGCAGGAGAGTCACAAGCAAGAAATAAATACACATATTTTGCAAGTAAAGCAAAAAAAGAAGGATATGAGCAAATTGCTGCAATATTTCAAGAAACAGCTGACAATGAAAAAGAACATGCAAAATTATGGTTTAAACTATTATGTGGAGGAGATATTCCAACAACAGCTCAGAACTTAGCTGATGCTGCAGCTGGAGAAAACTTTGAATGGACAGATATGTATGACAGAATGGCCAAAGAAGCTAAAGAAGAAGGATTTGACCATATTGCATTTTTATTTGAAGAAGTTGGAAAAATAGAAAAAGAGCATGAAGCAAGATACAAAAAACTATTAGAAAATGTTCAAGATGGAAAAGTATTTGAGGCAGGAGAAATTAAAATATGGAAATGTAGAAACTGTGGACACATTGTAGTTGGAACAAAAGCACCAGCAGTATGCCCAGTATGTGCACATCCACAAGCATACTTTGAAATAAAAGCAGAAAATTATTAAACATTAGAATATGGTGTAAATAACTACACCATATTTTTTTGAGACAAGAGGTTCACTTTTGTAGAAAAATATAGTATAATAACCAAATGATAAAAATGAAAGAGAGATGAAAAGCGTGCCAAACTGGAGAGTACATTTAGAGATAGCCAAAAAAGTAAATGAACAATTGCGATTTAATAATGAAGATTACAATCTATTCTTATTAGGAAATATAGCACCAGATATAAACAATGGTTATATAGTAGAAGGAATATCACATATCTATGACCATGGACATACACATCTCTATAACGCAGAAAATCACTCTACTTATACAAATTTTTGTCAAAAATATCAAGATATATTAAAAGTAAACCCAATAGCACTTGGATATTTAATTCATCTATATACAGATTATTTACTAAATAAAGATTATAGAGCAAAATGTGAACAAAATAATTTTGACAAAGATGAATATACAAAATTCAAACACAGGGATTTAAGAAAATATGACAGTAAATATATTAATAATACTATAACTTTAAATGATTATACAGAAGCAGTTAAAGAGTTACATCAAATTGAAGAAATAGAATTAGATGAGCAGGATTTAGAAAAAGTAATAGAATTTTTAGATAATAAACAACCATATACAGATACAAATTTAGAATTTTACACTGTTGAAGAACTAGATAAAGAGGTAGAAAATATAACAAATGAGATATATAAGTTTATAAAGCTTCAGTAAAAAGCTCATAAAAATTTTTAAATATATATCCTTGAGATTTTAAGTATTCTATAGAATCTTGTAAAATATCATAAGTCTTATTCACATCACCAGTATCATGCATAAGAACAACTAAAGTTCCTTTACCTTTAGCAGATTTTTTTAGATTATTTAATAATTGGTAATTAGAATACTTATGTTCAGAATCTTTATTTAAGCAATTCCAGTCAACATAAACATAGTTAATTTCAGCAAGAATATTAACTATGTTTTTCTTTTTATATTTGTAATCTGGAGATGCAAAGCCATTTGGAAAACGAAAAACATGTGAACAATAGTTAGAAACTCCAATGGCTTTTGAAATTTCTTCATCAGTATTTAAAATCTCATTACGAAAACTTTCCTCGCTTTTATATAGCAAACTATTATTATGGCTATATCCATGATTAGCAATAAAATGTCCTTCCTCATACGCGCGTTTAACAATTTTAGGATGTTCTTTAACATGCTTACCAACAACAAAGAATGTAGCTTTAACATTTTCTTTTTCTAGTACATCTAAAATTTTAGGTGTAACTTTAGAGGTTGGACCATCATCAAAAGTTAAATATACAACCTTTTCATCACTTTTACAAATAGACGCAAATTTATCTTTAAAAGAAGCACTTAAAATTTCACCTTTGCTTAAAGATAAAGCAAAAGTAGAGTTATCTTTTAGTAAAAAGCAAACTATTAAAATTAGTATAATGAGAACAACTACAAGATACTTTTTCTTAAAAATAAACACCTTCATATAAAAATTATATATATACAAAATAAAAATATGCTATAATTATTGAAACTTTTTGATGAAAATTGAGCACTATATATGTGAAAGGAGATAACAATGAGTACTCGGAATATCTTTAGAAAATTTTGAAGAAATATATAATTCAACATATGAACGAACATTGAGATATATAGTTTGTAAATGCTCTAATATTGACGATGTTAATGATTTAGTGCAAGATACATATGTAGAATTATATAACATACTAGAAAAAAAGAAAGAAATATATTTAGAAAACTGTCCTAATTTTGTAATAGGAATAGCTAAAAAGAAAATTCAAAAATATTATGGTCTTTTATATAAATTAAAAAATTATAATGTTTATCAAGCAGAGGACGAAGAAATAGATTTGCCAGATAATTTTGATTTGGAAACGGAAACAATTAAAAAGCTAAATGCAGAAGCGGTATGGAATTATATTAAAAGCAAAAATATAAAAACAGTAAAAGTTTTCTATTTATATTATTGTACAGAAATTAAGATATCACAAATTGCAAAAGAATTAAACATGTCTGAATCTAATGTCAAAAATATTTTATACAGAACAATTAAAGACATTAAAGAAAATGTAAAGATTGAAGGTGATATAAATGAATAATTTGAAAGATACAATACAAAAGAACTTTGACAAAAAGAAAAATTATAATATCATTTTATCAAAAATTGAGAGGAGAGATAATATGAAAGTAAAATTGAGTTATGTTTTAGCTTCAAGTCTTGTAGCAATTGCATTATTAGTTGGCATTGTTGCATATAATGTTCCAAAAAGTAATAATGAAAATGTTATGCCACCAACAGTACAAGGAATATTGGAATTAAATATAAATAAGGCTGAATATCAAAGTATGATGACGTTGGATGCAGATATAAAAGAAGCAAATACTGAACTGAATAGTGAATTTGAGAAAGATTTTTCGTTTGTAAAAAAAGATATTAATGCGCCAAAAGATTTGAGAGACTACGGTGTAAATAAAGTTGTAATGACTAGAAAAGATTTTTCGGATAAAGATTATTCTATAGCTCATGACTATATTTGGGACTATTCAAATGAGGCAGAAAACAGAACAATAAGAATAGCATTTTCCAAAATTGGAAAACCATTAAGAGACTATTATTTGAGTAGTGAAGAAAAAATATCAAAAATAGAAAATACAGATGTTATAATAACACAATATGAAAAACTATATTTAGCAGAGTTTAAATTAAATGATGTATATTTTGATATAGAAACCGCAGGAATAACACAAAAAGAGTTAGTGGATTTACTAGTATCATTGATTAAATAAAATGACACACAGCCTTGTTTTTATTACAAGGCTGTTTAGGTATTGCAATTGATGAAAAAAAGGTGTAAAATGTGTAACATCAAAACAAGAAAAGAAGGAACATATATGAAATTTATAGTTGACAAAAGTTTTTTTGAAAAGGTTGATAATGCATGTTTTGGTGTTATTATAGCTAGAAATATTGATAATACAAAACCAAATAGTGCAATACAAGAAATGCTAAAAAACGAAGTAAATGAGGTGGCAGAAAAGTACAAAGATGTAAAAGTAAAAGAATTACCAGAAATTGTACTATACAGAGAAGCATTTAAGAAAGTTGATATTAACCAAAACAAATTTATGTGCTCAATAGAAGCACTTGTTAGTAGGACAGTTAAATCACAATTTGTTCCTAACATAAATACATTAGTTGATTTAGGCAATGCTTTATCACTAAAGTACAATGTACCACTAGGAGTACATGACATAGATAAATTTGCAGGAGATATAGAATTAAGATTTGCAAATGAAAATGACACATTCATTCCATTTGGTTCTCAAGAATATGATAATCCACCAGCAGGTGAATTAGTATATGTAAGTGGAAATGAAGTAAAAACAAGAAAATGGGCTTGGAGACAAGGTGAAAAAAGCAAAATAGACGAGAATATAAAAAATGCGTTTATACCATTAGACGGATTTATTGAAAACAAAGAAAAAATCTTAGAACTACAAAAAGAATTTGTAAAAATTTTAACAGAGATGGGGGCAACTTGTGAAGTTGGATTTGTAGATAAAGATAACAATGTTTTTGAATTTTAATTAAAAGGAGTTTTTAATGTAAGTATTAAAAACTCCTTTTATATATTTATTCTTTAAATTCCTTAGCTAACTTGCTAATAGCCTTAGTTTCAATTCTTGAAACATAAGAACGGGAAATTGCCATAGAATCTGCAATTTGATTTTGAGTTTTAGGTTTTTCGCCATTCAAACCAAAACGTAATTCCAATATAGTTTTTTCTCTTTCTTTTAAAACTTCCTTCATTTTCTCATATAACTTCTTTACTTTAAATTTTAAATCAACTTCATCTTCAATATTTTTATCATTATTCTCTAAGACTTCTTGCAAAGTGACAACATTATCGTCCTTGTCTTTTCCAATAGGATCATCTAAGTAAACTTCTGCACCTAACTTTTTAGTGCTTCTTAAATACATAAGTACTTCATTATCAATACAACGAGAAACATAAGTAGCCAAACGTACTCCTTTTGAACTATCAAAGCTATTTATTCCCTTAATTAAACCAATACTACCAATAGAAATCAAATCATCTTGTTCAACTCGTGTAGCAGTATATTTTTTACATACATGAGCAACTAATCTTAAATTTCGCTCTATCAAAATATTTCGTGCTTCTTCATCTCCGTTTTTCATAAGTTCTAAATATTTTCGTTCTTCTTCACTACTTAAAGGCTCTGGAAAAAGTGTATTATTTGAAATATATCCAACTAAAAATATAGCTGAATTTAAAAATGCTAAAATACCACCAATAGAAAAGGCAAACATATATATACCTCCAATTTAATATATAGAATTATATGCCAAAGAAAAATTAAAGTGCCTGACCTTAAAAAATTTCACCAAACCATTGACACTAATACCATAATATGGTACAATATTTAACTGTAAGCCGCCTGAGTCGGGCAACTAAATATTGCTTTAAGCAATTGCCTTGTTATTTATGCTTAGCGAGTATACGAATATAGGAGGTGTACAAAGAATGTACGCAATTATTGAAAGCTGTGGAAGACAATACAAAGTAACAGAAGGAGATGTAGTATTCTTCGAAAAATTAGAAGCAGAAGAAGGTAAAAAAGTAACATTTGATAATGTTGTTTTAGTATCTGACGACAAAAAAGTAGAAGTTGGAGCTCCTTATGTAAAAGGTGTTAAGGTTGAAGGAAAAGTAGTTTCTCACGGTAAAGGCAAAAAGATTTTAGTTTATAAATATAAAGCTAAAAAGAACTACAGAAGAACTCAAGGACATAGACAACCATACACTAAAGTAGAGATCACAAAAATAAAAATGCCTACTGAAAAATCAGAAGCAAAAGTAGAAAATGCTGAAGTAAAAGAAACAGCAGCTAAAGCTACTACAAAAAAAGCTACAACTAAAAAAGAAGCTTAATTAAAATTTGAATATATTATGGTAAAAACTATTAGAAAGATAGAAATACCCTAAAACAAAAATTGAAGGGAGTGAAATAGGATGGCTCATAAGAAAGGTCAAGGTAGTGTTAAGAACGGTAGAGACAGTGAGTCTAAACGTTTAGGACTAAAAAGAGCAGATGGTCAAGTAGTTCCAGCTGGTAATATACTAGTAAGACAAAGAGGAACAAAAATCCATCCAGGTACTAATGTTGGTATTGGTAGTGATGATACACTATATGCTAAAGTAACTGGAAAAGTTAAATTTGAAAGACTTGGCAGAGATAAAAAGAAAGTTAGCGTATATCCTGTTGAAGAAGGAAGTAAAGCTGAATAATAAAAAACTCCACGTAAGTGGAGTTTTTTTGTTATATATATTGTAAAATTAAGTAAAATTAAGTATAATAAGTATGTATTTTTAAACAAAGGAATGATGAAAAATGGAAGAAAAGAAAAAACGTATTTTAACAGGAGACAGACCAACAGGAAGATTACATATTGGTCATTATTTTGGATCTTTAAAAACAAGAGTAGAGATGCAAAATACTGGCAAATATGACCCATATATTTTAATTGCAGATGTTCAAGCTTTAACTGATAATTTTGAAAATCCAGAAAAGGTAAGACAAAATGTAAGGCAAGTTATATTAGACTATTTATCAGTTGGAATTGACCCAGAAAAAACAACAATATATATCCAATCAATGGTGCCAGAAACAGCAGAACTTACAGTATTTTATTCTAATTTGGTAACAATAGCTAGACTAGAAAGAAACCCAACTGTAAAAACAGAACTAGCACAAAAAAGAGATGTGTTTGGAGAGAGCGTTACATATGGATTTTTAGGATATCCTGTAAGCCAAGCAGCAGATATTACTGTGGTTGATGGAGCGCTAGTTCCAGTTGGAGAAGACCAATTGCCGTTAATTGAACAATGTAGAGAAATAGTTAGAAAATTCAACAGCATATATGGAGAAGTTTTAACAGAACCAGAAGCTGTACTTTCAAGTGCAAAAAGAATTAAAGGACTAGATGGAAATGACAAAATGGGTAAGTCTTTAGGAAATGCTATTTATTTATCAGATACTGAAGAAGAAATAAATAAAAAAGTAATGAGTGCAGTAACAGACCCAGCTAGAATCAAGAAAGACGATAAAGGACATCCAGATGTATGTATGGTTGCATATTATCACAAACTATTTAGTACTGAAGAAGAAGTTAAAACCGTTTGTGAAGAATGTAAAGCGGGTGCAAGAGGATGTGTAGCTTGTAAAAAACAATTAGCTAAAAATATAAATGAGTTTTTAACACCAATTAGAGAAAAAAGAAAATATTATGAAGAAAGACCAGAATTAGTTGAAAAAATACTAAAAGATGGAACAGAAAAAACAAGGCAAACAGCAAGAGAAACAATGAGAAAAGTTAAAAAGGCAATGAGACTAGATTATTTTGAAGGAGAATAAAATGTTTACAGACTATGTAAAAATAATTGCAAAAGCAGGAAATGGCGGTGACGGAGCTGTTTCTTTTCGTAGAGAAAAATATGTCGCAGCAGGTGGACCAGACGGAGGAGATGGAGGAAGAGGCGGAAACGTATACTTTGAAGTTGATCCAGATACAAACACCTTAATAGACTTTAGATATCAAAAAAAGTTTAAAGCTGAAAACGGAAAAAATGGTGAAGGAGCTAATAGATATGGAAGAAGTGGTGAAGATTTAACAATAAAAGTTCCCCTAGGAACTATTGTTAAAGATGCACAAACTGGAAAAGTTTTAGCCGACTTATCTGAAAAAGGACAAAAAGAACTTATACTACAAGGTGGCAGAGGTGGAAAAGGAAATTCACACTTTGCAACATCTACTAGACAAGCACCTAGATTTTCACAAGAAGGTGAAAAATGCGAAGAAAAAGAACTAATATTAGAATTAAAGCTTTTAGCTGATGTTGGACTAATAGGATTTCCAAACGTAGGAAAATCAACACTATTGTCAGTTGTAACTGATGCAACACCTAAAATTGCGGATTATCACTTTACTACACTTGAGCCAAACCTAGGAGTAGTAAAAGGAGAATATGGTGACAGCTTTGTCATTGCAGATATCCCAGGAATAATTGAAGGAGCAAGCCAAGGAGTGGGACTTGGAATTCAATTTTTACGTCATATTGAAAGAACAAGATTACTTCTTCATGTAATAGATGTTTCAGGTACAGAAGGAAGAAATCCTGTAAAAGACTTTGAAATAATAAATGAAGAGTTAAAGAAATATAGCGAGAAGTTAAGTAAAAGAAAACAAATAATAGTAGCAAACAAAGTAGACAGTATGCAAGACGAAAACCTATATCTAGAGCTAGAAAAAATGGCAAAAGAAAAAGGTTTAGAAATATATAAAATATCAGCTGCTACTAAACAAGGAGTAAAGGAACTGCTTGTAAGAGTAAGTGAAGTATTAAAAACATTACCAAAAGAGGATTTGATAGAAATAGAAGAAATAAAGAAGGTATATACATTAGAAGATAAAGAAGATATTACAGTAAAAAAAGAAGGCGGAGTGTATATAGTATCTGGTGATGTAATAACTAAGCTTATGAGAACTGTAAACTTAGAAGACAACGAATCGTTACATTATTTCCATAGAAGATTAAATGAATTAGGCATAAATGATAGACTAAAAGCACTAGGAATAAAAGATGGAGATTTTGTACAAATATCAGACTGGGAACTTGAATGGGAAGAATAAAATCTAATATTTTTTAATTAATCTCTTGTCAAATATAAATAAAAGTGGTAAACTATATAACATATTAAATAAAAGCAATCATAAAGGACAACACAATTTTTGCAAAAACTTAACAGAGAATCAAACATAATGGTGAGAGTTTGAAAGCACTTGGTAATTATTGTTATCACCTTTTAGCTATTTCTTTGAAAAGATAGTAAAAGAAATCGTATTCCTGCGTTAAAGGTTAATAAGAGAAAAGAAAATAATTCTTTTAAATTAGGTGGTACCGCGGAAATTTTAAGCCATTTCGTCCTATAATATTGTGACGAAATGGCTTTTTTGTATTCTAGGAATATACTCCTAGTAGAAGACAAATATGCGAATTAAAAGGAGGAAAATAAAATGGCAGATGAAAAACAAGATTATGGCAAAACTTTGAATTTGCCAAGTACAGAATTTCCTATGAGAGGAAATTTACCAGAAAATGAACCTAAAACAGAGCAAGAGGTTTTTGAAAATGATTTGTATGAAAAAATGTTAAAAAAGAATGAAGGACATAAAACATACATATTACATGATGGACCTCCATATGCAAATGGAGAAATTCATATGGGTCATGCTTTAAATAAAGTATTGAAAGATACTGTAAATCGTTTTAAAAGCTTACAAGGATATCAAACAATATATATCCCTGGTTATGACACACACGGACTTCCAACAGAGAAAAAAGCAATTCAAGCATTAGGAATAAACAGAGACGAAATTAGCGTTTCTAAATTTAGAGATACTTGTAAAGAATTTGCTTTAAAATATGTTGATAAACAAACAGAAGGATTCAAAAGACTAGGTGTACTAGGTGATTGGAAGAACCCATACATTACCTTACAACCAGAGCTAGAAGCTAGACAAATTGAAATATTTGCAGAAATGTATAAAAAAGGTTATATCTATAAAGGATTAAAACCAGTATATTGGTGTACAGACTGTGAGACAGCTTTAGCAGAAGCAGAAATTGAATATAAAGATTGTGACACAATGTCAATTTATGTTAAATTCCCAGTACAAGATGGAAAAGGAGTTTTAGATAATGATACATTTATAGTTATTTGGACTACAACTCCATGGACATTACCAGGTAACACAGGTATTACAGTTGGTGGAGAATATGAATATAGTGTTGTTGATACTGGAAAAGACAAATTATTAATGGCTACAAGTTTAGTTGATGAGGTTATGAATTTAGTAGGCATTACAGATTACAAAACTGTAAAAACTGTAAATGGAACAGAACTAGAAGGAATTTTATGTAAGCATCCATTCTTAGATAGAACTTCAAAAGTAGTATTAGGAAGTGATGATACAGTTGCAGTTGAATTAGATACTGGTACAGGTGCAGTTCATACAGCACCAAGCTATGGTAAAGAAGACTATTTATGTGGAATTAAAAATGGCTTAGATATTATAGTTACAGTTGATGGAAAGGGATATCAAACAGAAGGAGCAGGTCCTTTTGCAGGTATGTACTACGAAAAATCAAATGATGCTATTATAAACTGGCTAGATGAAAACGGATATCTATTAAGAAAAGAAAAAATAAACCACTCATATCCACATTGCTGGAGATGTAAAAATCCAATTATATTTAGAGCAACAGATCAATGGTTTGCATCTGTAAATGACTTTAAAGAAGAAACTTTAAAAGCTATAAAAGATGTTAAATGGACACCAACATGGGGGGAAGAAAGAATTTCTAGCATGGTAAAAGATAGAAATGACTGGTGTATTTCAAGACAACGTACTTGGGGTGTACCAATTCCAATTTTCTATTGTAAAGAATGTGGTAAAGAATATGCTACAAACGAAAGCTTTGAAAAGGTATCAAAAATATTTAGAAAAAAAGGTTCAAATGCTTGGTTTGACCTAGATGAAAAAGAATTAATGCCGGAAGGCGCAGTTTGCGAACATTGTGGATGTCATGAGTTCAAAAAAGAAACAGATATTATGGATGTTTGGTTTGATTCAGGTTCTACATATGAAGGAGTGCTAGTTGAAAGAGGCTTACCATTCCCAGCAGATTTATACCTAGAAGGACATGACCAATATAGAGGATGGTTCCAATCTTCAATTCTAACATCTGTTGCAACTAAAGGTGTTGCACCATATAAAGCAATATTAACACACGGATGGGTAGTTGATGCACAAGGAATGAAAATGTCTAAATCTTTAGGAAATGGAATTAGCCCACAAGAAATTATAGATGAGTATGGAGCAGATATCTTAAGATTATGGGTATTATCTTCAGACTTTAAATCAGATGTAAGTATATCAAGAGATATATTAAAACAAATAAGTGAAGCATACAGAAAAATAAGAAATACAGCAAGATATATTTTAGGAAATACTTCAGACTTTGATCCTGATAATAAAGTAGAATACAAAGATATGGAAGAAATAGACAAATGGGCATTATCAAGATTAAATAAACTAGTAAAAGACTGCACAGAGAATTACGAAAACTTTAATTTCCACTTAGTATATCATGATGTAAACCAATTCTGTGTAACAGATATGAGTAACTTCTATCTAGACATTATAAAAGATAGATTATATACATCAAAGAAAGATTCTACTGAAAGACGTTCAGCACAAACAGCAATGTATATAATTTTAAATGCTCTAGTAAAAATAGTTGCACCAATGATTTGCTTTACAGCAGAAGAAATTTGGAAATATATGCCACATACTAAAAATGAGCAAGTTGAAAGCGTTATGCTAAGTGACTGGCCAGAAGTAGTAGCAGAATATGACAACGAAGAATTAGAGCAAAAATGGAATCATATTTTAGAATTAAAAGAATTAGTAGCTAAAGAACTAGAAGTTGCAAGAGCAGAAAAAGTAATAGGACATTCATTAAATGCAAAAGTTACTCTATTTGCTAATAAAAAAGAATATGAATTCTTAAAAGAAAACAAAGAACTTTTAACTACGGTATTCATAGTTTCTGCATTAGACATTAAGGAAAATGAAAGAAAAGATGATGTGAAGATTGGAGTAAAAGTAGAAGTAGCAGAAGGACAAAAATGTGAAAGATGTTGGAAATACTCAACAGAAGTAGGAGAAAATAAAGAACATCCTACATTATGCCATAGATGTGCAGAAGCTATAAAATAAGGTTATATTGAGACTGTAACAGGATTAAATCCTAACAGTCTCAAAGTTATGTTTAAATTAATAATTCATAAAAAGGGGAATACTTATGAAAAAAGCAAGAAAAATAATTAGTTATATAATAATGATTATAGCAATTATTGTATGCGTAATTATATATAAAAAATATAATTTTAATGACTTTGAAAAAAGTATAAGATTAAGTAATATAACGGAATTTACTAGAGACAGTGAAGTTAAGTATGCAAAATATGATAGTTATAAAATAGAAAATAAAGATTACAATGATGCAATGTTTTCTCAAACGATATCTGTAATACCAAATACACCATATAAAGTAACATGTATGGTAAGGACAGAGAACGTAGAAAACCAGAATAACTTAAATTCAGGAGGAGCTCATATTTGTTTAAACAATACGCAAGAAAGATCAAACCTAATAACAGGTACAAATGATTGGCAAGAATTAAGTTTTATGTTTAATTCAAAAAACGAAACAGAAGTTGAAGTAGGATTTAGATTAGGAGGATATTCAACATTATCAAAAGGTACAGTATGGTTTTCAGATTTTAAAGTTGAGGCAGGAGTTGCATCTACATCTAATAAATGGAAGATGGCATGCTTTATATTTCCCAATATAGATGTAACTGTAAATGTAGATGGAAAGATAGAAAACGTAAAATTACAAATGACCAGTGATGACATTAGAACTGTTGAAAATAACTTAGCAAGATTTAAGAATTCAATGAGAGAAGTTAGCAAAGACAAGATAAATATAGAATATGAAACATACGTAATTAAGAAACCAATCAAAACTCTTTCTTATGATGAAGAAAATGGTTATTATGTTTCAGCAGAAGATGTATACGAATATATAGATTCATATGTTAAGAAAAATATGTATGATCACATCTATGTGGCATTTAGAATGGCAGATAAACAAAAAGGAAATGATACTTTGGTAAATGATTGGATAGGTCTAGGCGGAATGGATTATTATAGTATAGGATTTTCAAATATTCGTATGCCAGATGATAGGAACAATTTAGCTTATGAATTTAATTATAGAGTGAATACATTCCCGGAAGAGGTATTTATTCATGAGTTTTTGCATACTTTAGAGCGTAATGCAAAAGAATATGGATATGAAAGACCAGAACTACATGACTATGCAAAATATGGATATACAGAAGATAAAAAGCAAGGATTAAGAAAATGGTATACAGATTATATAAACAAAGAAATTAGTTACAATGGAACTAAAATAGGATTACCAGAAGAAATCCTTAGATGTAAACCTTGCCATGAAAGTAATTTTAAGTATGCTACACAAGTTGCAGGATTTAAAGAGCCTAGCAATATTATAGAAATAATTCAAAGTATATTTTCAAAAATAACTAGATTATTTGAATATAGAAGTAACAAAATAGAAACAGAATAGTATGAGGAGATAGACAAAATGAAAGTTTCAGACTTTAATTATAATTTACCAAAAGAACTAATAGCTCAAGTACCAATAAAAGATAGAGACCAATCTAGACTAATGGTATTAGACAGAAAAAATAAAACAATTGAACACAAAATATTTAAAGATATTATAGATTATTTAGAACCAGGTGATTGTTTAGTAAGAAATAACACGAAAGTTATTCCTGCTCGTTTATATGGAGTAAAAGAAGAAACTGGTGCAAATGTTGAATTTCTACTATTAAAAAGAGTAGATGGAGACATTTGGGAGGTTATGGTAAAACCAGGCAGAAAGCTAATGCCAGGAGTAAGAGTGGAATTTGGAAATGGATTACTAAAAGCAGAAATTTTAGAGAAGTTTGAAGATGGAAATAGAAAAGTAAAATTTGAATATAACGGAATATTCAATGAAATTTTAAATGAAATAGGCTTAATGCCACTACCTCCATATATACATGAAAAATTAAAAGAAAAAGATAGATACCAAACTGTATATGCTAAATATGAAGGCTCTGCAGCCGCACCAACAGCAGGCTTACATTTTACAGATGAACTATTTAAAAAGCTGAAAGAAAAAGGAGTAGAGGTCGCAAATGTTACACTTCATGTGGGAATTGGAACTTTTAGACCTGTAAAAGTTGAAAACATTGAAGAACATGATATGCATTCAGAGCATTTTTATATAAAAGCAGAAGATGCAGAGAAAATAAACAAAGCTAAAAGAGAAGGACACAGAGTAATTGCAGTAGGAACAACTTCTTGTAGAGTATTAGAAAGTGTAGCTGACGATAACGGATATGTTAAGGAAGTAGAAGGAGATACTAATATATTTATTTATCCTGGTTACAAGTTTAAATGTCTAGATGCTCTAATTACTAATTTTCATTTACCAGAATCAACATTAATAATGTTAGTTTCAGCATTAGCAGGGAAAGATTTTATAATGCAGGCTTATGAGGAGGCCGTGAAAGAGCAGTATAAATTTTTCTCATTTGGAGATGCAATGTTTATTTATTAAATTGCTATACAAAATATATAATATTAAAATAGGAGAAATAAAATGAAACCAGCAGTAACATACGAATTACTACATATAGATAAAAATTCAGGCGCAAGAAGAGGAGTAGTACATACACCTCATGGCGATATTCAAACACCAGTATTTATGCCAGTAGGAACACAAGCAACAGTAAAATCATTAACGCCAGAAGAACTAAAAGAAGAAGTTGGCGCTCAAATAATATTATCAAACACTTACCACTTATATTTAAGACCACGGACACGAACTAGTAAAAGAAGCAGGTGGACTTCATAACTTTATGAGATGGGACAGGCCTATTCTAACAGATTGTGGTGGATTTCAAGTATTTAGTTTAAGTGATTTAAGAACAATAACCGAAGAAGGAGTTGAATTTAGGTCTCATTTAGATGGAAGTAAGCATATGTTTACACCTGAAAAAGTAATGGAAATAGAAGAAGCCTTAGGAGCAGACATTATAATGTCATTTGACGAATGTTGTCCATATCCATCTACATATGAGTACACAAAACAATCAATGGAAAGAACTACAAGATGGGCAAAACGTTGTAAAGAAGCACATAAAAATGTTGAAGAACAAGCTTTGTTTGGAATAATACAAGGTGGATTTTATGAAGATCTAAGACAACAGTCTGCCCAAGATTTAATAGATTTAGATTTCCCTGGCTATGCAATAGGAGGAATTAGTGTAGGAGAGCCAAAAGAAGAATACTTGAAGATGTTATATTATACAGCACCACTAATGCCAGAAAATAAGCCAAGATATCTAATGGGAGTGGGTTCACCAGATTATTTGATAGAAGCAGCATTAGCTGGAATAGATATGTGCGATTGTGTACTTCCAACAAGAATTGCAAGAAATGGAACTGCGATGACATGGAATGGAAAAGTAGTGGTAAGAAATGCTACATATGAAAGAGATTTTACACCATTAGACCCAGAATGTGACTGCTATACTTGCAAAAACTACACTAGAGCATACATCAGACATTTAGTAAAAGCAAACGAAATATTAGGAGTAAGATTATTATCAATTCATAACTTAAGGTTCTTGACTAAACTCATGGAAAGAGTTAGAATAGAAATAGAGAATGATAACTTGTTAAAATTTAAAGAAGAATTTTATAAAAAATATGGTTATAAAGAGTAATACAAAAGAGATGGAGGATTTTTTATGAATGATTTTATTGGGGGTGCAGGCTACAATAAGCCTACAGAGGAACAAGTAAAAGCAAAAAAAATGATGAGAATTATAGGAATTGTTTTAGTACTTTTATTATTGGTAGTAATTGGACTAGTGGCTTTGATATATTACATGCAATCTACACAATTAAAGGTTTATGTTGATGCAAAATCAAATGTTAAAATGAAAGACATTTTTGTATTTGATCAAAACAACAATTTATATATTCCAATTAGAGCTTTTGCAGATTATGTAGGTTATGAATCTGGAAATGGAGAGTATAAACAATATGCAGAAGATATAACTAAATGCTATGTGGAATCAAAAGAGGAAATAGCATCATTCAGTTTAGGATCTAATAAGATTTATAAAATAATATTAGATGGAAACAATGATTATGAATATTATGAAATAAATGAACCAATAAAGATGTTTAATAATCAATTATATACAACCATTGAAGGTGCACAAATTGCGTTTAATATTTCTATGTCATATAATCAACAACAAAATCAAGTAAATATTTATACATTACCATATTTGGTTAGTTACTATACTACTAAATTTCAAAATGCAGGTATTGCAGATAAAGATGCAAGCTTTAGCAATCAAAAAGCATTGTTATATAATATGCTTATAATAAAAAATGAAAATGGAAACTATGGAGTACAAACATTGGACGGACAAGAAGTACTAGGTACAAAATATGCTAATATTAAGTTTGTTGAAAGTTCAAAAGAATTTATAGTAACTACAATGGAAAATAAAATGGGAATCATGTCATATGATTCAAAGATAAAAATTGCTCCAGAATTTGATGAAATTAAACAAATTGATAAAGACAGTGGTTTGTATTTAGCTACAAAAAACAAGAAACAAGGAGTTGTTAATTCTAATGGAAGTATTGTACTTTACTTAGAATATGACCAAATAGGAGTAAATTCAAGCCAATATATGAGTAATACAATAAAAAATCAATATTTATTGTACAACAAATGTATACCAGCCAAAAAGAATGGAACATGGGAAATATTTGATAAGACAGGAAAAAATATAGCAGGCACTGGAACTACTTATAAAGAATTAGGATGCAGTGTAGGAGGAAAAAGTAACGGTGAAGAAAATTCGAATAGCGTTCTATTAGTGCCACAATATGAAGGAATTGTTGTAAGTAGAAATAATGTATATGGTTTGATAGACAGTGAAGGCAAAACTTTATTACCAATAGCTCTACAATCAATATATTCAATAACATCTGAAGGAGAAGAAACCTATTATATGTTATATAATAATCAGTTAATGAATGTAATTGATTACATAAAAAAATGGGTAAGACCAGATAAAAATGAAAGTAATAATCAAACAAATACTGAGAATACTGAAAATACTAACAATGAACAAACCACTCAAAATACACAACAAAACAATACATCCACAGAAAATACTACGCAAACAAATACGAATGCAGTAGAAAATAACACGAATACAAATGTAAATAAAGTTTCAAACAATACATAGCGAAAAAAATAGAAGTTAGGAAAATCTAACTTCTATTTTTAAATTATGTTCTAAAATAACAATATAGGAATAGAATTTAGTAATAAAATTATGTGAGTAAGTCTATAGCTGAAAAATTAATTATTAATTGATTCTTCAGTGAAATCTATATACTTTTTAAAGGAAGGAAATTTAATATGGAAAAGGATAATATTATTACTGAGGAAAGCGAGTTTAAGAAGAATGCAATTAGAATTATAAAAGGAAGTATATTTGCTATTATAACATCG
>FR889098.1:24971-49392 GCA_000435755.1 Clostridium sp. CAG:508
ATGATTAGTACCAAAAGAATAAGAAAAAATGGAATACTAAATGGTGGAATGGTGGGAGTTATATACATTATAACTTTATATTTGATATCAAGTTTATTCTTAGCAGGATTTAATCTAACATTTAATTCCTTTATAATGCTGATTATTGGAATTATCACAGGAATGATAGGTGGAATAATAGGAGTCAATACAAATAGAAAGTAAAACGTGAATAAAGTCGAAAAATAGCAATATTTTTTAGGAAGAAATTCTAAAAAATGGTTGCTATTTTTTTGTTTTTAATATAAAATTTAAAGGTAAATTATACAGTAGGAGGAAACTAATTGATTACTTTAGAAGATGTAAAGAAAAATGATGAACTTACTCAATTAATATTAAGTTCACAAAAACAATTAAATGCTTTAGGATATACAGAACACTCGATAAGACATATGAGTATTGTATCACAGCGTGCAGGAGAATTACTGCAGACACTGGATTATCCGGAAGAAAGAATAGAACTTGCTAAAATAGCTGGTTATATGCATGATATAGGAAACTGTATAAACAGAGTAGATCATGCTCATACAGGAGCAATACTTGCATATCAAATATTAAAAGATATGGGAATGAGTGTTGAGCAAAGAACTGAAATAATGATGGCGATAGGAAACCATGATGAACAAACAGGAACTGCAGTAAGTGATATATCAGCAGCTTTAATATTAGCGGACAAGTCTGATGCACATCGCAGTAGAGTGGTAAATAAAAACATCTCTACATTTGACAAACATGATAAAGTTAATTATGCAGTTACTGATTCGAAGTTCATTATTGACAAAGAAAATAGAAAGGTAACATTAGACTTAACAATTGACACAAAAATATCACCAGTATTAGATTATTTTGAAATATTTATGGACAGAACTATGATGAGTAAATATGCGGCTAAGTATTTAGGAATTTGGTTTGAGTTAGTTATTAATGATACAAAGTTATTGTAATGCATCTTTCCTCGCAATATACTAATGCTTTTTAAAATTACACAAAATAATCAGCATCTTGCTTGAGCAAAGTAGATTAAAAACAACAAATAAAGAAAGGAAATGAAAAAAATGAAAGCACTAAAAAGAACACTAATAATTTTAGTAATAATTTTATTAGCACTAATCTCATTTGGAGGGATTTTTATACAAAAAACTAAGTTTGTGGAAAATATTTTACCAGAGTTTAAATTGGGAGCAGAATTATCAGGAACAAGAAATATTGGACTAGTAGTAAGTACCGCTACTGATACTATTATTTATGATAAGGATGGCAATGTAGTTGAAAAGGAAGGAGAAGGAACTACTAAACAAGAAGTACCTGTAAATCCGACGGAAACATTAACAGAAGAAAACTATAGATTAGCAAAGGAAGTAATAGAAAAAAGATTAAATAGTATAAAAGCAGTAGATGCAAACTTAAACGTGAAGAAAGCAGTTGACTATTATGAAATAAAGCAAAATGAACAAAATGGAAATATAGTAGTTAAAATACCAGAAAATAGTGATACAGATATGGTATTACAATATATGGCTATTAAAGGAACATTTAATGTTGTTGATGAACAAAATAATGTATTAATGAATAATAGCGATATAAAAAAGGCACAAGTAGTATATAACAGTACTGACAGTGGAATATCAGTATACTTAACAATACAATTCAATAAAGAAGGAACACAAAAATTAAAAGATATTTCTAATACATTTATTAAAACTACAGACGAAGAAGGAAAAGAAACAACCAAAAAAATTAGTATAAAAATAGACAATACAACTGTACTTAGTACATATTTCTCAGAAGAGATTTCAACTGGTATGATACAATTAACATTTGGAACAGCAAGCTCTAAGAGTGAAGATTTAAGAAATTATGTTCAAGAAGCTAATAACTTAGCAACATTATTAAATACAGGAAATTTACCAATAGCATATACAGTTGATGAGAACCGTTACATATTACCAGATATTAGTAATGAAACATTCTTTGTACCAGCTATAATTGTATTAAGTATAATGGTTATTGCAGTATTATTTTTAATAATCAAATACAGAGTTAAAGGAATACTAGGAGCACTTAGCTTTACAGGATATATAGCTTCATTATTAATTATAATTAGATTAACAAATGTAGTTGTATCAATCGAGGGAATGGTTGGAATTTTAATATCAATAGCTCTAAATTATGTGTTTATAGTATACTTGTTAAATGGAAAGAAAAAAGAAGAACAAGAATTTACTTACAAACAAGGATTTATTAACTTCTTATTTGTATTAATTCCAATAGCAGTTACAACAATAATCTTTAGCTTTATAAGTTGGATTCCAATTTATAGCTTTGGAATGACAATGTTTTGGGGAATTGTTTTAATAATGCTATATAACGTTATTCTTACAAAACCATTATTATTCACAAAATAGTTGTTATTTAACATTATTAAAATTATAGTAAAGGAATGTGATAAAAAATGAGCAAAAAAATTATTTATATATTGCTAGCTTTAATTATAGTAGCTGGAGCAATTATGACATGTGTAAAAGGCTTTAATGTAGACACTATGTATACAGACAATGTTAGACTATATGTATATATACAAAAAGAATTTGAAAACAATGATATAAAACAAATTGCAAAAGAAGTATTTGGAACAGATGAAATTGTTGTACAAAAAGTAGAAGTTTATAAAGATATGGCAGTAATTACAATAAAACAAAAAGATGTAAACAATATAAATGCAGAACTAAAAAATTTAGTAGAACAATTAAACACTAAGATAAATGAAAAATATGAAATAAAAAATACCACAGACGACATAATTATAAAATACGAACCTAAATTAAAACTTACAAGTATTTTAAAACCATATATTATGCCAGTTGCAATAACTACTATTATTATTCTAATATATGCATTTATTCGTTATATGGAGTTAGGAAGCCTTAAAACAGTAGGAAAATACTTATTAGCTATAATAGTTCCAGAATTAGTATATGCAAGTATCTTAGTAATTTGTAGGATTCCGGTAAACAAATTTGTTGCACCAATAGGATTAATCGTTTATGCAGTATCTATTGTAGCTGTAACAATGATAAAAGAAAAACAATTAGAAATTGCTAAATTAGCAGACAAAAAATAAACCAAAATAAAACAATGTTCATAAAATATAGTATGAATATTGTTTTTTTATTTGAAAGGAAAGTGAAAATATTGGGAAAAATAAAAGAAATTCTTTATCGAAGCATATATGATATGGAAGTAAATTATAAACAAGCCCAGAAAATTCTAAGACAAACTAATGGAGTATTGCTAGATGTTAGAAGCCATCAGGAGTATGATGAAGAACACTTACCAAATGCTATAAACATTGATTTATACAATTTACAAAATGAAATTCAAATTCGAATACCAAACAAAAGAACAACAATAATTGTATATTGTTCGTGTGGTATTCGTAGCAAACAAGCTCAACAAATTTTGTGGCAATTGGGATATTCAAATGTATATAACTTGAAAGAAGGTATATATTGCAGATTTCGTAATTTTACAGATAAATAAATTTTGGAACATGTTACCAATTGAAGTCATTTAGAATAAAATATGTATATCTAACAAGTTTTTAGTGGATAATATTGTAGAGAGGAGCTAAAAATCAAATGAAATCATTTTGCTTTAAAACTAATAATACCCAAATATTAAATTATCTACTAAATAGAATTCAAGAAATTGACTTTGAAAACCTAATATATTCTCAAAATCAATTTAAGATATATAAAAATATAACTATTCATTATAGAGGGAATAATAACAACAAATTCTATAATTTTTTAACAGAATTAATAGGAGAAGTAGTAATTGAATTTTATGAAGAAAAAATACTAAAGCAACTTATAAACTACAACTATTTCTATTTTGATGAATATGAAAAGAACAAAATATTAGAAAATTGTATGCAGCTAATAGAACCAGAAGTATACACTGCAAAATTACTTGATAACAAAAATATAAAAGAATATGTCAAAGAAAATAAAGCTATGGTTTTAGATGGTTTTGTATATTTTAGATTAAAAGCATATCTAGAATATTTAGATGAAGTAGTGGACAGTGGAGTAAATCAGTTTGTTATAGAAAAAGAATATAGAGAATTTATTAGTTTGCTTAGAGTATATGTTGAATCAAAAGTGCCAGAATATAATTTACTGCATTTGATTTATATAAATGGAGAATCCATTTTGTTAGATGAAAAAAGAAATATAGTATCTGTTTCAGAAAATATATATAATGCAAAATATTTATCAGATATTTCTTTTTCATCTAATGATTTTGCACTAAATACATTACTATGCCTTTTACCAAGAAGGGTAGAAATACATTTGATTGATGACGAAGATGAATTTATAAACACTTTAAAGCTAATCTTTGAAGGAAGAGTAACTATATGCAAAGATTGTGATATATGTAAAACATATAAAATACTAAACAATGCAAAAATAAGCCATAACAAATAACCTATTTACTATTTTCGAAAAATGTGATATAACTATAGTATCAAAATAATCGGAGGTTATTATGGAACAAGAAAAAAAGAAATTAGTCACAATATTAGTACCAGCATATAATGAACAAGAAGTTTTACATTTATTATATGATAGACTAGAAAAACTAATGAACGAAAATACTAATTATGACTTTGAAGTATTATTAGTAAATGACGGAAGTAAAGACAAAACTTTTGAGATTATGCAAGAGTTAAGAGAAAAGGATAAAAGATTTTGTTATTTAAACTTATCTAGAAATTTTGGTAAAGAAACAGCAATGATAGCAGGTTTAGATTATTGCAAGGGTGATGCAGTAGTTATAATTGATGCAGACTTACAAGATCCACCAGAGCTAATTCCAGAAATGATAAAATACTGGGAAGAAGGCTATGATGATGTATATGCAAAGAGAAAATCTAGAGAAGGAGAAACTTGGCTTAAAAAGTTCACTTCTAAAATGTATTATAGAGTATTACAAGGCTTTACAAGAATTGAAATACAAAAAGATACAGGAGATTTTAGACTATTAGACAGACGTTGCGTAGAAGCATTAAAGTCAATGAGAGAAAATCAAAGATATACTAAAGGGTTATTTAGTATAATCGGATATAACAAAAAGGAAATCCTATATGATAGAGACCCTAGAGCAGCCGGACAAACTAAATGGAACTATGGAAAACTAATTGATCTATCAATTGATGGAATTACATCATTTACAACATCACCATTAAGATGGGCAGCACTTATAGGATGTGGAGTTTCAGTTATTGGATTTGTTTATATGTTATATATAATCATAAAAACAATAGTAACAGGAATAGATGTACCTGGCTATGCTTCATTAATGGTAGTTATACTATTCTTGGGAGGAATTCAACTAATATTCTTAGGAATTATAGGAGAATATTTAGGAAGAACTTTTAATGAAAGCAAACACAGACCTTTGTACTTTATTGAAAGATATAATGAAACAAAAGAAACGAACGAACATTTAAATAAATAAAAAAGTGCCAATGGAATTTTCCATTGGCGCATTTTTATCTATAAATCATATAATCGATTTCCGGAAATATACAGTCTTTTTTAGAAATATCTTTTAAGAATTTGATGTATTCCTCATCAGTTTTATCATTCATAAGACCATCATATAATCTATTAAATCTACCAACATGGTCTTTAATACGCTTTTTAGCATAATCAACCATAGTTCCATTTGTAATAATAAACAACCAATCACTACTTTGAGCTAACAATACTTCCCTAGCACATTGGTTTAAAGCTTTCTTTTTGGTTTTATCTTTTTCATTTGGAAACTTATTAGCAAGTTCAACCATTTTATTACCAATATCATGCAAATATTTGTGAGCATAATCATTTGTATAATTTAACCAAACTTCGCTATAACCATTAGCGCCCCAACTAGAACGACAAGGTGTACATACTTGCATAGAGGGATATTTATCAATATATTCACTAGGAGTAATTAACTTGAAATTACATTTATCATAGTAAATCTTTTTGAATAAAACATATAACCAATCTGGACCTTCATACCACCAGTGACCATATAGCTCTGCATCATAAGGACAAGTAATAATAGGAGGGTTAGAAGTTAGTTTTGATAATTCGTTAATTTGTTTTACTCTACTATCAAAGAAGTGTCCGGCTTGTTTTTCAACACTATCTTGAGCCCATTGAACATTATAGTAATCTTTCTCACAGTCTTTACCTGTAATTCTGTAATATTTTATACCAGTATGAACTCTAACTCCATTTGAAGCAATATATGGCTTAATGTAATCATAAGGAGCATCATATCCAATGTCTCTGTAAAATTCTCTATAATTAAAGTCACCAGGATAACCATTGATAGAACTCCATACTTGCCTTGAAGACTCAATATCTCTACCAAAAGCTATAATACCTTCAGGTGAAACAATTGGAGCAAAAGTACCATAAATAGGTGTAGGGTTAGCATACAAGATACCATGTGTTTCAGTAATTATATATTTAATCCCAAATTCTTTTAAATATTTATCAGCCTCAGGAATGTATCCACATTCAGGAAGCCATATTCCATTAGGTGTTTTACCAAAATACTTTTTATATGTTTGAACACCAACTGCTATTTGGGCTCTTACAGTTTTTTCATTTACATATAAAATAGGGAAGTAACCATGTGTTGCACCACAAGTAATAATCTCCAACACTCCAATATCTTGAAAATGCTTAAAAGCTTCAATTAAGTTACAATTATATATTTCTTTAAATAAATGCAAATCATTAGAATAGCGGTTAAAATAATAATGAGCAAGTTCGTTTTCTTTTGCATTATCCTTAGTTCTTTCTATTTCTTTTTTAGCAAGTTCAATATGAGTATTCAAATATTTGATATATCTTTTTTGCAATAGCTTATTATCAAGCATATTTAAAAGAGGAGGAGTAAGTGACATTGTTATTCTAAAGTCAACTTTTTCCTTCTCTAATTTTCCGAAGTTTGTTAATAAAGGTAAGTAGGTCTCCGAAATTGCCTCATACAACCATTGTTCCTCTAAGTAATCTTCGCTTTCAGGATGATGTATAAAAGGCAAATGAGCATGTAGTATAAAACTAACATAGCCTTTTTCTTTAGTCATTATTTTCTCCAATCTTAAGAAGACATTTTAGAAGAAGTTAAATGTGCATTTAATTTGTCTTCTAATAATTCATTTTTGTAAATTTCTTTATATAAATCATAAATATTATATATTCTACCAATGTTATTCATAAATGATAAAGAAGAAGTATCTTTTGATATGATTTCATTAGTTTTTACATTTTTAAAAAATACAGTTTTTCCTAAGCTGTCAAATAAAATATGATCATTAGGTGTTTGTAAATCATTAGAAGAGGTTATATAAACACTTTCATGATGAACTTCTGGATTTCTAGGTTTTCTGAATAAAACTACATCATATTTGCAATCACTATCTGGAATATTGATATACCAACTATTAGCATAGTCATTTATTTCTACTTCAAAAGAATAGTTTTTAGTTTGATTTGTTACTGTTAAATATGGAATAGTGTTATTAAAGAAATCTTCTCCATATTTTTCTAAATACATTTGTCTATCTTCATCAGAAATGTCCCAATATACAAATAGTATAGTAGGAGTTTGTGCTAATATTTTTACAATAGTTTGGTTGTAAAGATTAGGCAAATCATAATATTCTAAAATAGGTAACTTTTTGCTAGAAGATTTTTTAGTAGTTGCTTTTCTTGTGGTAGATTTCTTAGCAGTTGTTTTTGTGCCTGTAGAAGTCTTCTTAGTGGAAGCTTTTTTTGCTGTAGCAGATTTTGAACTTGTAGTTTTTTTAACAGTAGATTTGTTAGTACTAGCTTTTTTAGTAGTACTTTTTTTGCCTACAGTCTTTGATGTAGTGACTTTAGCAGGCTTCTTAGTACCTATTTTTTTCTCTTCAATTATTTCTTCTTTAGCTTTTCTTGGCATCTTATCCTCCGTTTATATTTCGAACATCTATATCTATATTATACTATATCAAAACGCAAATAAATTCAAGAGAAAATCACAAAAAAATAATAAAATATTTTGTAAAAAATTGTTTACTTTTGTCACAAAATTATATACAATAGAGACAGCATAAAATTCAAAAGATGAAAATGAGGAAGGGGCAAAAATAAAAATGAAAATATTGATGTTAACATGGGAATATCCACCAAGAATAGTAGGAGGAATTGCTAGAGTAGTACACGATTTATCAAAAAGATTAATAAAAGATGGACATGAAGTAACAGTTATTACATATAAAGAAGGAGACTTGCCTGAATATGAAAATGACAAAGGAGTAGAAGTATATCGTGTAGAAAACTATATGATACATCCAAATAGCTTTATAGACTGGACTTTGCAATTAAATTTCAATATGGTAGCAAAAGCCACAGAACTAATAAATAAAAATGGAAAGTTTGATGTTATACACGCACATGACTGGCTAGTTGCATCAAGTGCCAAAACTTTAAAACAATCTTTTGGAATACCACTAGTTGCTACAATACATGCAACAGAAGCAGGAAGAAACTCTGGAATTCATAATGAATCACAAAGATATATAAATGACACAGAATGGTTATTAACATATGAAGCAACAGAAGTAATAGTAAACAGTAATTTTATGAAAGGACATGTGCAAAGCCTATTTGGACTTCCTTTTGATAAAATAAATGTAATACCAAATGGAATTAACTTAACTAACTTTAATGGAATTGAAAGAGATTACGAATTTAGAAGACAATATGCAATGGATAATGAGAAAATTATTCTATATGTTGGAAGATTAGTATATGAAAAAGGAATTCAACATTTAATATCAGCAATGCCAAAAATATTACAAGGATATAATGATGTAAAACTTGTAATTGCAGGAAAAGGTGGAATGCTAGATGATTTAAAAGCACAAGCTGAAGCAATGGGTATTGCAAATAAGGTATATTTTACAGGATATTTAAATTCAAAACAAGTACAAAAAATATATAAATGTGCTGATGTAGCAGTATTCCCAAGTACATATGAACCATTTGGAATTGTTGCATTAGAAGGAATGTTAGCAGGAGTTCCAACAGTAGTTTCAGATGTTGGTGGTTTGGATGAAATAGTAGACCACGGAGTAAATGGAATGAAAAGCTATGCTGGAAATCCAAACTCAATAGCAGATTCAGTGTTAACAGTATTATATGATAAACAATTAGCAGCTAATATGGCTAAAAAAGCTAAACAAAAAGTTAAGGAAGAATTTAACTGGACTAAAATTGCTCAAGATACACATTATATATATGAAAAAGCAATTTGCAAAACTGTTGCTGAAAAACAAAAACAAGAAATTGCACAAGAAAATGCTAAAAAGGCTAAAAAAGCAGGTAACACAGAAACAGAAATTACAAATTTACTTAGTTTTCAGAAGAAACATGCTTATGCATAAATATAAGGAGGAAAAATTATGCAAGTATATGATACAGCAAACCGTTTAGCACAAGAGATAAGAGATTCCGAAGAATTCAAATTATACAAAAAGAGAAAAGATGAAATACACAATGATCCAGAAAAGAAGCAAAAAGTAGAAGATTTTGAAAAACTAAGATATGAAGTTCAACTAATGGCATATGCAGGAGAGGCAAAAGATGAAGAAAAAAATAAAAAACTAGAAGAGATGTATATGACTTTAGTAGAAAATAAAGATATTAAAGAATACTTTGATTTAGAAGTGAAGTTTAATATTATGATTGCTGATGTAAATAAAATAATTGCTGAAGCAATAAAAGATGTATTATAAGAAAAATTGTCGTTAAGAAAGCTATAAATAGAGGCTTTTTTAACGACTTTTTTATTGTATAGAAAAGAGGAAAGAAAATGGAATACATTTTTATAATTTGTATATGTGTGCTTACTATGATAATTTTAAAATTTGCATGGAGCATAAAAATAAAAGATATAAAAAAGTTAAAAGAATTAGGTTATGATAAAGGTTTGAATGAAATAACAAATAAACTACCTGAAAATAAAGAAATTTGCAAGAGTATCTTAAAAATGCTTAATAATGAAAATGTGAAAATAGAAGAAAGTGAAAGCAATCAAGCTAGTTTATATATGGTACTTTCAAATTCAATTATAATAGCAAACATAAAAAACGCCTTCACAAGAGTTCAAACAGTAGCACATGAGTGTTTACACTCTATTCAAAATAAAAGAACTTTGCTTTTTAACTTCATATTTTCTAACATATATTTTATATATTTTATTGTAATATGCATTTTAGCAATATTAAAAATAAATCCGCTTCCAAACACAGTTTTATTTGCTCTAGCTATATTTAGCTTTATAAATTACATAATTAGAAGTTATTTAGAAATGGATGCAATGATAAATGCAAAACCATTAGCAGAACAATATTTAAAAAGAGAAGGAACTCTTACAGAAAAAGAACAAGAAACAATATTAAACAATTATGACGAAATAAACAATATAGGAATAAAACTATATAACTATACCTTAATCACAAAAAATCTTATAAAAATAATAATTTATTCAGTTATTTGCATAATTTTTATCTAAAATTATGCAAATTTTATACTTTCTCTTTAAAAAGTTTCGAATTTGTTGTAAAATAATACAAACTGTAAATATATTAGGAGAAATTAATGAATAAAAAATGGGAAGTATGCAAAGAAAATAAAAATGATATAGATAAAATATCTAAAGAAAATGGATTAAGTAATTTAATTAGTAGTATATTAGCGAGTAGAGGAATTATTGAAAAAGAAGACGTAAGAGAATTTTTAAATCCTACAAGAGATGATTTTCATGCTCCATTTCTAATGCCAGATATGGAAAAGGCAGTAGATAGAATTTTAAAAGCAATACAAACACAAGAAAAGACCATTATATATGGAGACTATGATGTAGATGGAATAACAAGTATTACTGTACTCAAGAAATTCTTAGAAGAAAGAAATTTACAAGTTGGAGAGTACATTCCAAATAGATTAAATGAAGGCTATGGGCTAAATAAAGAAGCAGTAAAGAAAATTGCGGAACAAGGGTATAAATTAATAATAACTGTAGACTGTGGAATTTCATGTATAGAAGAGATTAAATATGCAACAGAATTAGGACTAGAAGTAATAGTTACAGATCACCATGAACCAGCAGAAGAATTGCCAAAATGTTTAGCAGTAGTAGATGCAAAAAGAAAAGATAATCAATATCCATTTAATCAATTAGCAGGTGTTGGAGTAGTATTTAAGCTAATACAGGCAATTTCAATTAAATTAAATTTAGATAATAAAGAATATTTAAAATATTTAGATATTGTATGTGTTGGAACTATTTCAGATATAGTACCACTAGTAGATGAAAACAGAGTAATTACTAAATTAGGATTAAAGCTAGTACCAATATCAAAAAATATTGGCTTAAGGACTTTACTTGCATCTACAGGATATAAAGAAGTAAATTCTACTACAATATCTTTTGGTATAGCTCCAAGAATAAATGCTTGTGGTAGAATGGGAGAAGAAAAAGAAGCTTTAAGATTATTCCTAACAAATGACTTACATGAAGCTAAAGAAATAACAGAAAGATTAAACAACTATAACCTAGAAAGACAAGAAACAGAAAAAAGAATATTTAAACAAGCTTTAGAACAAATTGAAAATGGAGAAAAGGATAAATCTTGTATTGTTTTAGGACAAGAAGGTTGGCATCATGGAATAATTGGAATAGTTGCATCAAAAGTAACAGATATATATTTTAAACCAAGCATTTTAATTTGCTTTGAAGGAGAAGAAGGAAAAGGCTCAGGAAGAAGCATCCCAGGATTTAACTTACATGATGCTGTAATGAATTGCGATACATATGTGGAAAAATTTGGCGGACATAGTATGGCAATAGGCATAAATGTTAAAAGAGAAAATTTTGAAAAATTTAAAAAAGAATTTGAAGAATATACACAAAACAGCCATATTAGTGATATAATACCGATTATACAAATTGATAAACAAGTAGATATAAAAAAGATAAACATACAAGAAGTTAATGAATTAAAGCTATTAGAACCATATGGTGAAGGTAATAAAATGCCAGTATTTTTAATTAAAAACTTAAAAATATTATCAATAAGAAGTTTGTCTGAAGGAAAACATATAAAATTAAAACTTGGAATCGACAATCATATGATAGATGCCATCGGATTTAATATGGGAGAAGTAGCAGATAAGTATTTAATTGGAGATAAAGTTGATATTGTTGGAAGTTTAGAAGTAAATCAATTTGGAGGAAATGAAAATATTCAAGTAAACTTAAAAGATTTAAGAAAAACTATTTAATAAAGGAGGGAAGCGCATGTCAGAAATACAAGAAATGACAATAGAAGATGTAATAAATACAACTAAAAAGAATAATAGAAAATCAGATAGTAAACTTATAAGAAAAGTATATAATTACGCAAAAGCACATCACGAAGGGCAATTAAGAAAATCAGGAGAACCATATATTATTCACCCAGTGCAAGTTGCATATATATTGTCAACTTTAGGCTTGGATGACAGTACAATATGTGCAGCCCTTTTGCATGACGTAGTAGAAGATACAGAAATTACAAAACAAGATTTGGAGAATGAATTTGGTGAAGAAATTGCGGAATTAGTAGATGGAGTTACTAAGCTTAGCAAACTTCAATATGCTAGTATGGAGGAGCAACAAGTAGAAAATTACAGAAAAATGTTTTTAGCAATGGGAAAAGACATAAGAGTTATACTAATTAAACTTGCTGATAGACTTCATAATATGAGAACATTAAAATATCTAACACGTGATAGACAAATTGCTAATGCGAATGAAACGATGGAGCTATATGCACCACTTGCAAATCGTTTAGGTATGTATTCTCTAAAATGGGAGTTAGAGGATTTAGCTTTTAAATACCTATATCCAGAAGAGTATCGTGAATTAGTAGAAGGAATCGACCGTAAAAGAGAAGAACGTTTACAATTTATTGATATGATTATGGAACAAATAAAACAGTCAGTAAAAAAACAACATATTGAAGCAGAAATTACAGGAAGAGCAAAACATTTATATAGTATTTACCGCAAAATGAAAAGAGATAATATTACCTTAGATCAAGTATATGACTTGTTTGCATTAAGGGTAATAGTTAACTCTATAAAAGACTGTTATGCAGTTTTAGGTATAGTACATGAGTTATATAGCCCGATGCCAGGAAGATTTAAAGACTATATTTCAGTGCCAAAGCCTAATATGTATCAGTCTTTGCATACTACTTTAATTGGACCAAAAGGAACACCATTTGAGGTGCAAATTCGTACATGGGACATGCACCGTATAGCAGAGTATGGTATTGCTGCACACTGGGCATATAAAGAGGCTAGCTTTATGGGAAACAAAAAAGCTAATGTTAAAGTTGAGGAAGACAAACTTTCATGGCTTCGTGAAACCTTAGAGTGGCAAAAAGATATGCAAGACCCAGATGAGTTTTTAAATACATTAAAAACAGAGCTTTTTGAAGATGAAGTTTATGTATTTACTCCAAAGGGAAAAATTATTGCATTACCTAAAGGCAGTACACCAATAGATTTTGCATACTATATCCACGCTGAAATAGGCAACCATATGACTGGAGCTAAGATAAATAGTAAGATGATGCCAATAGTAACTCAATTAAAAAATGGAGATATTGTTGAAATTATTACATCAGATCAATCAAAAGGACCTAGTAGGGATTGGCTAAAATTTATTAAAAGTTCAACAGCTAAAAATAAGATTTTAGCTTGGTACAAGAAAAACGATAGAGAAGAAAACATTGTTAAAGGTAAAGACCTAATCGAAAAAGAAATAAAGAAAATAGGTATGACACATGCTGAAATTGCTAAGTCAGAATATATACAAGCAGCTTTGGATAGATATAAATATTCGGAAGTAGATGAAATGTATGCAAGTGTTGGATTTGGAGCAATTTCTGCAGGTAAAATTGTAGCTAGAATGTTAGAAGAATATAGAAAAGACCATCAAACTGAAAACCTAGAAGAAAAGTTAGAGGTGCTTTCTAAAGATAGAGCATATAAACCAAAAGCAACCAAAACAGGTATTATTGTAAAAGGAATAGATAATTGTTTGGTAAAATTATCAAAATGTTGTAATCCAGTTCCTGGAGACGAAATAGTTGGATATATTACAAAAGGTAGAGGGGTATCAGTACACAGAAAAGATTGTGCAAATGTAAACAATTTATTATCAGAAGAAAACAGAATGATAGATGTATACTGGTATGAAGCGGAAAAGACTAGATATAGTGTTGATATAGAGGTTTATGGAAATGAAAGAAGTGGACTTTTAGCAGACATTATTAGAGAAATAGAAGGAACAAAAAGCAAACTATTAGCTGTAACTTCGAGAGCAAACAAAGAAAAGATTTCAATTACAGAAGTAACTGTTGAAGTTGAGAACATTGAAGAGTTGAATAAAATACTTAAACAGATTAGAAAAGTTGATAGTGTGTACGAGGTTAAAAGGAAGAAGTAATTTTTTTCAAAATCGGATATTGAAACAATAAGAACAGTACGGAAAGGAAAAATAGTGATGATACTAAAGCAGTTGAGAGTAAACAGTGGAGCAATTTGTGAGCCAACAAATTGCTACATTGTTCAAGATGAAAAAACAAAAGAAACAATGGTTATAGATCCGGGTGGAGAAGTAAATAAAATTATCGAAATGCTAGATATATTACAAGCAAAACTAAAATATATATACATAACTCACTGCCATGGAGACCATATTGGAGCATTAGTAGAATTAAAAAACGCAAAAGGCGGAAAAATATTAATTCATAGATTGGAAAAAGAGGGCCTACAAGATAAAAATATTAGCTTAACAGATTATGTTGGAGTTGAGGACGTACATTTAGACCCAGATTCTATAGTAGATGATGGGGATAAAATACATATAGGAAATATAGAGTTTAGGGTAATTCATACGCCTGGCCATACAAAAGGTGGAAGTTCACTATATTGTGAAGAAGAAAAACTTGTATTTTCAGGAGATACTTTATTCCATGGAACTTGGGGTAGAACAGATTTGCCAACAAGTAATTTTATGGATATAATGAATTCAATAACAGAAAAAATATTAAAACTTCCAGATGACACAATAGTATATCCACGGACATGGCAAATCAACTATGATTAGAGAAGAAAAACCAATTTATGATGAATTAAAACCAAGAGAAGATTAGGAGGAGAAGATATGAATATAGAACCAAGAACTTTGGCTGGTTTCATGGAACTATTGCCAAATGAACAAATATTATTTGAGCAAATGAAACAAACAATAGAAAAAACATACCAAAGATTTGGATTTTTACCATTAGATACACCAATACTAGAACTATCAGAAGTGCTATTAGCAAAAGCAGGTGGAGAAACTGAAAAACAGATTTACCGCTTCACAAAAGGAGATACAGACATTTCAATGAGATTTGACTTAACTGTACCACTTGCAAAATATGTAGCTAAAAATTATGGAAATTTAAGTTTCCCATTTAGAAGATATCAAATAGGTAAAGTATATAGAGGGGAAAAAACTCAAAAAGGTAGATTTCGTGAATTTTATCAATGCGATATTGATATTATTGGAGATGGAGAACTTGGAATAGTTAATGACGCAGAAATTCCAAGTGTTATATATAACCTAATATCAGATTTAGGTTTCAATGATTTCACTATATGCATAAATAACAGAAAAGTATTAAATGGATTATTTAGAGAAGTAAATCAAGAGCAAAATGCAGTTGACATTATGAGAACTATTGATAAACTTGCCAAAATAGGAAAAGAAAAAGTAATAGAAGAACTAAAAGAAATTGGTGTTGATGACCAAGCAATTGAAAGAATATTAACTTTTATTGAAATTGATGGAACAACAGACGAAAAGATTAGTAAATTAGAAAACCTAGGTATTCTAAATGAAATGTTTACACAAGGCTTAGAAGAGCTAAAACAAGTTGTAAAATACATTAGAATATTTGGGGTACCAGATACTCACTTTAAAATAGATTTAACAATTGCTAGAGGATTAGACTATTACACAGGAACAGTATATGAAACATTTTTAAATGACTATAAAGAACTAGGAAGTGTATGTTCAGGAGGAAGATATGAAAACTTAGCTGAATATTACACAGACAAAAAGTTGCCTGGTGTTGGAATTTCAATTGGTCTAACCAGACTATTCTATAAACTAAATGAATTACAACTTATCAAAACAGACAAATATTCTATGTCAGATATTTTAATAATACCAATGACAGAAGATATGACAAAATCAATTGAATTAGCAAGTGATTTGCGTAAAGAAGGAATAAATACAGAAGTATATTTAAATGACAAAAAATTAAAAGCAAAATTTAAATATGCAGACAAACTAAAAATTCCTTATGTTGTTGTAATTGGAGAAGACGAGATAAGTTCTAATACAGTAAAAGTTAAAAATATGGAAACAGGAGAAGAGACTCCTACAGAACTAGATGCAAAGAAAATTTGCGAAGTAATTAAAAACTAAAAATCATAATCTCCTTTGTCCAAGAATATACTAGTTAATAGTAAATTGGACAAAGGAGAAATTTTTATTATGATAAATATGGCAGTATTAAATTTAAAAGACATAATAAAATATATTGTAAAAATCACAATATTAGTAACTGTAGTTATAGGGATAACTAAATACCTTTCACAAAATCAAAGTAATATAAAAAATCAAATTCAAGAAACCAACAACAAAAAGTTGATGACATCTTTTATCAATATTGCCTTGCCTGTAACAAACACAGAAAGTATTAACGAGACTTCAACAAAATTAGCATCAATTGATCCACTAAAATTAGCTTTAGGGATGGAATTAAAAGTAATAAATTCTTTAGAAGAAACAAAAGATGAACAACCAACTAGTAGTGAATCAAAAGAAGATGCAACAAAAGTAGAACAAGCCCAAACAGGACTAAAAACAGAAGTACAAAGCTCAAATGTGCCCAATAAATACACAACACAATATAATGGAGTAAAAATAAAAAATGAAGTTAAATATAAACTAACTGAAGAAATATTAAAACCAGATATTACAGTAAAAAAAGATAACATTTTAATATATCACACACACTCATGTGAGAGCTATACACCAAGTGAAAAATATCAATATAAAAAAACAGGAAACTTTAGAACGACAGATAAAAATTACTCAGTAATAAGAGTAGGAAATGAGTTAGAAGCACAACTCAAAACATATGGATATAATGTTACACATGATGAAAGTTATCATGACTATCCATCATATACTGGGTCATATGCAAACTCTTTAAAAACTATAACTAAGTTATTAGACGAAAACAAAAATACGGATGTTGTAATCGATTTACATAGAGATGCAATAGGAGACAGTACATATGCTCCAACAGTAAAAATAGGAGAAGAATATGCCGCACAGCTTATGTTTGTAATAGGAGGAAATGAAGGAAGCATAAAACATGAAACTTGGGCACAGAACTTGAAGTTTGCAATAAAAGTACAAGAAAAAGCAAATGAACTATATCCAGGTTTGTTTAAACCAATAATATTAAGAGGAACTACATATAATCAACATGTAACCAAAGCAGCAACAATAATAGAAGTTGGTGCAACAGGCAACACCCTAGACCAAACTTTAGTAAGCATGAAATACCTAGCAAAAGTATTAAGTGAAGTGGTTAAATAAAATCCAGAATTTGACATTGACATAATTTGAGAGTATAATATAAAGTGCATAGCCTAATATGGCTATAATTAATTTTGAAGGGGAGAATCTGTTGTAATGGATAGAATTGAAAAACGGACGTTAGATTTGGCTTGGTATATAATAGAAAACCAAGTGACTGTGCGGGAATTGGCAGAGATTTTCAAAGTTAGTAAAACTACAGTGCACAATGACTTGACCAAAAGACTTCCTGAAATTTCATTACCTATGGCACAAGCCGTCTGCGATGTACTCACATTCAACTTGAAAGAACGTAGCATTAGAGGTGGAAATGCTACGAAAGAGAAGTATCGCCTTATGAGAGAATCCAATTCAATACAATAGCCTTTTAATAGAGGTTAAAGAATGAGAGCCTGATTTGTTTAGGCTTTTATTCTTGCAAAAAATCATAAATATATCTTGCAAATAACGGCATTTTTGTGTATACTACAAAAAGGAAAAGAGGAGATAAAATATGTGTGGATTTGTAGGATATGTTGAAGATGGAGAAAAAGATAGAAAAATAATAAAAAGTATGTCAGATACTATAAAACATAGAGGACCAGATGATGAAGGATTTTATGAAGATGATAAAATCTCTCTAGCATTTAGAAGATTAAGTATAATAGACCTAAGTAATGGACATCAACCAATGTTTAATGAAGATAGCTCAATGGTTATTTTATTCAATGGAGAAATATATAATTATCAAGAATTAAAAGAAGACTTAATGGCAAAAGGACATGTTTTTGCCAATAATTCTGATACAGAAACGATTCTTCATGGATATGAAGAATATGGACAGGAAATTACTAAAAAACTTAGAGGAATGTTTGCTTTTGTAATATGGGATATTAAAAACAAAGTTCTTTTTGGTGCAAGAGACCATTTTGGAATAAAACCATTTTATTATTACAACAGAGATGGTATGTTTATATTTGGCTCAGAAATAAAAAGCTTTTTACCACATCCAAAATTTAAAAAGGAATTAAATGAAGAGGCTTTAAAAACATATTTGACTTTCCAATACTCTGCATTAGACGAAACATTTTTCAAAGGAGTATATAGGCTAAAGCCAGGTCATCAATTTACTTATAAAGATGGCATATTAGAAGTAACAGAATACAATACATTTAACTTTATAGAAGAAAAGAAAAATTTTGAAGAAACTGTAAATAGTATACATGAAACAATAACAAGCTCAATAGATTATCATAGAATAGCAGATGTTGAGGTTGGCTCATTTTTGTCATCTGGTGTAGATTCAAGTTATGTTGTATCTTATGCAAAGCCAGACAAAACATATACAGTAGGATTTAATTATGATAATTTTGACGAAACAGTTTATGCTAAAGATTTATCAAAAATTTTAGAGATAAAAAATACAAGCAAAATTATATCTGATGAAGAATTTTTTGATTCATTAGAAGATGTGCAATATTATTCAGATGAACCACATGCAAATCTTTCAGCAGTTCCTTTATATCATTTATCAAGATTAGCTGCAAAAGATGTAAAAGTAGTTTTATCTGGTGAAGGAGCAGACGAATTATTTGGTGGATATCAAACATATCATAGAACAAAATTCTATAATGCTTATGAAAAACTTCCACTTTCATTTAGAGCAAAAATGAAAAAGTTTGCTGAAAAATTACCAAACATAAAAGGAAAGAACTTCTTAATTTCAGAAGGAACACCAATTGAAGACAATTACATTGGCCAAGCATTTATATTTGATGATGAGCAAGCAAATGATGTATTAAAACCAGAATACAAAACAAATATCAGTTTTAAAGATGTTACAGCTCCAATATTTGCAAAAGTAAAAGATCAAAATGACTTAATCAAAATGCAATACTTAGACATGCATTTATGGTTACCAAATGATATTTTATTAAAAGCAGATAAAATGACTATGTCAGCATCACTTGAATTAAGAGTTCCTATATTAGATAGAGTTGTATTTGATACCGCTTCTAAACTACCAAGAGAATATAAAATAGTTGGAAAAGACACAACAAAATATGCACTAAGAAAAGCAGCAGCTAAAATAGTTCCAAAAGAATGGGCACAAAGAGAGAAAAAAGGATTTATGGTTCCATTCAAATATTGGCTAAAAGAAGAAAAATGGTATAATAAAGTAAAAGAAACTTTTGAAAGTGAATATGCAGCAAAATTCTTTGATACAGATAAAATAGTTAAACTTTTAAATGACTATTATGAAGGAAAAGCAATGACACATAGAAAAGTTTATACAATATATTGTTTCTTGATTTGGTATAGGCAATATTTCGTAGAAGGATAATTCAAAATGAACTTTTTAATTAAAACATTGGAAGAAAATAAAAAGTTCCAAGAACTCACAAAACAAATTAGTAAAACAGGCCCGATAGCTATATCGGGCTTGGTTGACGTTGAAAAACTACATGTACTAGCAGGTATTTTTAATGAAACTAAAAGACCAATGGTGTTAGTAACATATAATGAGATACAGGCACGTAAGTTATATCAAGACTTAAAGAAACTTATAAAACAAACATATTTCTTTCCTAAAAAAGAGATTACAAGCTATGACTATGTTGCACAAAGTAAAGAAATTGAATATAAAAGAATTGACGTATTAAACAAAATGTATTTAGCTAAACAGCAAAAAGAACCAATAATAATAGTTACAACAATAGAAGCAGTTATGCAAAAAATGATTGCTAAAGACACTTTGTATCAAAATGTTATAGATTTTAAAGTTGGAAAAACATATTTATTAGATGGAATTAAAGAAAAACTAGTTGGACTTGGTTATGAAAGAAGTGATCTAATTGAAAACAAAGGACAATTTAGTATTCGTGGTGGAATAGTAGATGTAGGATTATCAGAAAAAATTGGTGTTAGAATTGAATTCTGGGGAGATGAAGTTGATTCAATTAGGTTTTTTCAAATATCTTCACAAAGATCAACAGAAATGCTAAAAGAAATAACTATATTCCCAGCACATGAATTAATAGTACAAGATTTATCAGAAGCGGTAAAAAATATACAAGAAAAATATCCTGAAGAAATAGAAGACATAGAACTTATAAAAAATGGAGATTATATTTCTAAAATAAATAAATATTTTAATGAATTTTATAAAAATCAGGCTTCATTTTTAGACTATATGTCAGATGAATATTTACTTTTATTAGATGAAAATTCTAAAATAAATCAAAGAAAAACAAACATAATAGAAGATAACAACAAACTAATTGAATCATTAGTTGAAAAAGAAAAATTTGTGCCAGAAGCAATTGAAAACATTAGTAAATTTGAATATAACTTTGAAGAAAAACAAATAATATATTTAGAACAAAATGACTCAATTAAAAACATTCAAAAATACTATTTTGAAACTAGAGAAATCAATTTCTATAACCTACAACTAGATTTATTACTTGCAGATATTGTAACATATCAAAAAAATAAAAAGAAAGTAGTATTACTTGCTGGTAATGAAATAAGTGCTAAAAAACTATGTGACATTTTAAAAGAAAATCAAATAAATTATAAATACGAACAAGAAGCGGAAAATGTTAAACCAGGAGAAATTATAGTAACAATTGGAGGCTTTTCTTCTGGATTTGAAAATTATGATTTAAACTTAATAGTAGTTAGTCTACAAAATAATTTTGAAGAACCTGTAAAAAGAAAAAAGAAATTATCTAGTACATTTAAAGATAGTGAAAAAATTGTATTTGCAGATTTAAAACCAGGTGATATAGTGGTACACCAAACACATGGTATAGGACAATTTATAGGAGTAAACACAATTACAGCAGATGGTGTAACAAAAGACTATATTAAAATTAAATATAGAAATGATGACATTCTATATGTTCCTACAAATAGCTTAGACAGTGTTAGAAAGTATATAGGTGGAGGAGATAATTCATCTCCTAGACTAAATAAGCTAGGTGGAAAAGAATGGAGTGCAACAACTAGCAAAGTAAAGAAAAACCTAGAAGCGGTTGCAAAAGATTTAATAGAGCTATATGCAAAACGTCAAAAGATAAAAGGATTTAGCTTTTCACCAGATACTCCTTGGCAAAAACAATTTGAAGATAGTTTTCCATATACAGAAACAGATGACCAATTAAGATGTATACAAGATGTAAAAAAAGATATGGAAAAACCACAACCAATGGATAGACTTTTATGTGGAGATGTAGGATATGGTAAAACAGAAGTTGCAATAAGAGCTGCATTTAAAGCTGTTATGGACCAAAAACAAGTTGCATATTTGGTGCCAACTACAATACTTGCAAATCAACAATATGAAGAATTTAAAACTAGAATGCAAGAATTTGCTATAAATGTTGAGTTATTAAATAGATTTAAAACTAAAAAAGAGCAAGATGAAATTATAAAGAAACTTAAATTAGGTGAAGTTGATGTAGTTGTTGGAACACATAGACTACTAAGTGAAGATGTTAATTTTAAGGATTTAGGTCTTTTAATAATAGATGAGGAACATCGTTTCGGAGTTAAAGATAAAGAAAAAATAAAAAAATTAAGAACAAATATAGATGTATTAACAATGACAGCAACACCAATACCAAGAACATTACACATGTCAATAGTCGGTGTTAGAGATATGTCGGTTATATATGAACCACCTCATAATAGAAAACCAGTACAAACTTATGTTCTTGAATATGATCAAGAAGTAATAACAGAAGCAATAACTAAAGAAATTGAAAGAGACGGACAGGTATTTTACCTATTTAACCAAGTAGAAGGCATTGAGAAAAAAGCAAATGAAATATCAATGTTAGTTCCAGAAGCTAAAGTAGGATTTGCTCATGGAAAAATGAGTGGTAGAGAACTAGAAGAAATAATGGAAAGCTTTATAAACCAAGAAATAAATGTACTAGTATGTACTACAATATTAGAATCTGGAATAGATATACCAAATGCTAATACTATAATAGTAGAAAATGCAGACAGATTAGGTTTAGCACAGCTTTACCAAATTAGAGGTAGAGTTGGTAGAAGTGACAAACAAGCGTACGCTTATGTAACGTATAAAAGAGATAAACTATTATCAGAAGTTGCAGATAAACGTTTAAAAGCTATTAAAGAATTTACTGAATTTGGCTCAGGATTTAAAATAGCAATGAGAGATTTGGAAATTCGTGGAGCAGGAAGTATGCTTGGAGAAATGCAACATGGACACATGGAACAAGTTGGCTATGATACATATTGCAAATTATTAGATGAAGTTATAAAAGAGATGCAAGGAATAGAAGTAGTAGAAGAACAAGATGTACAAATCGACTTAGCTGTTTCTAGCTATATACCAGATAACTTTATTGAAAATAGTAGTCAAAAAATTGAAATATATCAAAATATTGCTTTATGTAGAACAGAAGAAGAACTTCAAAATGTTATTGATGAGGTTATTGATAGATATGGTAGACTTCCAAAAGAATTGGAAAACTTAATAGATATTGCAAGAATAAAACAACTTGCAAGAAAAGCAAACATCTTAAAAATAGCTCAAAGAGAAAACGGAATTGTATTCTATTTTGTAAAAGAAAAAATTAAACCAGAAATGGTAAACACTTTAATTACAAAATACCCTATGCTGGTTAAGTTCTCTAATGCAGTAGAACCTTATGTCACACTACGAATTAAAGAAAATGAAGACATCATAGAAAAAGCTAAAGAATTTTTGAATACTGTAATTGAAATTTAGAAAGGAAAAGTTATGCAAGTAATTTCAAGTAAAGATAATGAACAAATTAAATATATTAAAAAGCTAAAAGACAAAAAGTTTAGAGATGAAACAAACGAATATATAGTTGAAGGAATAAAATTAGTAAGAGAAGCAATTGAAGAAGCGGTAAATATAAAAACTATTGTTGTATGTGAAGATTGCGAATATACTGAAAGTTTTGAGCAATCACTTCTATATGAAATTGCAAAATATAATTGTATATATGTAACTAAAAAACTATTCCTTTCTATAACAGATGTTGTGAATCCACAAGGAATTCTTGCAGTAGTTGAAAAAGGAGATAGCATAGACAAAATAGATTACAAAGAAGACATTATACTTGCATTAGATGGAATACAAGATCCTGGTAACTTAGGAACAATTTTAAGAACTGCAGACAGTGCAAACTTAAAGCAAATAATATTATCATCAGACAGTGCAGACCCATATAACCCAAAAGTTGTGCGCTCAACAATGGGAGCCATATTTAGAATGAATATAATAACAACTGATAATTTGGCTAAAACATTGCAAATGATAAAAAAACATAAATTTGAAGTAGTAGCAACATCATTAGACACCGATAAAAGTGTATATGATATAAAATATAATAAAAAAGTAATAATAATTGGAAATGAAGCAAAAGGAGTATCAAAAGAGATACAAGACTTAGCAGACCAAAGAGTTAAAATACCAATGCTAGGAAAAACAGAAAGCCTAAATGCTTCAGTAGCAGCAAGCATAATGATATATGAGTATGTAAGAGAAAAATTGTCA
>FR889098.1:49451-58394 GCA_000435755.1 Clostridium sp. CAG:508
AATTCTTTTTGTGAAAAGATTGTGAAAGTTGTTTATAATTAGAATATTATATGATAAAATATAGAACTAGTTTAAAAGAAGGAGAAAATTTTGTATGTCATATATTGAATTTAAGAATGTTGTTAAAGAATACAAAATGGGAGAAGTAACTATAAAAGCATTAGATAATACTAACTTTAGTATTGATAAAGGAGAGCTTGTTGTTATAGTAGGACCTAGTGGAGCAGGTAAAACTACTACTCTAAATATACTTGGAGGAATGGATAAAGCTACATCTGGTCAAATATTTGTAAATGATAAAGAAATATCAAAATTAAATAATAAAAAGTTAATAGAGTATAGAAGAAATGATATAGGATTTGTATTCCAATTCTATAATCTAGTTCAAAATTTAACAGCCAAAGAAAATGTAGAACTTGCAACACAAATGTGTGCAGATGCATTAAATGTAGATACCATATTAGAAAAAGTAGGATTAACAGATAGAAAAGATAACTTTCCATCTCAATTATCAGGTGGAGAACAACAAAGAGTTGCAATAGCAAGAGCAATTGCTAAAAATCCAAAATTATTATTATGTGATGAACCAACAGGTGCATTAGATTACAAAACAGGAAAAAGCATATTAAAGCTATTACAAGAAATGGCAAGAAGCGAAAATATGACTGTAATAATTATAACTCATAATGCTGCAATTACACCTATGGCAGATAAGGTTATACGTTTTAAAAATGGAAAAGCAGAAAGTGTTGAAACAAACGCTAATCCAATTTCAATAGATAATATAGAATGGTAAGGAAGAAAATGAAAAAATCTTTATTGAAAAATAATTTTAGAGAGATAAGTAAAAATAAAAGAAGATTTATATCAATGCTTGTTATGGCATTTTTAGGAGTAGGATTTTTTGCAGGCTTAGTTGCAACAAGTCCAGATATGCTAGATAGTTTAGATAAGTATGCAGATAAAAGTAATTTTTATGATATAAACATAATATCAACATTAGGAATCACTGATGATGATATACAAGCCGTTAAAAATATAGATGGTGTTGAAAATGCTTATGGAATACAAACTAAAGATTCTATGGTAAAAATAGATAATAAAGAAAGTGTTTGTAAAGTAATTGAGTACAATGAAAATGTTAATACTCCAGTAGTGATAGCAGGAAGGCAAATAGAAAATGATAATGAGTGTTTATTAGACAATGCTATTGTTCGTACAGGTACAGGAGCAGAAAAATATATAGGTAAAAAAATAGTATTAGAAAATAATGATAAAGATTCTGACGATAATGACATATTTACTAAAAAAGAATTTGAGATAGTTGGAATAGTAGATTCACCTATGTATATATCTAGTGAAAGAGGGAATACATCAATAGGTAATGGAACAGTTAATTTCTATATTTATACTAAAGATAATGTAATAAACTTAGACTATTATACAGGAATGTATGTTACTGTTGCTGGAGCAAAAGAACAAGTAACTAATAGTGATGGTTACTTAGAATTAGTTAATCCTGTAATTGATAAAATAGAAGGCATAAAACAAGAAAGAGAAGATGCAAGATATAATTCTTTGGTTGATGAAGCAAACGAGAAGATAAATGATGCACAAAAAGAACTTAATGATAAAAAAGCAGAAGTACAAAAGGAATTAAATGATGCTGAAAAGAAAATAAAAAATGCTGAGAATCAAATTGCATCATCTGAAAATAATATAAAAAATGGAGAAGCGGAATTAGCTAAAAAGAAACAGGAAACAGAGAAGACTTTTAAAGAAGCGGAAGCAAAATTAAAACAAGCAGAAGAAGCTTTGTTGCAAAAAGAAAAAGAGCTTAATAGACAAAAAGAACAGATGGAGTTTTTGCCGCAGGAAGTACAAGAACAAATTAAGAGGCGGATTAGCAGAAATAGAAGCAACTAAAACAGAACTACAAAAACAAAAAAAAGAATTAGAAAATAATAAAAAGACAGCTAATGCAAAATTTGAGGCTTCACAGAAAGAAATAAATTCAAGTAAAACTAAAATACAAAATGCGAAATCAGAATTAGCAAAAAATAAAAAAGAATTTGAAAAATCTAAAAAAGAAGCAAATACTAAAATACAAGAGGCTCAAGATAAACTAAATGATGCAAAAGCAGATGTTAAGAAAATAGAAAAAGGTAAGTGGTATGTTCAAGATAGACTTGATAATACAGGATATAACAATATATTTGATGCAATAAAAACAATGTCAAACATTTCTAAAATGTTCCCAGTAATATTTTACTTAGTTGCAGTTTTAATAAGTTTAACTTCTATGACCAGAATGATTGAAGAGGAAAGAATAGAAATAGGTACATTAAAAGCAATGGGTTATACCAATATGCAAATAATTTCAAAATATATAATTTACTCATTATTTGCTTGTATAATTGGTGGAGTTTTAGGAATGACAGTTGGATTATATTTATTACCAAACATTGTTTGGATGTTATATTCTATGATATATAATTTACCTGAATTTTATTGCACATATAGAGTAGAAATCGGCTTGCTTGGAATAATAATTGCGTTTATATGTATAGGTGGAGCTACAATAATAGTCGCAACAAATGAATTAAAACAAATGCCAGCTGTTTTGATGAGACCAAAGCCACCTAAAAAAGGAAAAAGAATACTACTAGAGCGAATAAAATTTATATGGAAAAGATTTAATTTTTCTCAAAAGGTAACTGCAAGAAACATATTTAGGTATAAAAAGAGAGCTATTATGACAATAATAGGTATTGCAGGATGCACGGCACTTATGTTAACAGGATTTGGAATAAGGGATTCAGTAAATGATATTCCATCAGTACAATTTAGAAAAATATTTAGTTATGATTTATCAATATCTTTAACAAATACAAAAGGATTAGGAAAACTTAATGAATATTTTTCAAACAATGAAAATATAAAAAATTATACTGAAATATGTGCAACTACAGCCAAACTAGGAGAAAAGAATTATAATGTTACTGTATTTGTACCGAAAAATACTAAAGACCTAAATAATGCCTTTAATTTAACAAATCCTGAAACAGGAGAAAAGGTAAGTTTAGATGATGATGGAATTATTATATCTGATAAAATTGCAGACATGATAGGAGCAAATATAGGTGATGAAGTTAATTTTATAGATGGAGATGACATAAGCTATAAATTTAAAGTAAAAGACATAATGAAAAATTATGTTGGACATTATGTATTTATGTCAAAGACATTTTATGAAAATAATATAAAACAATATAAAACAAATATGATTTTTGCAAATACAAATGAAAATTTAAGTGAAGATGTCCAAAACAATATATCACAGGAAATATTAAATATAGAAGGTGTTGCATCTGTATCTGTAATAAGTAGCTTAATGAAATCAGTAAGTGACATGCTTAATACTATGAATTATGTTGTTATAATTTTAATAGTTGCATCAACATTACTTGCGTTTGTAGTATTATACAATTTAGCAAATATAAATATTGCAGAAAGACAAAGAGAAATTGCAACATTAAAAGTATTAGGCTTTTATGATAAAGAAGTAGATAACTATATAAATAAAGAAAATATAATATTTACAATAATTGCTATTGTAATTGGATTAGTATTAGGAACATTTTTAACAAGTGAAATTATATCAAGTATTGAAATAGATTCATTGAGATTTATGAAAAATATATTACCGATAAGTTATGTGTATTCAGCAGGTATAACATTGGTATTTTCAATAATAGTTAATTTTATAATACATTTTGTATTGAAAAAAATAGACATGATAGAAAGTTTAAAAAGTGTGGAATAAAACAAAATAAAAGTTGCCAATATTTTGGCAACTTTTAAAATATTAAAATTCACAATTTTTTGGAGTTCTTGGGAATGGAAGTACATCACGAATATTTTGCATACCAGTTAAATACATCATCATTCTTTCGAAACCTAAACCAAATCCGGCATGTGGACATCCACCATATCTTCTTAAATCTAAGTACCACCAATAATCTTCTTTTCTTAAACCAAGTTCATTTATACGAGCACTTAGTTTTTCAAAATCATCTTCTCTTTGACTACCACCAATAATTTCTCCAATTCCAGGAACTAAAAGGTCAGTAGCAGCAACTGTTTTGCCGTCTGGGTTTAATTTCATGTAAAATGCTTTAATATCTTTTGGATAATCTGTAACAAAAACAGGTCTTCCAAATATTTTTTCACTTAAATATCTTTCATGTTCTGTTTGAATATCAACACCCCAGCTAACAGGGTATTCAAAATTATCATTGTTTTTCTCTAGTTCTTTTATGGCGTCTGTATAAGTAATTCTTCCAAATTCTGAATTTAATACGTTGTGTAATCTGTCAAGTAATCCGATATCAATAAATTGATTAAAGAATGCCATTTCTTCAGGTGCATTTTCTAGAACATAGGAAATTATATATTTAATCATATCTTCAGCTAAATCCATATCATCATGTAAATCAGCAAAGCAAATTTCTGGTTCAATCATCCAGAATTCAGCAGCATGTTTTACAGTATTTGAATTTTCAGCTCTAAATGTAGGACCAAATGTATAAACATTGCGGAATGCATGTGCATAAGTTTCTACATCTAATTGACCACTTACTGTTAAGTGAGATTCTTTTCCAAAGAAATCTTGAGAATAATCTACTTTGCCATCTTCAGTTTTTGGTAAGTTTTCCATATCTAAAGTAGTTACTCTAAACATTTCACCAGCACCTTCACAATCACTTCCAGTAATGATAGGTGTATGAACATATACAAAACCTCTTTCTTGGAAGAATTTATGAATTGCAAAAGAAAGTACACTACGAACTCTAAAAACTGCATTAAAAGTGTTTGTTCTAGGTCTTAAATGAGATACAGTTCTTAAATATTCAAAAGAATGTTTTTTCTTTTGAAGTGGATAATCTAAATCTGCTACATTTAAAATCTCAACATTAGTTGCCTTTATTTCAAAAGGTTGTTTAGCATTTTCAGTTTTTACTACTTCTCCTGAAACTATAATAGAAGAACTAATACTTAATTTTTTTACATCATCAAAATTATTTAAACAGGTATCAAATACAACTTGAACATTCTTAAAAAAGCTTCCATCATTTAACTCTATAAAGCCAAAGCTTTTTGAATCACGAATAGTTCTTACCCAACCAGAAACTGTTACAGTTTGATTTGTGTAATTATTTGTATTTCTGTATAAATCCTTTACTAATACTTTGTTTTTCATAATTATCACAATCCTTTCTTTAGGTATAAATTGCATGGAAAAGCAACATTTTCCAGTAATTTGAAACCTTTAAATATTTATGCCCAATATTATATATAAAAATACAGTAAAATTCAATATTTTTAACAAAAATTGTATGAAATACTATTATTTTTTTTATATAAATGGTATAATATTACCGAAAATAACAAAAGGTGGAAAAATATGAAAAAAACTATAGTTGATTATTTAGAAAAAACTACTCAAAAATTTGCTGATAAAATTTCCTTTGCAGATGATAAAAATCAAGCAACATATGTTGAACTAACACAACATGCACAAGCACTTGGAACAGCACTAATAAAACATACTGAAAAAATTAATAAGCCAATTGCAATATATTTAGATAAAACTGTATCTTGTATAGAAGCAATGTTGGGTGTAGTATATAGTGGAAACTTTTACACTATATTAGACACTAAGTCACCAGCAGAAAGAATAGAACTAATATTAAGCACACTTGAGCCTGAGATTATCATTACAAGTAAAAAGAATGAAGAAAAAGCAAAAAAATTGCTTAATAACAAAATAGAGTTAATAATATATGAAGATATTGTAAATACAGAAATTGATAAGCAACTAATAGATAATGTTAAAAGTGAAATTATAGATACAAATCCTATGTACATATTATTCACATCAGGATCTACAGGCGTGCCAAAGGGAACAGTGGTGTCACATAGAGCTGTAACGACTTACACAAAATGGGCAGTTGAGACATTTAACTTTACTGAAAAAACAACGTTTGGAAATCAAACGCCTTTTTATTTTAGTATGTCAATAACAGATGTATTTTCAACTATTATGACAGGTGCAACTTTTTATATTATACCTAAAATGTATTTTTCATTTCCAGTTAAACTTGTAGAATTTTTAAATGAAAAAAAAGTAAATACAATTTACTGGGTGCCATCTGCACTATGTATAGTAGCCAATATGGGAACACTAGATATAACGGAATTACCATATTTAACAAAGGTGTTATTTGCAGGAGAAGTAATGCCAACTAAACAATTGAATATGTGGATTAAAAAATTACCACATGCTATGTTTGCAAATCTTTTTGGACCAACAGAAACGACAGATATATGTACATATTATGTTATAGATAGAAAAATTGAAAATACCGAATCTTTGCCAATAGGAAAACATTGTGATAATTGTGATGTTATGGTTATAAAAGAAGATGGAACAGAAGCAAGAGATGGAGAAGAAGGGGAACTTTGTGTTAGAGGTTCATTCTTAGCAGCAGGTTATTATAAAAATCCTGAAAAAACAAATCAAGTATTTGTTCAAAACCCATTAAATAAAGCATATCCAGAAGTTGTATATAGAACAGGCGATATAGTAAAATACAATGAAAAAGGTGAACTAATATATATATCAAGAAAAGATTTTCAAATAAAGCATATGGGCTATAGAATAGAACTTGGCGAAATTGAAAATAGAATAAATAACATTGATGGAATTATGAATTGTGCATGTATATATGACACAGAAAATTCTAAAATAGTGCTATTTTATCAAGGAAATATTGATGAAGTAGAAATATTAAATAAAGCAAAAGAAAAATTAACAAATTACATGGTACCAAACAAAGTGGTAAAATTAGATAAATTACCATATAATGCAAATGGTAAAATAGATAGAAAATTGTTACAAAATATGAATAAGGAGAATAATTAGAATGGAAGAATTACTAGAGGTTTTAAAAGGTATAAAACCTGAAATTGATTTTGAAAATGAGGAGAACTTAATAGAAGATGAATTACTAGATTCATTTGATATTATATCTATTGTAGCTGCAATAGATGATGAATTTGATGTAAAAATTACAGCAAAAGATATTGTTCCAGAAAATTTTAACTCAGCTGAAGCTTTGTATGAGTTGATCCAAAGATTAGAGGAAGAATAATTCTTTTCCAACTTGAATACTTAATAAAGGAAGGAACAAAATAAAAATGGCAATAAATACAATAGAATTTTTAATATTTGCTATGGCAGTTTGTGCTATTTATTTTGTTGTGCCTAAAAAAGTAAAATGGATTGTATTATTATTGGCAAGTTATATTTACTACTTTATAGCAAGTGGCAGATTAACAATATTTCTAATAATAACTACAATCTCTATATATTTACTGGCATTAGCGCTAAACAAAGTAGATGACAAAACAAAGGAAATATGTAAAGATTTAGAAAAAGATGAAAAGAAAAAATTAAAAGCGAAAGCAAATAAAAAGAAAAAGTGGTTAGTAGTAATAGCAATACTTATCAACTTTGGAGTTTTGCTAACTTTAAAATATGCAAATTTCTTTGGCGGAAATATTAACTCACTACTATCAAAAGTAGGAATAAATCTAACAATACCAAAGTTTAACTTTATACTACCACTTGGTATATCTTATTATACTTTGCAGGCTATAAGCTATGTAATTGATGTATATAGAGGTAAATATAGAGCAGACAAAAACTTAGGCAGAGTGGCATTATTTACATCATTCTTCCCACAAATGACAGAAGGACCAATTGGAAGATATGATGACTTAGCAATGCAATTATATGAGCCACATAAATTCAACTACAACAATGTGAAGTTTGGCATACAACTTATGGTATGGGGATTTTTTAAAAAGATGGTTATTGCAGATAGAGCTGGAATATTTGTTAATACTGTTTTTGCAGATTTTGCACAATACCATGGAATTGAAATATTTATGGCAGTGGCATTATACACAATTCAAATTTATGCTGAGTTCTCAGGATGTATTGACATAGTAAGAGGATTAGCACAAGTACTTGGAATAAATATGGCAGAAAACTTTAAAAGACCATTTTTCTCAAAATCTGTTCAAGAATTTTGGAGAAGGTGGCATATTACTTTAGGAACATGGTTAAAAGATTATGTATTTTATCCTGTTTCATTTTCTGGTGCGTGTATAAAACTTACAGAAAAAGCTAAAAAATTAGGAAAGTTTGTAGCAAAATTTGTGCCTGCAGCATTTGCACTATTTTTCGTATGGTTTGGAAATGGGCTATGGCATGGCGCTAGCTGGAAGTATGTATTTTATGGATTATATTATTACATTATAATGATGCTAGGATTATTATTTGAACCATTGTTTAATAAAATAATAACCAAATTAAAAATAAACAAAGAAGCATGGTGGTATAAATTAATACAAATGACAAGAACCACATTATTTGTATTAATAGGCATGCTTATTTTCCGTGCACACAGATTAAAAGATGCATTTACAATGTTTATGTCTATGCTTAATATGGACAACATAGGAATGATTACAAACAAAGCATTATATAGTATAGGAATAAAACCTGCAGACTTTATAGTTATAGCTGTAGGTGTATTAATTATGCTAATTATATCAATAATACAAGAAAAAGGTGTAAACATAAGAGAGAGTATAGCAAAGAAAAATATATTCTTTAGATGGATACTATATTATGGAATATTATTATCTATATTAATATTTGGAATATATGGACCTGGTTATGTTGCATCAAACTTTATATATGGACAATTTTAGGAGGTAAGGAAATGGATAATAACAAAGAAACTAAAAGTAGCATAAAAGACATTGTAAAGTTCCTTACTAAAGGTACTATATTTTGTGTCATATTAG
>FR889098.1:58424-70298 GCA_000435755.1 Clostridium sp. CAG:508
TTTTGTGTCATATTAGCAATTATTATGTATATAATAAGCCCAATATTTACACCAAAATGGTACAATAATATGCATGGTGGAGCAACAAGACGTGTAAAAGGAATTTATACAGAACCAAAAGATGCAATTGATATAGTTGGAATAGGTAGTAGTGACCTATATGCTAGTGGGGTATCTACTATGAAATTATGGAATGATATGGGAACAACTACATATCATATAGGAATATCTAAACAAACTACATGGACAGCATATTATATGTTAAAAGACTTCTATAAAAGGCAATCTCCTAAATTAGCAATTATAAATATGGACTTTTGTTTTGAAACAGGAGATGGATATAAAAAATATATAAGAGAAGGCACAGACAATATGCCAATGAGCATAAATAAATTGGAAATGATAAATGATCCTGTGTTTAATAATTCTTTAAAAGCTAAAATTAGTTTTGTGTTTCCAGTTATTAGATTTCATTCAAGATGGAGTGAATTAACTAAGGAAGAGTTGAAGCAAGCATACACAAATGATAATGTTCCATTTAAAGGATATGAATTAAATAAGAAAATTGACCCATATAAAAAACCGAAAAAAGGACAAGGACTAAAAGATAAAAACAAACAACAATTTGAGAGCATTCCAGACAATGCAAGTGAATATTTAGATAAAATACTTGAATTATGCAAACAAAATAATACAGAAGTATTATTAATTTATGTTCCAACAATAAGAGCATGGAATCAATCAAAACATGAAGCATGTGCTAAATATGCAGAAGAAAGAAATTTAACATTTATTGATTATAATTCATCTGATTTTGATTGGAAGAAAAATACCAGAGATAATGGATATCATTTAAATATATATGGTGCAGATATAGTTACTCAAAAGTTGGAAGAAACAATAAAACAATACAATCTTCCTAATCACAAAGAAGATAGTAATTATCAACATTGGAATGAAAGCTACCAAATATATGAAGAGTTAATAAAAAGCAAAAAATAAAGAGGAGTAAAAATGTTTAAGTTACACTCAGAGTATAAGCCAACAGGTGACCAACCACAAGCAATTGAATATTTAAGCAACGGAATAAAAGAAGGTAAGAAGTTTCAGACCTTGTTAGGAGTAACTGGGTCTGGAAAAACTTTTACTATGGCCAATATAATTGAAAAAGTACAGAGACCAACTTTGGTTTTAGCACATAATAAAACTTTAGCAGGGCAACTTTATTCCGAATTTAAAGAGTTTTTCCCTGAAAATAATGTTGAGTACTTTGTATCATATTACGACTATTACCAACCAGAAGCGTATATACCACAATCAGATACGTATATCGAAAAAGATGCTTCTATAAACGATGAAATAGATAAGTTACGTCATTCAGCAACAGCTTCTTTATTTGAAACTAGAGATACAATAATAGTTGCATCAGTTTCATGCATTTATGGTCTAGGAGACCCAATTGACTATGAGAACTTAACAATATCTTTAAGGCCAGGTATGAAAATTGAAAGAAATACAGTGTTAAAAAAACTCATAAATATGCAATATACCAGAAGTGAACTTGAATTTAAAAGAGGTACATTTAGAGCAAAGGGGGATATTGTTGAGATATACCCATCAGACCAAAGTGAAACTGCAATTAGAGTGGAATTTTGGGGAGATGAAGTTGAAAAGATTTCTGAAATCAATCCTTTAACAGGTAAAGCAATAAGTACAAGGCAACATATTATGATATTCCCAAATTCTCATTATGCAACAACTGCAGACAAAATGGAAAAGGCAATTGTAACAATACAAGAGGAACTAAAAGAAAGAGTAAAATATTTTAAAGATAATAATAAACTAATAGAAGCTCAAAGAATAGAAGAAAGAACAAACTTTGACATTGAAATGATGAGAGAAACTGGCTTTTGTCAAGGCATAGAAAATTATTCAAGACATATAAGTGGTAGAGAGCCTGGAAGTGCACCATACACTTTATTTGACTATTTTCCAAAAGATTTTCTATTACTAATAGATGAATCACATGCTACAATCCCGCAAGTAAGAGCAATGTACAATGGAGATAGGGCAAGAAAAGAATCTTTAGTGAATTATGGTTTTAGGCTTCCATCAGCCTTTGATAATAGACCTTTAAAATTTGAAGAGTTTGAACAAAGAATAAATCAAGTTGTATTTGTTAGTGCAACACCAGCCGAATATGAAAAAGAGCATTCAAAAGAAAATGTTGTTGAGCAAATTATAAGACCAACAGGCTTGCTAGACCCTAAAATAGATGTTAAGCCTGTATCAAATCAAATAGATGATTTAATAGAACAAATTCATGAAAGAGTAGAAAAACATGAGAGAGTGTTAGTAACAACATTAACTAAAAAAATGGCAGAAGATTTAACAGCCTATTTGGCAAGTTTGGATATAAAAGTAAAATATATGCACTCGGATATTAAAGCACTAGAAAGAATGGAAATTATACGTGACCTAAGATTGGGTGAGTTTGATGTCTTAGTTGGAATTAACCTTTTACGAGAGGGATTAGATATTCCTGAGGTTTCATTAGTAACTATATTAGATGCAGATAAAGAAGGATTTCTACGTTCAGAGCGTTCATTAATTCAAACAATAGGACGTGCTGCAAGAAATACAGATGGAAAAGTTATAATGTATGCAGACGAATTAACTGACAGTATGGAAAAAGCAATTAGTGAAACAAACAGAAGAAGAAAAATTCAAATGCAGTATAACGAAGAACATGGAATTACTCCACAAACAATACAAAAATCTATCAGAGATACAATAAAAGCAAGTTATGTTGCTGATATACAAGAAGAATATAAGCTGGACAAAGAAGCAAATGTACAAGACATAATCAATAAGCTTACTGACGAGATGCTTAAATATGCAGCAGAAATGGAATTTGAAAAAGCAGCTGAAATTAGAGATAAGATAAAAGAACTTGAAAAAATGATATAAAAAGAATTCCCCTCTGGAAATATCCAGAGGGGAAAGTCTTTTTGGATAAAACCTTACGAATAATTGTAAGGCGGTTTGATAGGGGCAACTGTTTCAGAAGCAATTTCTTCTCGTAGTTGCTCATTGTTTTCTACCGCCACCATAAGAAGATTGTAGGCGGTGGTGTTAACAACTGCTTCTCGCCAAGAAATGTGATAACGGTGCTGGCCATATCTGCCATAAACGGGAGATATTTTTTTAAGAGAAAAACCTTCATCGTTAAGTTTCTTTGCCTGACGAGGGTACAGGTTGAGCTCAGCAGTGGTACTGCCGGTCTGAGAGCGATACTCTAACCGCTCCAACAAGGTAAGCCTTCCTGCTTGCATGTGGTAAACCTCCAAAAATATAAAATTTAATGCTTCTAGCATCATAAAATTTATTATACTACGTTTTTCGACAAAAGTAAATAAAATTTTAAATAAATTTAGGTATTGTAATTTTTGCCATAACTGGTTATAATATAGTCTATCATAACATTAAGGAGATAAAACAATGCAATATAGTATAAGCATATACTTTTTATATTTCATAATTTTAGCAATAATAGGCTGGATAATGGAAGTAACACTTCAATTGGTACAAAAACATAAATTTTCAAATAGAGGATTTTTAATCGGACCATATTGTCCGATATATGGCTGTGGAGGAGTTTTAATAACTTTAACATTATCTAACTTGGCTAATCATCCTGTCGCGTTATTTAGTACTGCAATACTTATCTGTGGTGTACTAGAATACTTAACAAGTTATTTAATGGAAAAAATATTTAATGCACGTTGGTGGGACTATAGCAATAATAAATTTAATATAAATGGAAGAGTTTGCTTAGAAACGATAGTTCCTTTTGGAATTCTGGGGCTAGTTTTAATATATGTAATAAATCCATTTATATTTGATAATTTATCTAAGGTTTCAACAAATGTAATAAATATCATAGCTGTAGTTGTAGCTGTACTATTTACATTAGACCTAATAATTTCACTTACAGTAATATCTAATGTAAGAAAAGCAACTACGAAATTTGATAAAGAAAATCCAAAAGACAGTACAGACGAAATATCTAGAAAAGTAAGAGAATTTTTAAAGAGCAAATCACCATTAAATAGAAGATTAGTAGAAGCCTTTCCGGAATTGACAGCAATAATAAAAGAAAGAAAAGAACAAATAAAACAAAAGACAAAAGAAATAAAAGGAGATATAGTTAATAAAGCAAATGAAGTAAGAAGTGATATAACAGATAAAGCAGGAGAGCTAAAAGGAGAGATAGCGAAACAAGCTGATAAAGTCAAAGAAAAGTTAAAAAAAGAAAAAAATAAATAATAAAATCAAAAGCCAGTTGGGTATCACTAACTGGCTTTTAGCTTTAAGCGTTATAAATTTTTAATTGCATTACGTGCAAGCTCATCACAACGATTATTATATTCGTTATCAGCATGACCTTTTACTTTATGAAAAGTGACATCGTGAATTTTAGTTAAGGAAAATAACTCTTGCCAAAGCTCTTTATTTTTAACCTCTTCTTTACTAGAATTTTTCCAACCATTCTTAATCCAGCCCAAAATCCAATTTTGTAAAAATGCATTTACTACATAAGCACTATCACTATATAAATCCACTTTGCAAGGTCTCTTCAAAAGTTTTAAAGCTTCAATTACAGCAGTCAATTCCATAACATTATTAGTAGTATCCTTTTTACCACCAGAAATCTCTTTTCTATTTTCACCCATCATCAAAATGGATCCCCATCCACCTGGACCGGGATTTCCACTACAAGCTCCATCAGTATAGATTATAACTTTATCCATTAATAAATTCTCCTTTAAACATTGTAAATTATTACTTTTTATGATATTATAACATAAACTAAGACAAGTCAATAATAAAATAAAAAAAGGGGGTAAAAATGAGCAAGGTACTTGGAATTATTGCAGAATATAATCCATTTCATAATGGACATTTGTATCACATAAGAGAATCTGTTGAACAAACTGAAGCTGATTATGTAGTGTGCGTGATTTCAGGAAATTTTGTTCAAAGAGGAAACACTTCTATAATAGATAAATGGACTAAAGCTAAGATGGCTATTGCACAAGGCGCAGACTTAGTAATTGAATTGCCTACAATATATGCTACTTCAAGTGCAGAAAACTTTGCCGAAGGTGCTATAAAAATATTAGATTCCTTAGGAATTGTTGATACACTTTCTTTTGGAATAGAAGCAAAAGATTTGGCAACACTAAATAATATTGCCAATGTTTTATATCAAGAACCGAAAGAATATGTTACTATGTTAAGCCATGAGCTAAGCAAAGGGGTATCTTTCCCAAGAGCAAGAGAAAATGCATTAATGATGTATTTAAATGATATTAAAAGATATGCAAATGTTTTAAGTGGCTCAAACAACATATTAGGGATAGAGTATTTAAAAGCACTAAAAAAATTGAAAAGTCCATTAAAACCAATTGGAATAAAAAGAGAAAAAGTACTATATCATGACGAAATCATAGTAGATGATTTTGCTAGTGCCACTGCAATACGCAAAATGATTGCAACAAGGCAATTCGACGATATTATTAAAGTTATTCCAAGAAGCTCATATATTTTATTAGCTCAAGAACTAAGAAAAGGACATTATGTATTAGATTTGTCTAAATTTCAAAAGGAAATCATATATATATTAAGAAAAATGTCTATAAAAGAAATAGAACAATTGCCAGATGTTTCAGAAGGCTTAGAAAATGCTATAAAAAATGCTGCTAATTCTTGTAACAATATAATAGACTTAGTTAATATGGTAAAATCTAAGAGGTATACACAAACTAGAATACAGAGAGTATTAATATATGCATTACTTGGCATAGATAAAAAAATGATGGAAACAGCAAGAAAAACAGTGCCATATACAAGAATTCTCGGATATAGTGAGAAAGGCAAAAAACTAATTTCAGCAATAAAAGCCAAAAATCCTAAGATAAATTTAGTAACGTCTGTTAAAGAATTTATGGATAATAGCAAAAATAAGGTGCTAAAAGAAATGTTAGCAATAGACATTTATGCAACAAATGTATATACCTTAGGATATGAAAAAGACTCATGGTCTAACTTAGATTATACTAGTAAAATAGTAACCAGTACAGATTTGAAAGAGGTAAAAAAATAAAATGATTTTAGGTATTACAGGTAGTTCGGGTGCAGGGAAAAGTACTGTATGTGAAATATTGGAGAGAAAATATAGTTCTCAAACTATAAATGCAGATAAAATTGCAAAACAATTATCAAAGCAGGGAACAAACTATCTACAAGAAATTATACAAAACTTTGGAGACGATATTTTGCTAGAAGATGGAGAACTAAACAGAAGAAAACTGGCTAATATTATTTATTCGAACCCAGAAAAAAGAGATGAATTGAACAATATAACATTTAAGTATATAAAAAATGAAATAAAAGAACAAATTGCAAAAAGTAATAATAATATAATTGCAATAGATGCACCACTTCTTTTAGAGGCGAATTTACAAGAGATATGTGACAAAACAATTGCTGTAATTTCAGAAGATAGAAATTTACAAATCAAAAGAATTATTAAACGTGATAATATTGATAAAGAACATGCAATTGCAAGGCTTAATGCACAACATCCAAATGAATTTTATATACAAAATTGTGATAATACTCTTATTAATGATGAGACATTAGAACAGCAAATCGAAAAACTTCTATTTAGTGAAAACTAATAGAAGTTTTTTACAATTACTTTACATTTATATTACATTTGTGTAACAATATTGAATTAAACAAATAACTAACATATAATGTAAATAAGTAGAAAGTTTTTAAATTACGCAAGAAAATTCCATAAAAAAGGAGTAATTCACATGGAAACTTTTGCAGATTATATTTTATCTGAAAAAGACTGGATAAAAAAAATGGAAATAATGCATTATTTACAGCTAAAAACAGGAATATTTTTTGATAAATCTGTTATTTTCAAAACATATCTTGCTAAATTATTTTTAGAAAATACAGATATCGATTTAGATGAAAACCTTGTTTTAACAGCTTGTTTGCTGTGCAATTGTAAAAAAGGAAAAGGCCCACAAGACTTAGAAAAGATAAAAACATATGCTAAAGAAGGAGCAGAATACCTATCAAAATTAGGGTTTTCAAATAGATTTTGTAAAATATGTGAAGAAGTTAATAGATATAGTGGAAATGCTATAAGAGAAAAAGAAAGTGATGTACTAGAATTAGTTGATAATTTTGGTGGTATGCTTTTAGATAGGCCAGAGAGAATTGCATTTAAAGTGGACGAAGCTTTAGTTTTATTGGAATATAGGAATTTAAAAGATAAAAACAATAGATATTTACAAAAATTCAAACAATTTGTAAATGAAATGCAGGAGGTGTTGGTATGAGTCAAATAAAACAACCAGCTATACAAGTGGTGGCCAATGAAATTAATAGTATTGATACAGAAAGTAATATTCCTGCAATAAAAGCAATGGTAGACTTAGATAGAAGAATTAGAGAATCTATATTGGAAAAGAAATATGATAAAATAAAAGAGCAGACAATAAAACAAGAAGAAGCAGAGAATATAAATGCTGATAGCATAAGAAAAGATATGAACAGAGAATTTATAGATTAAAAGTTTACTTAAGAAAAGAGCTAAAAGATTGGCTATATACCAATCTTTTTTTGAGGTAAATTAGGTAAGGAGGGAATATATAATGCAAGAAATGTTTGCAGATTTACATGTACATATAGGAAGAAGTGAAAAAGGAAAGCCAATAAAAATAACAGCAGCAAGAAGTCTAAACTTTGCTAATATTGCAAAAGAATGTGCTGAGAGAAAAGGAATACAAATAGTTGGAATTATAGACTGTGCATCACCTTATGTTATAGAAGACATAGAAGAATTTTTAAAAACTGGTGAAGCTTATGAAATAAAAGATGGTGGAATTATATATAAAGACAAAGTATGTATAATTTTAGGCAGTGAGATAGAAACAGCAGAAATAAACGATAATGGAAAAACTGGTAGTGCACACAACCTATGCTATTTCCCAAGCTTAGCAGATATAAAAGCATTTTCAAAAGAGATGAGTAAATACATTAAAAACATAACTTTAAGTTCTCAAAGAGCTTGTATATCAGCATATGAACTAGTTGATATAGTAGAAAAGTTTAATGGAGTACTAATACCAGCACATGCTTTTACACCACATAAAAGCTTTTATGGAAATTGTACAAGTCGTTTAGAAAGAATTTTCAAAGAAAAATTTAATAAGATATTTGCAATAGAATTAGGGTTGAGTGCAGATACTGAACTTGCTGATCAAATATCTGAATTAGAAACTAGAACATTTATAACAAATTCTGATGCACATTCTTTACCTAAAATAGCAAGAGAATACAATAAAATATTAGTAGAAGATATTTCATTTAAAGAGCTATTAAAAGCTTTGAAAAATGAAGATGGTAGAAAAATATTATGTAATTATGGGTTAGACCCAAAACTTGGTAAATATCACAGAACATATTGTGAAACTTGTGATAAACCAATTGAAGGAGAACCACCAATATTTGAATGTCCAGAATGCCATGGAACAAATATTACAATGGGAGTGCTAGATAGAATCGTAAGTATAAGAGACAAAGAAAAAAGCATAAGTCCTGCCGATAGACCACCATATGTTTATCAAGTACCATTAACATTTATTCCTGGATTAGGAAGTAAAACAATAGATAAACTATTAAACACATTTGAGACAGAAATGAACATTCTACATAAATTATCAGAAGACGATATAGAAGCAGTTGTAGGAGAGAAAGTTGCAAAAACAATAGTAGCAGCAAGAGAAGGAAAAGCCACTATTCAAGCTGGTGGCGGTGGAGTATATGGCAAGTTGACAGTAGGTTAATACAATTAGTTCTAAATTTCATTTTATTGAATAGACATTATGTATAAATACTTATAATGAAATGAGGTTTAAAATGAGAGTAATACCTAAGAAAACATCTAGAATCACTGAGGTTATAAAAAATCATATAGCAGAAAATTTAAAAGCATACATAATGGTTTCAATTATATTATTAATAGGAATTACTCTAGGAGTAATTTTTGTAAATAATATGAGTGAAGCACAAACACAAGATATACAAACATATATACAAAGCTTTATAGGAGCTTTAAAAGATGGAAAATCTGTAAACAGTGGAGAACTGCTTAAAAAATCGCTAGGTAATAATCTTTTGTTAGTTTTTCTTATGTGGTTTGTAGGCTCTACAGTTATAGGAATACCAGTAGTACTTGGCATAGTTGCATTTAGGGGCTTTTGCTTAGGATATACAATTTCAGCAGTTATTAAAATATGGGGAACAGGCAAAGGAATGTTATTCTTTGCAACTAGTATGTTACTACAAAATTTGATAGCAATTCCATGCATTATTGCACTAGCAGTAAGTGGAATAAAATTATATAAATCAATAATGAAAGATAAGAGACGAGAAAATATAAAAATAGAAATTATTAGACACACAATATTTTCGTTAGCTATGTTAGCAATACTTGCAATCTCGTCAATAATAGAAACATATTTGTCAGCTAATTTACTAGTGCTATGCAAATCATATTTATAATATTAAAAAGTTAAAGAATTTTTGACAAATCTATTTACAATTGTTAATTATTTTGATATAACTTATGTAAATCGACATAATATGTTTTGAAAATTAAATATACAAGATAGGGGAGCTAAAAATGGAAAAACAAGTTAAACTTTTTTTGGAATTTTTACAAAATGAAAAGAAATTATCAGACAACACATTACAATCATACAAAAGAGACATAATACAATACCAAAACTACCTTGAAGAAAATGGTATAAATTATGCAAAAGTATCAAAAGAAGATATAAAAGCCTATCTTAATTACTTAAAGCAAATTGGAAAGAAACCATCTACAATATCTAGAAATTTAGCATCAATTAGATCTTTTTACCAATTTTCAATAAGAAATAAAAAAATAAAAAATGATCCAACTGAAGATGTTCAGTCTCCAAAAATAGAAAAAAGAGTTCCAAGCGTTCTTACAGCACAAGAAGTAGAACTACTACTAGAACAACCAAAAGACGTTGATTTAAAGGGAACTAGAGATAAAGCAATGTTAGAATTTGCTTATGCAACAGGGATGAGAGTAACAGAAATAATAAACTTAAATATAGAAGATGTTAATCTTGAGGGTGAATATGTAATATGTAGAGTTGGTTCAAAACAAAGAAATATTCCTTTAGGTTCATTATCATTAAAAGCATTAAAAGAATATATAGATGAAGCAAGACCAATACTAATAAGAAATGAAAAAGAAAAAGCATTATTTGTTAATGTAAATGGTCAAAGATTAACAAGACAAGGTTTCTGGAAAATAGTTAAATATTATAAAGAACAAGCACATATTACAAAAGATATTACACCACATGTATTAAGACATTCATTTGCAACACATTTATTACAAAATGGTGCAGACTTAAAAGCAATACAAACAATGCTTGGACATTCTGATATATCTTCAACACAAGTATATATGCAATTCCAAGACCCAGGTTTAAAAGATATATATCAAAAAGCACACCCAAGAGCATAAAAGATAATAAAAAAATTAAAAATCTATTTATTTTTTTGAAAATTATATATATAATGTACTAAGTAAAAATTAGTACATTATATTTTTTATGGAGGAAGTTATGAATTTACCAAACAAATTAACAATATTAAGAATTATTTTAGTACCAATAATGGTAATAATTCCATTTTTAGGAATAAAGGGAGATTTATGGGGAATACCAATTACATATTTGCTAGTGGATTTAATATTTATAATAGCAGCTATAACAGATAAACTTGACGGACATATTGCAAGGTCAAGAAACCAAATAACTACATTTGGAAAGTTTTTAGACCCAATTGCTGATAAAATAGTAGTAATAGCAGCAATGATTATGTTAGTAGAATTTGGACACTTGCCAGCATGGATTCCAATTATAGTTATATTTAGAGAATTTATTGTGTCTGGATACAGACTAGTGGCAGTACAAAAAGAAGGAAATGTAATAGCAGCAAGTATATGGGGAAAAATGAAGACTGTAACACAAATGATAGCAGTTATATTAGCATTCATTGATCCAAACCCATATGGAACTATATTCAATGGAAACTTAACAGGCTATGCATTTGGAATCAATTTACTAGTTACGCTAATGATGAGCGTATCAGTAGTAGCAACAATATTCTCAGGTTGGGAATATGTAAAAAACGGAAAAGAATTATTTAAAGATTCAATGTAGAGGTAGAGTTATGGAATTTGAACAAGCAAAGAAAAGAGCGGAAGAACTAAAGCCATTATTACAATATTACACAAAGAAATATTTTGATGATGAACAAGTTGTTAGTGATTATGAATATGATATGCTTATGAGAGAATTAAAGCAAATAGAAAAAGAATATCCAGAGCTAATAACAAGTGATTCACCAACTCAAAGAGTTGGTGTGGGAAGCATAAAAAAAGGCTTCGAAAAGGTTACACATGAAGTGCCATTACAAAGCCTTCAAGATGTGTTCACATTTGAAGAAATTGAAGACTTTGATGAAAAAATGAAAAAAGCTGCAGAACTATATAATAGACCACTAAATTATGTAGTGGAAACAAAAATAGATGGTTTATCTTCAGCTATTGAATATAGAAATGGTAAATTTTATAAAGGTGCAACAAGAGGAAATGGAATAGTTGGAGAAGATGTAACACAGAACATTGCAACCATAAAGCATGTACCAAAAGAACTAAAAGAGCCTATTTCTATAACT
>FR889098.1:70407-70950 GCA_000435755.1 Clostridium sp. CAG:508
CAAGAGCAATTTGCAAACGCAAGAAACGCAGCGGCAGGTTCATTAAGACAATTAGATAGCAAAATCACAGCTTCAAGACCATTAGATATTTATGTATTTAATGTGCAAAAATGCGATGATATTAAATTTGAAACACATTACGAAAGTTTACTATATCTAGAAAAATTAGGTTTTAATGTTAACCCAGTAAAAATATTGTGCAATAATATGCAAGAAGTTAGACAGGCAATTGAAGACATTGGAAATATGCGAAATGATTTAGATTTTGGTATAGATGGTGCAGTTGTAAAGGTAAATGATTTAGAGCTAAGAGAAAAGGTTGGAACAACATATAAGACACCAAGATGGGCGGTGGCTTACAAGTATCCACCTGAGAAAAAGGAAACTTTGTTAAAAGACATTATTTGTCAAGTAGGTAGAACAGGAGCAATCACACCTATGGCTATTTTGGAGCCAGTATATGTAGCAGGTTCTAAAATTTCAAAAACTACTCTTCACAACGAAGACTATATTAAACAAAACGACATTAGAATAGGTGATAGA
>FR889098.1:70961-71276 GCA_000435755.1 Clostridium sp. CAG:508
ACGACATTAGAATAGGTGATAGAGTTATTATTCAAAAAGCTGGAGATGTTATTCCAGAAGTAGTTGGAGTAAATAAAAGAAAACGTGATGGTACAGAAAAGAAATTTGAAATGCCAAGTACTTGTCCGGTCTGTGGAGCAGAGGCAGTAAGAGAAGAAGGAGAAGCAGTAGTTAGATGTATAGGAGTTGAATGTCCAGCTAAACTATACAGAAGTATTATTCATTTTGCTTCTAAAGATGCAATGAACATAGATGGACTTGGAGAAGCTATTATTGGAGAATTAATAGAAAGGAAACTAATATCAAACATTGCGG
>FR889098.1:71333-71491 GCA_000435755.1 Clostridium sp. CAG:508
TAGAAGACTTTAAATCATTAAAGAAAAATGGTAAAAAATTTGCACAGAACTTAATGAATGCAATTGAAGAGAGCAAAACAAGAGATTTATATAGAGTTATAAATTCGCTTGGAATAAGACATGTTGGTGTAAAATCAGCCAAAACACTTGCTAATTAT
>FR889099.1:0-8057 GCA_000435755.1 Clostridium sp. CAG:508
CATAACATTTTTTTATTTTCAATACTTTTCTTTAATTTCTATCGTCTTTTTCCGACATTTATTTTTTCTTGCATATTTTCAACGGTGTCTATATACTTACACTTGATTTATTATCACTTAACAAATTTACATTAATATTACAGACTGGCAGATTTGAACGATTTTTCTATTAAAAACCATTATCCAGTAACCATTATTTTCTTTTTATTGTATGGATTTGTTGAATTTCCCTTATTTTTATTGTATAATAAATATGTAGTTTAAAACAAAGGAGATTGAAATTTATGAATAAAAAGATTTTAAGTATTTTTTGTATATTCACATTTTTGTTTTCACTATGTAGTTCTAGTTTTGCTGCTACTGTAAGTGCTAGTAAAACAACTATGAGCGTAGTTGATAAAAGCATTTGTGAAATTAATTTAAAAGATAAGGGGAAATTTACTAAAGAACTTACTGAATTTGATGCTAACAAAAAAGAAGCAACCATCACTTTAACTTTAAAGAATATTATGGAACAAGAAAATCTTACTAAACCTATAGAAATGTTTTTAGTATTGGATAATTCTCATAGTATGACTTCAACTTACGAAGGTAAAGAAAAGAGACAATATGTCGCAGAAACAGCTACTTCTTTTGTAAATGCATTGTTTGATCATTATGAAAATGCTAAAATTGGTATTGTTAGTTTTTCTAGTGTTAATTTAGGTTCTACTTTAGGAACAGAAAATGATGCTAAACTTTTATTAAGTTTGTCAGATTCTAAAGATACTGTTCAAAATACAATTACTAATTATACTACAACAGAAGGACCTTACACAAACATTGAAGCAGGTTTAGCTATAGCAGAAAAGAATTTCACAAATAATACAGATTCTCAAAAATATATTGTTTTAATTTCAGATGGTGTACCTAATCTTTGCTTAGATACTAATACTACTTTGACATATTCTGGAGTTGTTGCTACTAATACTAAAAATAAATTAGTTGAATTAAAAAACAAAGGTTACAATATCTTTCCTGTTTTAATGGGATTATCTGAAAGTAATGTTCAAAATCCATCTGCTCCAACAATTGCTGATGGTTCAAGAAATATGACTTATCGTGAACTTGCTGAAGAGATTTTTGGTACCACTTCTACTCCTACTGCTGGTAACTTCTATTATATAGATTACACTAATTTGTCTAAAACTGTTAACACAGATATATTTAATAAAATAACATATTCTAAAGATAATACATTAAAAAATATTGTTGTTAAAGATTACTTTCCAAGAGAAATTCTTGAAAACTTTAATTTCGAGTATGTAAAATCACCTAATATCGGTAAAGTTTCTGCTGAAGTAGATTTTTCTGATAATAGTATTACATGGGAAATAGAATTATTAAAAGAAGGCGAAGTTGCTACTTTAAGTTATAAATTAACTTTAAAGGATGAATATAATGAAGAAATTGTTGATAAGATTCTTCCTACTAATACTAAAGTAGATATTAATTTTGAAACAGTTGATGGAAAAGGCAATTCAAACTCAGATGTTTCTCCAAAGGTAAAATTAGTAATTAATGATGTAAAAGTTCCTGATAACACTATTACTGAAAATCCTATTCCTCAAACCGGAATTTACAACACATTATTTGTGATTTTAGTTAGTGCAACAATAGTATTTGTTATTATAAGAATTAAACGTTTAAGTGAATTAAAGAAATAAAATATAACATAAAAAACCAACTCATTACGAGTTGGTTTTTTTGTGTTAGGTAATTGATGCATTATATATTTTTATAATTACATCATTTAATTTTTGATCAAATTCTTCTTGTGTTTGATGAACATTTAAATCTTGTAATAATGCTCTTGAAAAGCTTGCTATCATTTTATTATTTTTAGCAAGTAATTCTACTGCTTCTTCTATGTCATATCCTCCAGACAGAGCTACTATTCTTACAACACAGCTATAGTCATATAAATCAAGATAATGGTTAGCTCTAGTTGGAATTGTAAATTTGAACATTATTTTTTTACTTTCATCCCAAGAATCTAGTTGTTTTTTGATTTCATTTTTTAATATTTCTTCGCATTTTTCCTTTTCTGGTGCATTTATATCAACTTCTGGTTCTATAATTGGAACTAATCCTGCATTGCAAATTCTTTCTGCTAATTCAAATTGTTGTTTAACAATTGCTTTTATTCCTTCTTCATTTGGCTCATATATAACTGATCTCATTTTTGTTCCAAAAATATTTTTTTCATTTGCTTCTTTTAATTCTTCGTCAAGCTCTGGTATTTCCTTCATTAATTTTACTCCATTTGCTTGTTCTGCTAAACCTTTATCAACCTTTAAGAATGAAACAATTTGTTTTTCGTTCCATAAATAATCAGCTGTAAATTGGCCATTTACTTTTGAAAGCATTGTTTTTTCAAATAATATTGCTCCTATTATATGGTCATTTGTAAATGCTTTACTTGTGAATACTCTTTTTCTCATTTCATGGATTAAGTTAAACATTTCTTCTTCTGAGCTATATTCACTTTCTTCTATTCCATAATTTTTTAAAGTTTTGCTACTGCTTCCACCACTTTGGTCTAGCGCTGCAATAAAGCCTGGTTTATTTTTCATAATTTCAAACATTTTCTCATTCATTTTTATTACCTACCTTTTTATAATATTGGTTGGGGTACTGTGATTCGAACACAGGAATGTCGGAGTCAGAGTCCGATGCCTTACCGCTTGGCGATACCCCAGAATATTTTAAATTTTAGTCACGAGCAAGTTTACTTACCAGCGACTCGCTATCGCTCCCTGCATACTGATGCTGTAACTCAGCTAAAGCTTCGAACAGCCACAGCAGCTTGGCGATACCCCAGAATATTTATGTAGTAGTGTGAAAAATACCAAGGGTATTTTTCACACTAAGTAACATTATTTTATAGCTTTACGACCTCTAAATACTGCTACATCTCCTAATTCTGCTTCAATATTCAATAGTCTGTTATATTTAGCAACTCTATCTGTTCTGCATGGTGCACCAGTTTTAATTTGTCCTGCATTTGTTGCAACTGCAACATCAGCTAATGTTGTGTCTTCTGTTTCACCACTTCTATGTGATACAACTGCTGTATATCCATTTCTCTTTGCTAGTTCAATTGCATCTAATGTTTCTGTTAATGTTCCAATTTGGTTTAATTTAATTAATATACTATTTGCTGTGTTGTTGTCAATTCCTTTTTGTAATCTCTTCATATTTGTTACAAATAAGTCATCTCCTACTAATTGAACTTTGTTTCCAATACGTTCAGTTAGTTTTTTCCAGCTTTCCCAGTCTTCTTCTGCCAAACCATCTTCAATTGAGATTATAGGATATTTTTCTGCTAATTCAACTATAAAGTCTATCATTTGATCTTTTGTTTTAAATTCATCAGTTTTCCAAAAATAATATCCGTCTTTTCCTATTTTTTTAGCTTCATCAAACATTTCTGTTGCTGCAACGTCTAGTGCTAAGCATACATCTTCTCCTGGTTTATATCCAGCTTGTTTGATTGCTTCTATAATTAATTCTACTGCTTCTTCTTCGCTTCCTAAATTTGGAGCAAATCCGCCTTCGTCTCCAACACCTGTTGAATATCCTTTTGATTTTAATACTTTCTTTAAGTTATGGTATACTTCTACACCCATTCTCATACATTCACTAAATGTTTTAGCTCCAACTGGCATAATCATAAATTCTTGTACACTTAAAGAACTGTCTGCATGTTTTCCACCATTCATAATGTTCATCATTGGAACTGGTAATTCTTTTGCATTTACTCCTCCAATGTAGTTATATAGGCTCATTCCTAATGAAGCTGCTGCTGCTTTTGCTACTGCTAAAGAAACTCCAAGCATAGCATTTGCACCTAATTTGCCTTTATTTTCTGTTCCATCAAGTTTAATCATTGTAGCATCTATTTTAGCTTGTTCATATACGTTCATTCCTTCAATTTCTTTGCTAATAACTTCATTTACATTTTCAACTGCTTTTAATACACCTTTTCCCAAGTATCTTTCTTTATCTCCATCTCTTAATTCAACTGCTTCAAAGCTTCCTGTTGATGCTCCTGATGGAACCATAGCAACTCCTGAAAATCCTCCTTCTGTTACAACTTCTACTTGTACAGTTGGATTTCCTCTTGAATCTAATACTTCTAATGCTCTTACACTTTCAATTTCTAAATAATCTTTCATGATTATCCTTCCTTTCTTTTTTGTTATTTTTCAATAAGACTATTTCCTGTCATTTCTTCAGGTTTTTCTAGTCCTATAATATCTAACATTGTTGGTGCTAAATCTGCAAGTTTACCTTCTTTTAATTTTACGCCTTGCATTCCTATTAAAACTAGTGGGACTGGATTCGTAGTATGTGCTGTGTGTGGCTCTCCAGTTTTATAATCTATCATTTGTTCTGCATTTCCATGGTCAGCTGTCATTAAGATTACTCCTTGTTTTTCTGCCATTGCTTCAACAACTCTTTCTACACATCCATCAATTGTTTCAATTGCTTTAATTGCAGCCTCTAGACTTCCTGTATGGCCCACCATATCTGGGTTAGCATAATTTAATATAATGCAATTATACTTGTCTGAATTTATTGCTTCGACAACTTTGTCTGTTACTTCTATAGCACTCATTTCAGGTTTTAGGTCATAAGTTTGAACTTTAGGAGATGGTATTAAAATTCTATCTTCTCCTTTATATTGTTTTTCTTCTCCACCATTAAAGAAGAATGTAACATGTGCATATTTTTCTGTTTCTGCAATTCTTAATTGTGTTAATCCTTTTTTAGAAACATATTCTCCAAATGTATTAACTAATACTTCTGGCTTAAATGCAATTTGAACATTTGGTATTGTCTCATCATATTGAGTGAAACATACATAATACAAGTCTAATGTCTTTACTTCAAAGCCATCAAATTCTGGATCAACTAAACTTCTTGTTATTTCTCTTGCTCTATCTGGTCTAAAGTTAAAGAATATAACTGAATCATGATTATCGATTGTTGCAATTGGTTCTTCACCATTGTAAATAACTGTTGGTTCAACAAATTCGTCAAATACTTCTTTTTGATATGATGCTTCTATTCCAGAAATAGCAGACGTTGCTTTTTCTCCCTCTCCATATACTAGAGCTTTATAGGCTTTTTCAACTCTGTCCCATCTTTTATCTCTGTCCATACTATAAAATCTACCAGATATACTTGCTATCTTTCCTACACCTTTTTCTTTCATTTTTTCTTCAAGTTGTAGAATATAGCTTTCTCCTGAAGCAGGTGGTGTATCTCTTCCATCTAGGAAACAATGTACATATACATCTTCAAAGTCTTTTCTTTTTGCTAATTCTAATATTGCAAATAAATGTCTAATATGACTATGAACTCCACCATCTGAAAGAAGTCCCATAATATGAAGTTTTGAATTATATTTTTTGCAATTATCAATTGCTGCTGTTAATTCTTTAATACTAAAGAATTCTCCATCTTCAATTGATTTTGTAATACGTGTTAAATCTTGGTATACAACTCTTCCTGCACCTATATTTGTATGACCAACTTCTGAATTTCCCATTTGTCCTTCTGGTAAACCTACTGCCAACCCACTTGTGTGAATTTGAGTAGTTGGCCATGTTTTCATTAGTTTATCAATATTAGGTGTATTAGCTAATTTAACTGCATTTCCTTTTTCGTTTTCATTTATTCCAAATCCATCTAATATCATTAGCATTATTGGTTTTCTGTTCATTATTTTTCTCCATTTCTTCTAAATCGATAATATCTTAATAAATTCTTCTGCTTTTAAGCTTGCCCCTCCAACAAGACCTCCGTCTATGTCAGACATTGAAAATAATTCTTTGCTATTTTCAGGTTTAACACTACCACCATATAGTATGATAATATTTTCTGCAACATTCTTGCCATAGTCTTTTTCAATTTGATTTCTAATTGACTTTATTGCGTTGTTTGCATCTTCAGATGTAGCAGTTTTTCCTGTTCCAATTGCCCATATTGGTTCGTACGCAATCATGACATTTTTTAATTGTTCTTCATTTAGTCCTTCTAATGCCAAATGAGTTTGATTTGTTATAATTTCTTTCTGTTTTCCTTGTTCCCTTTGTTCTAATGTTTCGCCCACACAAACTATTGGCTTCAAACCGTTTAATAACGCTGCTTTTACCTTTTTATTTACAGTTTCATCTGTTTCTGCAAAATATTGTCTTCTTTCAGAATGACCTATAATTACATATTCAACGCCAATACATTTTAGCATCTGTCCAGAAATTTCTCCTGTATATGCACCCTTTTCTTCCCAGTGCATATTTTGTGCTCCTATTTTTATTTTAGTATCTTGTGCTGTAAGCAAACTATAGAATAGGTCTGTATAAGGTACACAAAGAATTACTTCTGCTTTAGAATTATTTACTTCACTTTCAATTTGTCTTATAAAGCTCATTGCTTCATTAGGAAGCATATTCATCTTCCAATTTCCTGCAACAACTTTTCTTCTCATTTGGTTTCCTCTTTTCTTAATCAGCAATTTGTTGTTCATTGCTTTTGCAATTTCCATTTTCTCCTGATTTGCATTTTTGTTTTTCTTTATTATTCAATGCTGCAATTCCTGGTAGTGTTTTGCCTTCTAGAAATTCTAAAGATGCACCTCCACCTGTTGATAAATAAATATTGTTAAATTCTTGTTTTACATCTTCGCCATTTTGTTTTGCTGCTTTCTTTATTTTTTGAATAGCTGCAACTGAATCTCCTCCACCAATTACGCACTTTGCCTTTGTATGTGAAATATATTTAGCTATTTTTTCTGTTCCTTGTGCAAATTCTGGAACTTCTGTATATCCCAAAGGTCCATTCCATACTACTGTTTTTGCATTTTCTAGTCTATCTGCAAAATATGTTAATGTAGTATCACCCACATCTAATATTTGCCAACCTTCTAAAGATTCTCCTTTGCCTTCTACATTTAATTTAACATTTTTATGTTCTGCTGATTCTACTGTTTCAGGTGTTAGCTCTTCACCTTCTGCTATTTTAGCTACCCTAGCATCTTTTGGTAATATTATTTCTACACCTTTATTAAGAGCATCTTTCATTATTTGTTTTGCCACTTCTATTTTGTCTTCTTCATATTTAGATGAACCTATATCATATCCTTTAGCTTTTAAGAAAGTGTTAGCCATTGCTCCACCAATTTCTATTGTTTGAACTTTTTGCATTAAGTTTTCTATAACACCTATTTTATCTGATACTTTTGCTCCTCCCAAAATTGCAACAAATGGTTCTTCTGGTTTTTCAAGTACTGCTCCAAGTTTTTCAATTTCTCTTTCCATTAAAAGTCCTGCTACAGATTCATCCACATGATGTGCAACTCCTTCTGTAGAAGCATGTGCTCTATGTGCTGTTCCAAATGCATCATTTACGTAAATGCCTTCATTTCCAATTAAATCAGCCAATTCTATAGCTAAACTTTCTTCATTTTTTTCTTCTCTTGGATCAAAACGAACATTTTCAAGTAGTCCTGCTTCTCCTTCTTTTAATTCATTAGCCATATCTTTTGCACTTGGTCCTGTCACATCTTCTGCGCATTTTACTTTTGCGTCTAATTCTTCCGATAATCTTTCAGCTACTGGTTTCATTGAGTATTTTTCGTTTACTTCTCCCTTTGGTCTACCTAAGTGTGAGCAAAGGACTACCTTTGCTCCACTTTCTAGCAAATATCTTATTGTTGGAAGTGCTGCTCTAATTCTTGTATCATCTGTAATTTCTCCATCTTTTAATGGTACATTAAAGTCACAGCGAACCAATATTTTTTTTCCTCTTAGTTCTTTTGTATCTATGTCTCTTATTGTTTTCTTTTCCATATATACTTTCTTTCCCTTCTTTGTAACTACACATTAGATTGAATATTTTCAATCACTTTTGATTATTTGCTAGCAACATAAATAGCTAAATCAACTAATTTATTTGAATAACCCCATTCGTTATCATACCATGCAACTAATTTTACAAAACTATCTGTT
>FR889099.1:8099-13083 GCA_000435755.1 Clostridium sp. CAG:508
CTATTCCTGCTGTACTATCGAAAATACATGTGTGTTCATCATGTATAAAGTCTGATGAAACTACTGGGTCTGATACATATTCTACTATTCCCTTCATTTCATTTTCTGATGCTTTTTTAACTGCTTCACATATTTCTTCATATGTTGCTGGTTTTTCTAAGTTACATGTTAAGTCTACAACTGAAACATCAACTGTTGGTACTCTAAATGACATACCTGTTAATTTTCCATTTAATGAAGGTATAACTTTTCCAACTGCTTTAGCTGCACCTGTTGATGATGGAATAATATTGTAACTTGCTGCTCTTCCACCTCTCCAGTCTTTTTTAGTAGCTCCATCAACTGTTTTTTGTGTTGCTGTAATACTGTGAACTGTTGTCATCAATCCATCTTTAATTCCAAAGTTATCATTTATAATTTTAGCAAGTGGTGCTAAACAGTTTGTTGTACATGATGCATTTGAAATAATGTTCATATCTGGTGTATATGTTTCGTTATTTACTCCCATAACAAACATTGGTGCATCTTTAGATGGTGCAGATATAATAACTTTTTTTGCCCCTGCTTCTAAATGTGCATTTGCTTTTTCAATTGTTGTAAATACTCCTGAACATTCTAGTACATACTCAACTCCATCTGCTCCCCAAGGAATATTTTTAGGTTCCATTTCATTGTATACTTTAATTTCTTTTCCGTTTACTACTAATTTTCCATCTTTCTCATAAACTTCTCCATTGAATTTTCCATGGATTGTATCGTATTTCATCATATATGCCATATAGTCTGCTGTTATAAATGGGTCATTTATTGCAATAACCTCTACTTCCTCTTTATTTAGTGCTGCTTGTAATGATAAATTTCCTATTCTTCCAAAGCCATTGATTCCTAATTTTATTGACATAATTTTTCCTCCTTTATGAATGTATTTTTACATTCTTTTTTGTTAATATGTTTAGTATATCCTAAACAATGTAATTTTATATCAAAAAAGAATACTTTTCAAGTATTCTTATATAAAAATATAGAAAAATAAATAAAAAAACTTATTAGTTAAACTAATAAGCTTTTTATTTATTATAATGTTATATTATCTATAATTTTAATTTCTTGAAACCAAAAATCACGATTAACTTCTTGGTGCCAAAAATCATGTACTTCTTGGAATACTAACTCTTGTTTTGGTGTCATTGTAAGTGTTATTTCTTGAAATAAAAAGTTTTTAATTTTTGTCCAAGTGCTTATTTCTGCTGGTACATCAGCTCTTACTTCATTATTTTTTAATTCTTCCATTGTTTTTCCTCCTTTGTGGACTTCAATTATTTTCATATTATTTATACTATAAATATTGGAAATAATCAAGCTTTTTTGTGTTACGTTTTTGTTACATGTATATTACAAATGTATTACATTATATTTCCATTTGACTTCCTAAAAAACTTGCTGCAGATTGAGCAACTTTTTGTTCCACTTCATTCATTTTTGTATTATTATCTTTTGATAGCAATATTACTGTACCAATTACATCTCCATCTGAAATTATTGGATATACAACTTGTGAATTGTATCTTCTTTCCTTATTTTCATTTTTTGTGATTGGAATTGCTAAATCATTGTTTTCCTTACTAGTATACTTCTCTTTATCATCCATCAATCTTTCTAGTTCTTCGCTAACATCTTGCTCTAGTAATTCTTTTTTTGCTCCGCCTGATACAGCAATTACTGTATCTTTATCTGTAATACATGCAATGTGTCCTGTTGTTTTTGCTAATGTTTCTGCATATCCTGTTGCAAATTCTGTTAATTCTCCTATTGGTGAGTATTTTTTTAAAATTACTTCTCCCTCTTTATCTGTAAATATTTCAAGAGGATCCCCTTCTTTTATTCTCAATGTTTTTCTAATTTCCTTTGGAATAACAACTCTACCTAAATCATCAATTCTTCTTACTACACCTGTTGCTTTCAAAATATTACCTCCTTTTAAATTTAAAGCTTTTAGCTCTATGCAATTATAATTATTCTTATTATTGCTTTAAAAGGAGGTTTTTATACATTTTTATTCTTCAATATCCAATATTTCTTGTTTTCCTGCATCATAGCTTTTTATAATTTTTTCCAATTCATTAGAAAAATCCTGTAGTAAAACTACTTTTATACTTGGAAGTTTTCCATCAATGTAGTCATCCATTATTTGTTTTAATTTTCTTATATTTGGTATTTCTTCCTGAATTTCATTTTTAAATCTACTAGCTCTGTCAACTAGTTTTTCTTTTATTGTTACTATATCTTCATTACTTGCACACGAAATTCTTTGGAATGTTTGGAACGAATCATAATATTTGAATATTGGAACATTCATACATTCTTTATCAAATTTATCATAAAACATTTCCATCTTCATTGGAATATATTTAAATATTTCTTCTGCTTTTTCATTATACATTTTTGTTTTTAATTGCATGTTTATTTCATTAAAATGTTTTAGTATTTCTTCCATATCCGGTTCAAATTCATCTTCGATTGCTACTTGTGATAATTCTTCATCAACATTCGCACAGTAAGTTGAGGTTAGAGAAGATATATTCATTCCATTGAAAAATACAGACTTTATTGTTCTCATATCATAATTAATAAGATCTTTTTTTATGAAATATGCAAAATATGAAAATAGTTTTACAATTTGTATTATTTCTATTCTTCCATTTTTTACATAATCCAATGTTTCATCAATTACTCCATTAAATTGATCGTCTGGTATTTTCCAATACTCTTCAGTAAGAAGCCTTTTATATCCAGGTAGCTGTTTTGTATCTACAGTATCACGTATTACTTCCATATTTTGTTTAAAGATTTTCATGTCAAAAATACGAGTACGTACATATTTTTCAATAAATTTAAAGAAGCGATATTCTGCCTTAAAATTGTAATAATAGTTGTTATCAAATTCTTTAATGTAAAATTGTCTATTATCCATAAATACTCTTGAAGATACTAATACTGATTTGTATTCTTCATTGTTATTAATGTTCACAAACTTGTCTTTTGTAATTTTTCCTGCTTTAATTTCAAAAGATATAGCTATTGTAAAAATCAGCATTGTTTGTAATACTCTATTATTAGTGTTTGGATACGAATTTGTAACTGTGTCAAATATTTTTTTAAAATTATTTAAAGCATGTTTCAAAATACGTAAGTTTCTAGTTCCACTCTTATTAAATGTAGAAGTTATTAGTGCTGTATTTTCTCTTAGAAATCTAATTAAATCTGCATTGTTTTCGTATCTCATTAGAAGACCATTTATTATATAGTTAAATTCAGGTGCATATTCAAAAGTTTCGCCTATTAATTTTTCTTTTATTCTTTCATAGTCATTTGCTTTGTCGAAAACATATTCAATGGTATCACGTATTCTTTCTACCATTGGCTTATCTGTTTTTATGTTTAATTTATTTTCTTTGTCTAATAAGTATGTGGCTATAAATGTTTTCATTTCTAGGTTGCTATTTTTTAGTTTTGTAGATAATTCTTTTTCATTACAAATTATTATTGTTTTTATGTGGTCATGTTCAACAAAGTTATTTATATATCCCAAAATATCAATTACATCAACATTTGCTCTTTCTAGGTCGTCAAAGCAAAGAACTTTATCATCCGTTGAAAAGAACTGAGCATAGTCTAGTCTATCTCCATTTTGAGTCACACCAAAAAAGTTTGCCATATCTAGTCCTGTTTTTGCATATTCTGGTATACTTCCTACACCACTTGCTCCCATAAATTTTTTTAAATTTTTATCCATTAATTGAGTAGTTTCGATAAATATCTTTTTGCTTATCTCTTCTAGGTTTGATATTCCATATAAAGACATATATATTGGCGTCAGTTTTTTTCCGTTTACTTGCATTGCTTCGATTTTAGGTTTTATCTTGTGATTCCAAAAATACGTTTTTCCGCTTCCCCATTCGCCATTTATCATAATCGCATAATCTGTGTATTCTGCTCTAATATAGTCTAATATGCTTTCTACTAAATCTTCCATTTGCTTCATTCCTTTCTATTGTTCTTCACTTGTATTTTTTCACAGTCTTTTGCTATTGTAATAATTCCAATTTTCTTAGGTTGTGCATTTCTTAATGTTTTAACACATTCATTACATGTTGCTCCAGTTGTGTATATATCATCTAAAATTAGTATGTTCTTATTTTTTATTATTTCTTCATTGTTAAGTTCATATACATTTTGTACATTTTGTTGTCGCTGTTCTTTATTAAGTTGACTTTGAACTTTGTTATTTTTATATTTTATTAATACATTTTTTTGCATTGTTATATTCGTAATATTTTGAGATATAATCTTTGCTATTATTTCTGTTTGATTATATCCTCTTTCTTTTATTTTTTTATTTGTCATTGGAACTGGAATAATTATATCATACTTTTCAAAAAATCCACACATTTTTTCATTTTTCACAAAAAATTCAGAAAACATTTTTCCTAAGTATGGTTTGTTCTTAAATTTATACTCAATTATTTTTTCTCTTATTATTGAATTATACTCAAAAATATATGCATGTTCGTCAAAATACTTTGTATTGTCTTTTGAGTAATCATCTATTCTATTTAAATATAACTCTGTTTTTTCTAGTTTACTCTTACACTTGTCACATATATAGCTCTCAGAAATTGTTTCACACATCTCGCATTTGCGTGGAAAAATAAAAAAGAGCATATTTTTTAAAAAGTTCATTAAAACCTCCTAAAATAAATAGCCCCGTTTTATCTTTTTTAATTAAATTTTTTCATGTTCCAATTCAAATCCAAATAGTTAGTAATTCTATCTGTTTGGTTAAATAAAGTTTTTATCATATGCGAAGTGTCTTCCATTTCATCTGTAATTCGCTTTTCAATTCTGTCAGTCTTTGCGTCTATTCTATCAGATTTTGTTTCTAGACTATCAACTTTTTCTTCTAGTCCATCGAATCTTACTTCTA
>FR889100.1:0-7983 GCA_000435755.1 Clostridium sp. CAG:508
TGCATGGAATAGATGTTGAAGAGCTAATTAAGAAGCTAAATTCATAAAATTTCAAAAAAAAATTACATTTTTTTCACAAAAAATGAAAAATCTATTGACAAATGAAAAAAAATAGTTTACAATAAGGCTTGTGCTAACGTAACAAGTTAGTAACGAGCTTGGAACTTGGGTCATTAGCTCAGGTGGTAGAGCACTTGACTTTTAATCAAGTTGTCCGCGGTTCGAGTCCGCGATGGCTCACCATAACTAGGATTTAAGTTGATTAAATCCTAGCAAGTTTCTTTATTGGCCCCGTGGTCAAGCGGTTAAGACATCGCCCTTTCACGGCGGAGACATGGGTTCGATTCCCGTCGGGGTCACCAAATATGCCACTTTAGCTCAGCTGGTAGAGCAACTGACTTGTGGGATAGATAAAACATAAGGTTTTATTTTGAACTATCTTGCACCTTTATGTGGAAACACATAAAGTGGACACCGCTAATTCGGGGAAGGCTGTAAAATGCTAATCCCGAGCTAGAAAACAATATGTTTTCGAGTGTAGAGACTTTATACGGTGTGCCTAAGGTTTTAAACTATGGCAAAGAGAAAGTCCAGACTACAAACACATTTCTAATGTGGTAATGAAAATTATAGTAGTATGAATCAGTAGGTCATCTGTTCGAATCAGATAAGTGGCTCCAATTACTTAGAACTAGGTTTGTTGTACAACTTGCCTAGTTCTTTGTCATATTATTATGTCCTAACTGTCATTCATTGACTGAAACGTATAAAGGAGCGAATTTAAATCATGGAAGAAAACAGAGAAAAAAGTATAGTTAATAAAGTTGTTGTTGTAACAGGAGGCTCTAGAGGAATAGGAGCCCAAATAGTAAAAACATTAGCAAATGAAAATTATAAAGTAATATTAAATTATAATAATTCAAAAGAGCAAGCAGAAAAAATACAACAAGAATTATTAGAACAGGGAAAAGAAATTGAAATAATCAAGGCAGATGTTTCAAAAAAAGAAGAAGCTGAAAAGTTAATACAATTTGCAATAAATAAATTTAATAAAATTGATATTTTAATTAATAATGCAGGAATATCTCAAGAAGGATTATTTACTGATGTAACAGAAGAAGAATGGCAAAAAATAATAAATACAAATTTAAATTCAGTATTTTATTGTAATCAACAAGCACTTAAATATATGATACAAGAACAACAAGGATGCATTATAAATATTTCGTCTATTTGGGGAGAAACAGGGGCATCTTGTGAAGTAGCATATTCAACAACTAAAGCTGCAATAAATGGAATGACAAAAGCATTAGCAAAAGAAGTTGGACCATCAAACATAAGAGTAAATGCAATTGCACCTGGAATAATAGACACAGATATGAATAAGAATTTAACCATTGAAGAACATAAACAAATAAAAGAGCAAATACCATTAAATAGAATAGGAAAAGCTATAGATATTGCTAAATGTGTAAAATGGCTTGTAGAAGACGAATATACAACAGGACAAATTATTTCTATAAATGGTGGTTGGTATATATAAAAAAACAAAGTGAAAACTAAATTTCACTTTGTTTTTTACTCTATTATTTTTCTTTTATAATTTCCAGAAATTAATTTTGGCAAATATGTAATAATTTTATATACTGCTAAACGAACCTTCTTGCTCCAAATATATGATTTTCTTAATTTTCTAGGAGCATCTAAAAATGATTTTTCCTTTACAACTAAAGCAAGTTCTACTTTTTCAATAGGAAAAATATAATTTTGCCCATCATTGTTATCCCATTCATTTTCAGCATTTCTAAAACAGAAATTAAAAGTTTCACTAGAAATTAGCTCAACTTCAGCCTGAAAGCCAAGTTCAGTTTTTTCCATTTTAATTTCACCGATATTATCCCAGTTTAAACCAAATCCATAATGAATATAAACTTCCTCACAGTTATCTTGAAAAAGTTTGCCTGCATATGAAATTTTCACTTTTGAATTTTCAACTAATTTATCTGTATTAAAGAAAATATTTTTTATTAATTCCATTTAAAATTTCTCCTTATTTATCTCTTGTTTAACTAATTGTATATTATAATATTAAAAAAAATATAATTCAAGTATTTTTGACAAAAAAACTATTAATTTGTGCCAACAACTTTGCCAACAATATAAAATTCGTCTTTAGGGTCCAAGCATATATCTGGAATTCCCTTATCTTCCGCTCTTAGAACAAGTCCGTCTTTACGAATAATAAACTTACGAATTAAAAGCTTATCATTGTAACTAAACAAACCAATATCTCTATTATCAAGAGGAGTATTAAATTCAATATATGCATAAGAATCTTTTTTTAGTTTTGGCTCCATAGATGTATCAGTTATTTTTACTGCAATAGATGCACCAGAAACAGTGGTAGGGCAATCTATTAAGCCACCTAACAAATCAAAAGTAGGCACTTTATCATATGGAATATGTGATACTACTTTATATCCCAACTGTTCTTCTGTAAGTTCTCTATCATATGTATACATTAAAGGACGATATGGAATGCCCATTGTTTTGCATAAATTTTTTAACACCTTATGACTAGGATTTCTTTCACCCTTTTCAATATGAGTTAAGTGACCAGTATTGATATTTGTACCTTGAGCAACGCCAGCTTTTGTAAGTTTCTTTTCTTTACGAATGTATGCAATCATATGACCTAACATAACAATACCTCTTCTTCCAAAATTTTCTATAAGTATTATATTAAAAAAATAAAAAGTTGTCTAGTATAAAATGATAAAAAAATATAAATTATGACAAAATATAAATAAATTTTTATTGTAAATTGAATAAATATGTGGTAATATTATTTTATACAAAAGTATATATTTAAACAAAGGGGAAGAGTATGGAAGGACAAGAAAATTTAGATAATCAAGAAGAATTAAAAAAAGAAGAAACTCCTGAAAATAATGTACAAGAAGAAATAGTAGAAAATAAGGAAACGGAAGAGAAAAAAGAGGATAATGATAAGACGGTGGAAGAAGATTCTATGAAGTTTAAAAAGGCAGAACCTTCTAAAAAACAAAAATCAAACAAAGTGATTCCAATAGTTGTATCTTTATTTATTGTTTTATTTGTTATGATATTTTCAGTAGTATTTGCTTTATTTAATATGAATAATGAAAAAATACTAAAAGGAATATCAATTTTAGGAATAGATATATCAGATTTAACTGTAGAAGAGGCGAAAACAAAAATAAATAATGCAATTGAAGAAAGATTCAAAGATGAAAACAACAATTTAATATTAAAAATTGGAGAAAATGAAACAAGCGTAACAGCAAATACTTTTAATGCAAAATTTGATATAGATAATGCAGTAATAGAAGCAGATAACATTGGAAGAAATGGAAATATATTAACAAATAACTATTCAATTTTGTTTACAAAATTATTTAAAAAAGAAATTAAACCTAGGTTATATTTAGACGACAGTTTATTATCAGATACAATAAAAGATATTAATTCAAAGATGAAAGATGCAATTGTAGACAATAGTTATTATATTGAAAAAAACAATTTAATTATAGTAAAAGGAAAAGCTGGATATATAATAAAAACAGAAGAATTAAAAGAAAAAATATATGAACAAATAAGTAATATTCATACAAATTATCAAACTATAGAAATACCTGTAGAATATAAAGAGCCAGAACCTATAAATTTGCAGAAGATTCATGAAGAAATATATAAGGAACCACAAGATGCTTATGTACAAAAAAATCCAACAGTAGTTCATCCAGAAGTTAATGGAATTGACTTTAAAATTTCAGTAGAAGAAGCAGAAGAACTTTTAAAAGAAGATAAAGAAGAATATACAATTCCATTAAAAATAACTAAACCTAAAAAAACAATTAATAATTTAGGAGAAGAAGCTTTCCCAGATTTATTAGCAACTTTTTCAACAAGATTTGATGGAAGTAATTATAATAGAAATACAAATATAAAACTTGCAGCTAAAAAAGTTAATGGAACAGTTATATTACCTGGAGAAAAATTTTCATTTAACACAATAGTAGGTTCAAGAACAATTGAAGCAGGATTTAAAGAAGGAACAGCTTATGTTGGAGGAAAGGTAGTACCAGATGTAGGTGGTGGTGTTTGCCAAGTATCATCTACAATATATAACACAGCATTACTTGCAAATATGCAGATTGTTGAAAGAAGTAATCATATGTTTACAACAGGATATGTAGCAGCAAGTAGAGATGCAACAGTTTATTATGGTAGTTTAGACTTTGTATTTAAGAATTCAAGAAAATATCCTATAAAAATGGTGGCATCAGCAAATGGAGGAGTATGTAAGGTATCTATATATGGTATAAAAGAAGAGAAAGAATATGAAGTAATTATTCAATCTAAAATAACATCATATATTAATCCTACTACAATATATAAAGAAGATCCAACACTGGAAGAAGGAAAAGAAATTGTAGAACAAACAGCAATTACAGGTTGCAGAAGTGAAGGCTATAAAATATTAAAATTAAATGGAAAAATAGTATCACAGACCTTACTTTCTAAAGATACATATAAGTCTAGAAACAAGATAGTTAGAAGAGGAACGAAGAAAACAACGACAACACCAACTAAACCAGCTAATGAGAATACAACTAATACAGAAACTTCAAATACAACAACTAATGAGCCAACTACACCAGAAACAACGGAAAATAACACAACTGAATAATGTATAAAAGCACTGGTTTTTCTAGTGCTTTTATTGACTTTTAATAAGTATGCTTATATACTATACAAGGAAGTTAATAAAAAAATACTGAAATTTTTGATGTGTAAAATTAACTAAAAATCCAAAAGTCGTCAAAAACAAGGAAAGAAAGAGATTAAAGATGAATATTTATGAAGAAACTAAATTCTTAATGAAAAAATATAATATTAGCGCTAATAAAGATTTAGGACAGAATTTTTTAATTGATGATAATGTAATAGAAAATATTGTAGAAGCAGCAGAAATAAATGAAAAAGATTGTGTAATAGAAATTGGACCGGGATTAGGAACACTAACTAGTAGATTAGTAGAAAAAGCAGGAAAAGTAATTGCTATTGAATTAGATAAAAAAATGCTACAAATATTAAATGACAGATTTGCATTATACAATAATTTTTCACTTATAAATGAAGATGTATTAAAAGTAAATTTAAATAATTTAATACAACAAGAAAATACTCAAAATTATACAGTTAAAATTGTAGCTAATTTGCCATATTATATTACTACACCAATAATAATGAAACTATTAGAGGAGAAACTGAATATAGATAGTATAACAGTTATGGTTCAAAAAGAAGTGGCAGATAGATTGACAGAAATACCAGGAGGAAAAAATACTGGAGCAATTACATATTGTGTATATTATTATTCTGAGCCACAAGAAGTATTAACAGTGCCAAATACATCATTTGTTCCAGAGCCTAAGGTATGTTCAGAAGTGATAAAATTAAATATTAGAAAAGAGCCACCAGTAGTCTTAAAAGATGAAAAAATATTTTTTAAAGTTGTAAAAGCTAGTTTTATGCAAAGAAGAAAGACATTATTAAATGGACTAGCAAATGCAGGAATAGCTTCAAAAGAAAAGTTAAAAGAAATTTTACAAGAATTAAATTTATCAGAAAATGTAAGAGGAGAAAGCTTAGGTATAGAACAATTTGCAGAAATTGCGAACAAATTATGCTAAAATAAATTAACTAACTATTGACAAAACAGGGGGATTCGCCGTATAATAATAAAAGTTAGTTATATGCGTCATTAGCTCAGTTGGTAGAGCAGCAGACTCTTAATCTGATGGTCGGAGGTTCGACTCCTCTATGACGCACCAGAAGAAATAAAACACCGATTTTTCAAGGTTTTATTTCCTCACTATTCTTTGTGTTGCAACAGATTTAAGGTGTAAACCTAATCTGTTGTTTTTTTAAAAAATTTATACTGAATTATTAGAAATTATAATTTGCAATTTTATGTAAATTATGGTAAAATATAGTATATAGGTCTTACCTATTTTATATATATTTTCCTTTATTACACTAACGTTATAGTTAGTTTACAATATAATTTTTTACATACTAGGAGGAAAAAACAATGTTTTTGGAAAGAATCTCGTATAATACGTTAACAACAATTGAAACAATTGTCATCATTGTATTTGTCGCAATGATGCTGATTGCAACTCTGAGCGAGAGACGGACATGGCTCCTTCTCACATATACCATAATGGGATTTATTCTCACTGTGGTATGTGTGCTTCAGATATCAGTGGAGGTGGCAAACGAAAGTGCTTCATATCACACATCAATTTTGATGTCGATTATTGCAGCGCTCTGCACCACTATTTGGGCAGTGATGTACGGAATCAGAAGAAGATACAGGAGAAGAACAACAACAGAGGAAGAAGAATAAAAACATTGATAAACCGCTGTGGATTCACAGCGGTTTAATAATTTTTATCTAAATGAATTATTATTTTTTGTAAAGCTTTTTTACTTCTGGTAGATAATGTGTCAAAATATTCTTGCAATGTAGTATCCAGAGTATCATCCTTAGTTGTATATAAATTTTCAAACATAGCGTTAGGAGTTATTTCTAAAAAATTACACAAATTTAATAATGTTTGAATACTACCAACATTTCTACTATTTTCAATATTCCTTAATAAATCTATTGAAATATTTATTTTTTCAGCTAGAAATTCTTGCGTATAACCTCTTTTTAATCTAGCTTTTTTTATATTAGGACCGAGAATTTTTGCAACATCTTTGCCATCTAATAACAAATTAAACACCTACCTATTTAAAGTTCTATTTTAATATATCACTGGCTTAGAACTTGTAAAAGTGAATAAAAATACCGTAAAATACTAATAAAACAACAATTACATAATATAAGTATGAACGATATTAATACAAAATATTCAAAAAATGACATTTTTCAACGAAAAAGTATTGACAATTTTAAAACGTTTGTATATTATTTAAATAAATAATATAGAAAAGGAGATAGAAAACAAATGAAGAAAACATTTAAAAACACAGCGGGAATTACGCTAATAGCCCTAGTAGTAACTATAGTAGTACTTTTAATACTAGCGGGAGTGAGCGTAAATGCACTATTTGGAGATAGTGGAATAATAGAAAAAGCAAAAGACGCTCAAAACAAAATGAATCTAGCTATAGAAAATGACCAAAAAGGTATAAATGAATTAAGCAAATGGTTAGATAATCAAGTGAATAGAACAACAGGAGGAGATGATCCAGTAACTCCAACAGGAAATTGGACACAAAACAAAACATCAGTAACAAATGGAACTACAACATATACAGTAGGAGACGATTATACTTATGATTGTGGTGTTTCAGGATACACTGGTGTTTGGAAAGTATTAGGAGCAGAAAATGGAAAACTTCTAATAATGTCAACAGTAGATGTAGGAACTTTACAATTATCAGGAAAAGATGGATATAACACTGGAATAAGTCAATTAAATACAATGTGTGCTCAATATGGAACAAATGCAAGAAGTATAAAAGTAGAAGATATAAATAGAGTAACAGGATATGATCCGACTAACCAAGGAGATGGAACAGTTTTTGGTGCGGGACAATTTTATGAATATGGAAATAAAGTAACATATACAGCAAGTGGAAGTTCGGCAACTAATGGAAAAACATACACAGGAAGTATAAGTTATGAACATCCAGATGGAAGAAAAATAGGAACAGACAATGTAACTTCAATAACAGTAGAAAGTACTGCTTATTACTATTACCCATACTCATTAACAACAAGTAGTAGTACAACAGGAGAATGTAAAGGAATAGCAACAGATTCACCAGCATATGAAATGATATTTGGAAAAGCAACAGATACAAGTGATGGTAGTGGAAATGCATACTGGCTTGCGTCTTCGTATGTGAATTCGAACTCTA
>FR889100.1:8127-48886 GCA_000435755.1 Clostridium sp. CAG:508
TTTCTCTATAATCTGGAATCCCCTCCGAGAAAATAGAAAACTATATATGGCACAAATTTAAAATATATAAATAAGCAATCTTCAAGCTTGACAGGCCTTGTGTCTGTCAGCTTGATTTTTTTATGCCATGAAACTGGAAAAATTTTGAAATAAAAACAGAAAAAAGTATTGACAAGCTTAAAATGGTTTGTATATAATTTGAAATATACAAAAGAAGAAAAGGTGGTTAATATGGCTGTAACTACAATAATAAAAACTATAAAATCAATACATCCAGATAGTATAATATTGGTTAAAGTTGGAAAATTTTACAATGTATATGGGAAAGATTCATATATATTATCATATTTTTTCAATTATAAATTAAAAGAATTGGATGGAATAGTAAGCTGTGGTTTTCCAATAGAAAGCATAAATAAAATAATGGCAAAATTAGAAAATAAAAAGATTAATTATTTGATTGTAGATAGAAGAAATAATTATGATGTTGATGAATTTTATGACAATAAAAATTTAAATACATATAACCAGACATATGAAAAAGCAAAACAATATATAAATTCAAAGCACAGAGTTGATAAAATATATCAATATCTAATACATAATTTAAATAATAAAAAATTAATAAATCAAATGGAAAAAGTGATTATAAATGAAGGAAGAAAAGTTTAAAATACTACAATTTATAAGGGAATTTATTGTAAGAGTTGAAAATGAATTAGAAAATTTCCCTAAAAAAGATATAGAAATAAAGAAAAGAATAAAAGATATAAGTTATGAATTATTAGAATTAGTATATAGAGCAAATTTGCTAGAAGAACCTAAAGAAAAAAAGAACTTACTTATAAAAGCAATAGCAAAAGTAAAAATAATAGATTTTTTAATAAACTTAAGTTATGATAGAGAATTACTACCACAAAAAAGGTATATTAAATTATCTGAAAAATTGGATGATATAGTTAAATATATATCAGGCTTATTAAAAACATATAATAAGCAACAATAGGGCATAGTTGTCTGGCTTGCGTCTTCGTATGTGAATGCGAACTCTAACAATTCGAACTTTGGTTTGCGCAATGTGAACTCTGATGGCAACGTGAACAACTATAACTTGTGGAACTCGAACGGTAACACTAACAACCCTTCGTTAGGCGTGCGTGCCGTAGCTTCTAAAAAACTGTGGTTACTATTACTAAGGTATAGTAAGAGAAGTTTTAGATAGAAACAAACTAATGTCCTTTAGTTTAAGTTATTCTTAAACTATAAACTAAAAATAGATAAATATATTTGTTAGTAACTTTTTAGCGAAGAGGAGTATATTTTAGCACTATTTTTGAGAGGAGAGTGTACAACTCTTCTTTTTATTATTACGTAAGCTATCATAACAAATTATACTACTTACTATGCAAGATAAATTTATTTTATTATTTTTGTATAAATGCAAGTTTTTTCTAAGCTTACGTTTAACAGTTCTATATCTTGCATATTTCCCATTAGAATCTCTACCAAGAAATATGAAATTATTAGTATCTCTATAAATTCTTGTTTTCTTATTTAAAAATAATTTTTCTTTCGATAAGAATTCTTTAATTTGTTCTAAACAATATTTTAAATATTCTTTTGAATGATGAAATAATAAAAAATCATCTTGATATCTTACATAGTATTTTATTTTTAACACTTCTTTAATATAATGGTCTAAATCATTTAAATAAAAAATTGCCAAAACTTGGCTTGTCATAGCACCTATTCCTAAACCGTTTTCTTCACTATCTATTATATCAAAAACAATTTTTAATGCCTCTACATCGTTTATTTTTCTTTTGAGTTTTTCTTTTAAAATATCATGGTCAATACTTGCAAAAAATTTACTTACATCAGCTTTTAAAATATAATATCTTTTGTACTTGATTTTACAAATTCTATGAAAATTAGAAGCCAGTTCTAGTCCTTTGCTGGTTCCCATATCTTTTCTGCTGGCTACATTTATACTTAACAAACAAGGAAGAAGAGCAGGGTATAAAATATATCTTGCCACTAAATGATTTACAATTTTGTCCTGAACATTTTGGCTTACTATGCGTCTTTCTTTTGGCTCATAAATTGTAAATATATTAACAGGACCGAGGAACATAAGCTCTATCCTTCAAAATATTATAAACTCTTGATACATAAGTAGCTTTATATTCTTTTAGATTAGCCACTTTCCTTTTACTTTTAGTATTTCTACAAACCTCATTAAATACATTTAAAATATTTTCAAAATTATAAATACTATCATATAGATTTTTTTTTCTTTTCATTTACTTTACAGTCCTTAATTTATCTTGTATTTTGTACAAAAAGTCATAAGCCTGACTAATTGATAAATCATCAATTTTTAATTTTAATATTTCATCTGCCATTACTTCTAATTGTTTGTTACTTAAGTAACTATTAGAATTTATTGGAGTTTCTTGAACATCAAAAGAAACTATTTCAATATTGTATGGAGTGCTTTTTAATAAGGTTAAATATTTTTGCAAAGAATTACAAGGAAATCCGCATTTAACAACAGTTTCATTGAGATTACCAAGTTTTAAATTTAACAGGTTAGAAACAATTTTAGCATCTTCATCTATAAAAATAAAAAATAAACCAGCTTTAAATAAATATAAAGTGTTAGGAGTGTAATTGTCAGAAGTTTTTAATTTTTGATATTTATCATATATTTTACTCATTAAAATCTTTCCTTTCATCTTTTGTAACAAATTCTAAAAAGAACTTTTATTTTTTAATAAATTAATTTTCTTTTGTATTATCATTTTCCATTTTTATCCTCCATTTCCATATACTGTATATAAATATACTATATAAAAAAACAACTGTCAATAGGTAATATTATATGCTAATATACTACATATAAGTATACTATACGTAAAATGAGTAATACTATATATTGGAGGGATAAAATGGAGAATTTTGGAAAAGTTGATATTATATTAGATAAATATTTAAAAGAACATAATATAAGCAGATCTAGTTTAACTAGAAAAACAGAATTGCAATATAGTCAAATTTTAAGATATTGTAGAAACGAGGTTCAAAAAGTTGACCTAACAATCTTGGCAAAATTATGTACTGTATTACAATGCGATATACAAGATATATTGCAATTAACTCGAGAAACAGAAAAATAATTATAAAAAACTACTTTAAATTTAAAAAAATGTGGTATAATGAGACAGGATGAAAGGGGAAAATATTATGTTAGAGATATTCAGAACAGATTTAGAAACAAATAAAACAGAAATTGTAACCAAATATGAAAAAGGTAATTGGATCAATATGATATCCCCGAGCGAAGATGAGATAATGGATGTGTGTAAAAATTTAAAAATAAATGAAGACTTTATCCGTTATGCATTAGATTATGAAGAAAAAGCCAGAATTGATGTTGAAGAAGATGACAATACCATATTATTTATAATAGATGTTCCAATCAGAGAAAGAGAAGGAGACTCATTAATTTATACAACAATGCCGATTGGTATTATCTTTGTTAGAGATGATTATTTAATTACTGTATCAATAAAGGAAAATAGTATTATTCAAGATTTAAAGAAAAATGATATGAGAAATATTATTACATACAAAAAAAGTAGATTTTTATTACAAATATTATATAGTAATGCTTCAATGTATTTAAATTTATTAAAGAAAATAAATAAAGAAACGGAAATTGCGGAGTCGATACTAAAAAACTCAATGAAAAATAGAGCATTGTTAAAATTATTAAACTTAGAAAAGAGTTTAGTGTATTTTACAACATCTTTAAAATCAAATGAAGTTGTAATGGAAAAAACAATGCGTGGAAAAATAATTAAATTATATGAAGAAGACGAAGATATATTAGAAGATTCTATTATTGAAAATAAACAAGCTATTGAAATGGCTAAAATATATAGTGATATTTTAAATGGAACAATGGATGCATATGCTTCAATAATTTCCAACAACTTAAACAGGGTTATGAAGTTTTTAACATCAATAACAATTATCTTATCAATACCAACAATGATAGCAAGCTTTTGGGGAATGAATGTGCCAGTTCCAATGCAAAATAATCCATATGGATTTATAATATTAATTGGATTTTCAGTAATAATTTCGGTGATTGCAACGGTATGGCTTAATAAAAGAGATATGTTAAAATAAATTGTAAAAATTCTCCTTTAATGGAAAAAATAATAAAATGCAAAAAGTATAAAATGACGAAAAATGAATATACTTTATAGTGAAAACTTTTAAAATTATTTTTAAAGGAGGATGTAATATAATGAAGGTAATAGATACAATTGCTTTAGTTTTAATAATAATAGGAGCAATTAACTGGGGATTAGTAGGAATATTTAATTTCAATTTAGTAGATGCAATATTTGGTGCTATGTCAGTTATAAGTAGAATAATTTATATTCTAGTAGGAATTTCTGGATTATGGGCAATAAAATTATTATTTGATAGATAAAACTTAATTAAGCCTGGATTGCAAAAGCAATTCAGGCTTTTTTTCTTTACAAACTAGAAAAATATGGTATAATATACAAAGTATGTAATAGTAAGGAGGAAAAGAAATGCTTACGGCTACAGGAGTAACAATTAGATTTGGAAAAAGAACATTATTTGAAGATGTAAATATAAAATTTAACAAAGGATGTTGTTATGGAATTATAGGTGCAAATGGTGCAGGAAAATCAACATTTTTAAAAGTTTTATCAGGAGAACTTGAACCAAGTAAAGGTGAAGTAACAAAGGAAAAAACAGAAAGATTATCTGTTTTAAAACAAGACCACTTTGCTTTTGAGGAATATACTGTTATGGACACAGTAATTATGGGAAATGATGAACTATATAAAATAATGAAGGAAAAGGATGCAATATATGCAAAGCCTGATTTTTCAGAAGAAGATGGAATGAAAGCTGCTAAATTAGAAGAGCGTTTTGCAGAACTAGATGGTTGGAATGCTGAGTCAGATGCGGCAGTGTTATTAAATGATTTAGGAATAGCACCAGAAAAACATTATGAGCTTATGAGCAACCTAGAAGCAAAAGACAAAGTAAAAGTATTGCTAGCACAAGCATTGTTTGGAAACCCAGATATACTTTTACTTGATGAGCCTACAAACGATTTAGACTTAAAAAGTATTAGCTGGCTTGAAGAATTTTTAATAAACTTTGAAAATACGGTTATTGTTGTATCACATGATAGATATTTTTTAAATAAAGTTTGTACACATATTGCAGATGTTGACTTTGGAAAAATTAAAGTATATCCAGGAAACTATGATTTCTGGTATGAGTCTAGCCAACTTGCATTAAAGCAAATGAAAGAAGCTAATAAAAAGAAAGAAGAAAAAATTAAAGAATTACAAGACTTTATTGCAAGATTTAGTGCAAATGCTTCAAAATCAAAACAAGCAACATCTCGTAAAAAATCATTAGAAAAAATTGAATTAGATGAAATTAAACCATCTAACAGAAGATATCCATATGTTGATTTTAAACCGGATAGAGAACCAGGAAAAGAAATTTTACACGTTAAAAATATATCTAAAACAATAAATGGAGAAAAAATATTAGATAATATTTCATTTACAGTAAAACAAGATGATAAAATAGCATTTTTAGCAGATAATGAAAATGCAAAAACTGTGTTATTCCAAATTATAGCAGGTGAACTTGAACCAGATGAAGGGGAAGTAGTATGGGGTACAACAATTACATCAAGCTATTTTCCAAAAGATAATAACTATTTATTTGAGTCAGATTTATCAATTACAGATTGGTTAAGACAATATTCAAAAGATCCTGATGAAACTTATGTAAGAAGCTTTTTAGGAAGAATGTTATTTTCAGGCGAAGAAGCACTTAAAAAAGTAAATGTACTTTCAGGTGGAGAAAAAGTAAGATGTGTTCTTTCAAAAATGATGTTATCAGGAGCAAACTTTTTAATTTTTGACGAACCAACAAATCATTTAGATATGGAATCTATTACAGCGTTAAACGAGGGAATGAAGAAGTTTAAAGGAAATATGCTATTTACTTCACATGATCATCAATTAACTCAAACTGTTGCAAATAGAATTATTGATATAAAAGCAGATACAGTAATAGATAGAGAAGTTACATATAATGAATATTTAGGAGTAGAATAAAAAATAATAAAAGGAGTAATATTATGTTTTGTAATAAATGTGGTGCGGAGATAGATATAAATGATAAGTTTTGTAATTCGTGTGGAGAAAAAATTGAAAATAAAGATATTGGAAGTATTATTTTTAAGAGAGAAAAGCAATATTATGGCTGTATAGTTCCTATAAAAGTATTTATGGATGGAAACTTAGTAGCAACATTAAACAGTAATACAGAAGTAACAGTAAATACAACAATAGGAAAACATAAAATAATGTTTGACTTGTGGAGTGGAAACGGAGCCGAAGAAATTGAAATAACAAAAGAACATCCTAATGTAAAAGTTACATTTAAATTAAAGATGGGAGTAGTTACTACAAAACCACAAATAATTAAAATAGAAAATATATAGGAGATAAAAATGGAAGAAAAAATATGTAAAAATTGTGAATATAAAAATTCACCAGATGCAAAATTTTGCTTTAATTGTGGTAAAAATTTAGATGAAAATCAGATAGAAAATAATGAAAAAACCACAAATGTTAACTCAAAAACTAATGTACTTGCTATTTTAAGTCTTATTTTTGGAATTTTAAGTATTTTATTTACAAGTATATGGTTTCCTATGTTAGCAATAACATTTTCGATATCAGCTAAGAAAAAAATAAAATTATTTAATGAAAAAGGAAATGGTCTTGCTACAACTGGTTTAGTACTTGGAATTATAGGTATTATAATTTGGGCAGTGTTTTTGGCAATAAGAATATTAGCAATTACTGTACAATAATATAAAATTATTTTAATCTAAAATAATTAATTAGTAAGAAAGGACAAATAATGGATACACAAGAAAGAATTGCAAATATAATTGCAGAAGAATTAAATATAAAATTAGTGCAAGTTGTAAGAACAATTGAATTAATTAATGAAGGTAATACAATACCTTTTATTGCACGTTATAGAAAGGAAGTAACTGGTGGACTTTCAGATGAAACCTTAAGAGATTTAGGTGAAAGACTTACATACCTTCGTAACTTAGAAGCAAGAAAAGAAGAAGTAAAAACATCAATTGAAAATCAAGGAAAACTTACAGACGAAATAGTTGCAAACTTAGAAAATGCTAAAACATTAGCAGAAGTTGAAGACATATATAGACCATATAAACAAAAGAAAAAGACAAGAGCTACAGTTGCTAAAGCAAAAGGTTTAGAGCCATTAGCTGAAATTATATTAGCTCAAACAGAAAAAACACCAATTGAAGAAATTGCAAAACAATATGTAAATATTGATAAATTATCAGAGGAAGATAAAAATAACAAAGAAAAAGTTGTAGCAAGTGTGGAAGATGCTATTCAAGGTGCAAAAGATATTATTGCAGAAATTATATCAGATAATCCTGAATACCGTAAGCAAATTAAACGTATTTGCTACAGAGAGGGCGTTATAATAACTAAAGCTACAAAGCCAGAAGAAAAAACAGCATATAATATGTATTATGAATTTAGCGAAAAGGTAAATCATTTACCTAGCCATAGAATTTTAGCTATTAATCGTGGAGAATCTGAAGAATTTTTAAAAGTAAAAATCGAAAAGCCAGAAGATAAAATTTTAGATTTAATAAATAGAGATATTATTAAACAAAAAACTCAATTTACTACAATATTAGAAGAGACAATTGAAGATAGTTGGAGCAGATTAATTGAACCATCTATTGAAAGAGAAATTCGTTCTGACTTAACAGAAAAAGCAGAAACTCAAGCTATTAAAGTATTTGGAAAAAATGCAAAACCTTTACTTTTAGCAGCACCTTTAAAAGGTTTAACAGTAATGGGGTTTGACCCAGCATATCGTACAGGTTGTAAAATTGCAGTAATTGATGAAACAGGAAAATTACTTGCAACTACAACTGTATACCCAACAGAACCACAAAATGATGTAAATGGTGCAAAAAAAGAGCTAAAAACTTTAATTGAAAAATATAAAGTTGATATTATTGCAATAGGAAATGGAACAGCTTCAAGAGAATCTGAAAGCTTTGTTGCAGATATGATTAAAGAAATTGAAAGACCACTTCATTATGCAATTGTAAGTGAAGCTGGAGCATCTGTATACTCTGCATCAAAACTTGCAACAGAAGAATATCCAGATATAAACGTATCTTTAAGAGGTGCAATATCAATTGCAAGAAGATTGCAAGACCCACTTGCAGAACTTGTAAAAATAGATCCTAAGGCTATAGGAGTAGGGCAATACCAACATGATGTTGACCAAAAGAAATTAACAGAAAGCTTAACTGGTGTTGTTGAAGATGCAGTAAATGAAGTTGGAGTTGATGTTAATACAGCTACACCATCATTACTTTCTTATGTAGCAGGAATAAATAAAACCATTGCAAATAATATAGTAAAATACCGTGATGAAAATGGTAAATTAGCTGAAAGAAAAGAACTATTAAAAGTTCCTAAATTAGGAAAAGCAGCATTTGAGCAATGTGCAGGATTTATTAGAATTCCTGGTGGAAAAAATGCTTTAGAAATTACAGGTGTTCACCCAGAGAGTTATTCTGTTGCAGAAAATTTACTTAATAAATTAGGATACAAAAAAGAAGATTTATTAAATAAAGAAAAACAATCAGAAATAAAAGCTAAATTATTAGAAGTAAATGTAAAAGAAACGGCTAAAGAACTTGATGCTGGTGAAATGACTTTAGCAGATATTATTGAAGAAATGTCAAAACCAGGTAGAGACCCAAGAGATGAAATGCCTAAGCAAATATTAAGAGCTGATGTACTTAAATTTGAAGATTTAAGAGATGGAATGGTTTTAACAGGAACTGTTAGAAATGTTACAGACTTTGGTGCTTTTGTTGATATAGGTGTAAAACATGATGGTTTAGTACATATTTCACAATTAAGTAATAGCTTTGTAAAAAGTCCATCTGATGTAGTATCGGTTGGGGATATTGTAAAAGTTAAAGTTATTGGAATTGACCAAGAGAGACAAAAGGTTCAGCTTTCAATGAAAGATGTATAAAAAATGAGTGAAAGAATATATTTTATATTTTTTCACTCATTTTTTTGTATACATTTTCTTTTAAATCTAAATACCTTTCATTAAATGCTAAATTTTGTTTTGGATAAACAGGTGGTAGAACACTTAAAATTAAGCAAGGTTTAGATTTAAAAAGCTTTAAAATACCAGTTGGCTTTCTAAAACTAAACACAAATGGAATAATTGGTACATTATTTTTTGAAGCAATTTTAAATGCACCATTTTTAAAATTACGTAATTTATTGTAATATGGCCACAAAGAAGCTTCAGGGTAAAAATGTACTACTTTATTTTTAGCTAATAAATCATCAATTGCTTTATAAAAATTTTCTTTACAAGAAATTTTTTCTGGTATAGGAATAGCATATAACAAACGTACTAAATGCCTAACCACAGGCATTTTAAAACCATCAGTTTTAGCAGTGTAATATATTCTTCTAGGAAACCATGCAAGACCAAGCATTGCACAATCTATATATTGTACATGGTTTGATACTGAAATAGCACCAGATTTAATATTTTTTAAATTTTCTTTTCCTTCAATTCTTAGTCCAAAAATAATTTTAGAAATTAGAAAAATAATTGGTGCAACTATGATGTAGTAAAATAAATTTGATATTAACTTGAAAAATATATTATTTTTTACATATTTATAATTTAAGCCAATATCGAATTTAAGTGGTTCCCACATTTTTATTATATCTTCATTTTCATTATTTACATTTGATTGTAAATCCTCTTTCATTTACTATATTTCCTTATTTCATCTATTATAAATTCGCAAATTTTGCTACAAGCATTTTTATCGATATTTTGTTTTTGTGCTTTTATTATATTTTCCACTTTATTTTTATCATCTAAAAGAGATATTACTGCATTTTTTATATCAGTAGTATTTTTACAGCTAATAGACATTCCACGGCTTTCAAAAAATTCAGCATTATATGTTTCACAACCAGGGATTGGCATAGTATGAATAATAGGAACATTTATTGTGGCAGCCTCGGTTGTTGTAAGCCCGCCGGGCTTAGTTAATAAAAGCTCACTTATACACATATACTTATAAATTTGTGGAGTAAAGCCTATAGGAATTACTTTATTTGAGTCATAATTATTTGAAATATCTTCATAAACTTTTTTATTATTACCACAGGCAACTAAAATCGTTTCAGAAATTTCATTTTGCAAAACATCTATTATACCTGTAACATTTCCAAAGCCCATACTTCCTGTCATAACTAATATATATTTTTTATTTTTATCTAAATTTAATTCAGCAAATATTTTAGATTTATCTAAATTTTTACTGAAATTAGTTGATACAGGAATACCAAAAGGTATTAGCTTTTCACGGCTGATACCTTTTTTAGTAAAGTCTTCAATTAAATCTTTATGTGGAATTATAAAATAGTCTGGATTAGTTTCAGGCCAAAATGGAATTGATTTATAATCTGTTGCAATTGCAATAAAATGTATGTCATGTTGTTTTTTTATAGCAGTTAAAACTTCAGCAGGAAATAGGTGAGTAACTACAACATAATCATATTTATTTTCAACAATATAATTATATAATTTTTTTCTATGTAACCTATTTACACCATAAACTGGAGATGTAATTTTGGTCTTTTCATATAATTCACCCAATTTATAAACTCTTTTAAAAACAGCACCATTTCCTTTTGTGGAACTAATATATAATTTATTTACAACATTAGCTATTTTATAATTTATTAAGTCCAAATATTCTTTAAAATCAACTTGAACTCCCATAACTCTTAATTCCTCTGCTATAGCACTTGCAGCAGAATTATGGCCACCGCCTGTACTACATGATAGAACTAAAACTTTAAACATAAAATGTCCCCTTATTTAAATTGTTCTTGAATTTCATTTACTTCATCATAATGATTATTTAAAATATCTAAAAATACCTTTGCAATCTCTGGGTCAAATTGTGTTCCAGAGCATCTCTCAATTTCAGCTTTTACAACATCTAAACTTAAAGGATCACGATAAGTTCTTCTTGATGTCATTGCATCATAAGTATCTGCAACGGCTGCTATTCTTGCAAGATAAGGAATATCGTTTCCTTTTAACTTTCCAGGGTAACCGTTTCCGTCAAATCTTTCATGATGATGCTTTACGATTGGTATAATATCTTGAAATACCTCTGCATTACACAAAATATGAGCACCAATTGATGGATGGTTTTTAATTTGTGAATATTCATCATCTGTTAGCTTAGATTCTTTTAATAAAATGCTATCAGGAATACCAATTTTTCCAATATCATGGAATAAACCACCAACTTCTAGAGTTTTTAAATCTGAATCAGATAATCCTAAATATTTTCCAATTAGGACAGAATATTTAGAAACTCTATCTGAATGACCTCTAGTATATGGGTCCTTAGCTTCAACAGTATATCTTAAAGTTTGAATACTATCTAAGTAAGCTTTTTCTAGTTTTTCATAAGTAGAAGAAAGCTCTTCATTTATTCTTTTAATTTCATTCATTTGCTCAATTGATTTGATTCCAGACTCAATTAAAAGAAGTAACTGATCAAACTTGTCACTCTTTTCACAATAACCTTGAATATCTAATTTTCTAATTGTCTCCAAAGGTGGAGCTAAATCTTTATGACCAGTTAGTAACAAAATATATAATTCTTTGTTAAATTTACGTATTTCTTCAACTACTTGGTCACCATGAATAGGTGTCATAATAAAGTCCAAAATCATTAAATCAAAATGTTCATTTTTTACTTTTTCAATAGCCTCCATTGGATCAGTAACACCTGTAAAATCGTAACCAGATCTTTTTAGGAAAATTGACAAAGAATCAACAATTCCTTCCTCATCATCGACTGCTATAATTCTATAGCCTTTATCATTTGCACTTTGCATGTTTTTTCTCATAATCTCACCTCAATGTTTATAGTAATAAGTATACTCAAGATGACAACAACATTATATCATAGTTTGTCGAAATGTACAGTATTTCACACAAAAAAATCTAGTATTTCGTTGAGAATACTAGATTTTATACATATGAGTTAATATTTAAAATGGTAATATAATATTAAATGTAGTGCCTTTTCCTTGTTCTGTTTCAAAAGTCATATTTCCATTGAAATGAGCACGTATTGTAGAATATGACATAAATAATCCAAGTCCAGTACCATTTTTGCCTTTTGTAGTTATCATTTCTTTAAATAATTTCTTTTGAACTTCATCAGGTAAGCCACATCCATAGTCTTTTACAGAAATTATAATATTGTTATTTTCCTTTTTTAATATTAAGTCAATTTTATTATCAGGTTTACCATCATAGGCTTGTATTGCATTTGAAATCATATTGTTTATAACTTGAACTAAACTATTTATATTTCCTTTTAATACAGTTTGTTCATTTACTTGCATAGAAACATTTAATTCTACTAGAGCATTTTTTAATTCATGTTTCATTAAAATATTTACACGTTTTACTAATTCGTCTAAAGTAAATGAAACAGCTTGCTCTTCAGACATTGTAACAGCTTGACCTTTAACTGCTGTAATAATATCTGACATATATTCTGTGTATGAACGAATTTTTTCAATCCAATCTTTCATATCTTTTGCAATATCATGATGGTCTTGGACAGTAACTTCAGGGTCTCCTACAGATGCCTCATATTCTTTTACTAAATCTGTTAATCCTTCAGCTGCACCAGATATAGACATTATAGGTGTTTTTAAGTTATGAGCAATGCCACCTATAAGTTGACCAAGTGAAGCTAGACGTTCCCTTTCCATAAGCATATTTTGATTATCGTGAATTTGATCAACGTAATTTCTTGTTATATCTTGAATTTTATTAAAAGCTAAAATTAGGTCTGCCATTTCGTCATTAGATGTAATTGGTAAGTTTTTTTCAAAAACAATATTTTCTGAATTTGAAATGTTATCCATACCATCATTAACATTTTTAATATCATTTGATAATCCTTTTCCAATATAAACAACGAATATTAAGTTGAATATAATTAGAATAGCAGTAACTATAATAAATGGTGTTATAACTCCATTAGCAAACACAAAGAAGCGAATTCCAGCAAAATAATCTCCTTGGTCGGTATGTACTTTTATAACAGCAGCTTGTGAATTCTGACCATAATATTCAAAAATATGTCCATTCATTTCATCATAATATGTAAGAGCATATTTTATAAAAAAGTCATTTATAGTTTCTGGAGAATAATAAACACTTCCATCTTCTGCAGATAAAATTACATAGTGGTCTCTTTCTGAGTTTAAAGATAAAGTATTTAATTTTTGTTGTACTTCACTTAAAGTGTAAACTTTTGAACTATCAAATTCTTTTAATAATTCATTTCTATAAATATTATATAATAAATCTCCTTTTTCAGTTGTCATAATAGTGGTGCTAAGTAATAATAACAAAATAAAGGAATATAAGAATAGAGGTACTATTTCTATTAATAATTTTTTAAAAATTTCTAGCCTAATACCACCTTTTTTATTTCCTACAATGGCAGATGATTCAATAAGTTTGCTTTCAAAAAAGTTTTTTCCTATCATATAAGAAATTATTGAGTAAACTGTTCCAAAAGATAGTATAACAATACACAATTTTAATAATAATTCAAAATCAGTTTTGAAAACTACTAACAAAATTCCGCAAATAATGGCAGGAATAAAAGATAAAAGAAGTATCATTATGTATGGGTAATTAAAGCATTTTTCTCTTATTTTTAATAAAGTTGTTTTGCTAGCATTTGAATTAAAGTTTATTCTGCTATATACAAATCTAAAACCAATATAAACTAATGCAACTATAATTGCAGAAAGTATAATAAATTGATGTGTATATTTAATTCCGACTACCTCAACCTGAAAATTGTTATCAATAGAATTTTGAGGATAATTTAGAATAGCCGGTAATGTAAAGTATAATATTATCATAATTAATGTTGCAATAAAAGCATCTAACAGTGCTAATGTTTTATATGATCTGATTTTTGGTACATTTAATTTCATTTTTTAACCACCTATAAATTTATTTTTCATTAAATAATTTATTACAGCTTGTAGGTAATCTTCGGTTACTATAGGCCATGATAAATTTAATTTTTTCAAAATAGAGTTTGTGCATGTATTATCAAGAATTACACCATTTAAATTATTAGTTTTTATATTAGCAAGATATCCTGTAATTCCAAAATAATTATTTTTACTATTTAATATAAGTTTTTCGAACTCTTCAATACTACAAGTTTTCATATTAATATTATGCTTTTTCAAAAATTCGAATAAATAATTAAAATCAAGGTAATTTTGATTAAATAAATGATAAATTGTTAAGTTGTTTTTACGCGTATCATTTATCAATAATGACACTATAAAGTTTGCACAATAGTCTACTGGAGTAAATTCAACAGGAAAATGTAAGAGTTCTTCAGGTATACAATGTAGATTAATTACAGCAGATATTCTATTTAAAAATGCGTTTTCATTTGCGTTTTGTTGGAATACTCCATCTGAAAAACGGTTAGTGATATTTCCCATCCTATAAATAGTAGCACATAAGTTATCATTTTTACAAGCATTTAATATCAATTTTTCTGCTTCAAATTTACTTTTTACATAAACATTATCTTCATAACTTTGACCGATATAAAAATCTTTCTCAGTAAAAGTAATTTCAGGACTTTTTACTAAGCCATATCCAGAAACAGAAATTGTAGAAATATAATGCAAAGGAATATTATATTTAATACAAAAATTAGTTATTTTTTTAGTACCTGCTACATTTGTATTATAAAATTCTTCATATTTTCCATAATGTTTTACTAAAGCAGCAGAGCTTATTACACAGTTAATATTATTTCCAAGGAAATCATATTGTTCATCTGGTAAATTAAAGTTATCTTTTAAAATATTTCCTGTTATTAAGTTAATTCTATGACTGTAATTTCTAAGGTTTTCATTTGGAAAATAAAAGTGGAATTTTTCATAAAACCTTTCTATTGCATTTATATTATCTTTTTCACGTATAACACAATATATTCTTGATTTTGTTTTTGTCAATAATTCATACAAAATATGAGAGCCCAAAAAACCAGTAACACCAAACAGTAGGATATTATTAAAAGTATTTGTGCTGTTAATAGGCTTTATTAAATTCTCTATAATAGGAATTTCATTTTGAGAAGCGCCTGAATTAGAATTGGAATTTCTTAATATATGTGAAGCTAGCTCTCTAATTGTTTGATAATCATAGAAATCCTGAGTATTTATGTTATAGCCTATACTATATAATTTAGTTTGAGCTTTTATAATTGTAAGTGAATCTACATAATAGTCAAAAATATTTGCAGTTACACTTAGTTCTGGCACTTGTAATAATTCACAGAAAATATTATGCAATGTATGTTCAACTTTATTACTAGGTTTTACCAGTTCTTTTGATTCATTTAAAGCAGGAAGTGGCAATAACTTTTTATTTATCTTTCCGTTTCCAGTAAGAGGAAGCTCTTGCAAACTAACATAATATTTTGGAACCATATACATAGGTAGTAATTTTTGTAAATAATTTTTTAAGTTTTTTTCATTAATATTTTTGTTACTTACATAATAAGCACATAAAACCTTAGTACCTTTTATATCTAAAGCTGATACATAGCAGTCTTTTATATTAGGATAATTTAAAATTCTAGACTGGATTTCTCCAATTTCTATTCTAAATCCATTTATTTTTACTTGAAAATCACTACGACCAATACATTCCATAATTCCTGTATCATATAATTTAACAATATCTCCGGAATCATACATTAATCCATTTTCTATAAATGGACAAGCAATAAATCTAGATGCTGTCATTTTTGGTAGTTCAACATAACCTTTTGAAAGCCCTTTACCTGCAATATATAGTTGACCGTTATATCCAAATGGAACCAAATTAAGGTCACTATTTAGAACAAATAAATTAGTGTTATCTGCTGGAATTCCAATTGGAACTGTAGCATATTCATTTTCGGTATATTCATAAATCATACAACCAACAGTAGCTTCTGTAGGTCCATATTCATTAAATATATGAATAGGATGAACAAATGCTGTAGAAATTTTTTGGCAACTTTCATTTGTTAAAATATCTCCACCAACAATTAGCTTTGTAACAACAGATTCAGGAGAAGCCAAATCTTGTAACAAGTTTAAGTGTGCAGGTGTTAATTTTATAATTTGTACTTTTTTATCATCTATAATTTCTTTTAGTAACAATTGAGGATTAGAATTCTCATAAATGTAAATGGTGTTTCCAGACACAAGAGGAGTGAAAACAGAGGTTACTGTTAAGTCAAAAGAAATTGAAGAATATAAAGGAAAATTAGTAGTTTCTCCATTTACATATTCTTTATTTGCCCACATAATATAATTTGACAAACTTTCATGAGCAATTTTTACTCCTTTAGGGTTTCCAGTAGAACCAGAAGTATAAATAATATAAGCTAAATCTTGCAAATCTGGTTTATATTTATTTTCATAAATTGTTGTCGCATTAGGTAGTGATATACCTAAGCAAAGGTTATCTAAATCTTCTAATTTAGTATTAGTTAATATTTTTTTGCAACTACTATTTTGAGCAATATATTTAACACGTTCTATTGGGTAAGAAACATCAATAGGAATGTAACAAGCACCCAACTTTAATACTGCTAAAATGCTCACAACAAGCTCAATTGAATTAGAAAAAAATAAACAAACTTTATCTCCTTTTTCAATATTATTTTCATACAAATAATCAGCTAAATAATTTACACAATTATTAAGTTCTTTATATGTGAATTTAGTGTTTCCAAAACATAGAGCTAATTTATCAGGATTTTCTGCTACTTTTTCTTCAAATAAATCAATTACAGTTTTAGTTATAGGGAGGTTAATTGGTTTATTATAAGTATTAAGAATAAACTGTTTTTCCTCTGGTAAAACTAATTCTAATTGATTTGTTGATATATTTGGGTTATTAATAACTTGATTTATTATTGATATAATTCTTTGGTGAAGTTGCTGTATATCTTTTTCAGTATATTTGGCAAGTTGGTAATCATAGGCAATACTTAGTTCACCAGTGTCATTTATATCAAACAAATGAATATCTAACTCATCCATATTTGTATTGCTATGAGTCCATCTAGTAGTATAAGGAATATCGTTAATACTACCATTAGATTTATTTATTTGATATGAAATCATTATATTGTATAAATTTGGTATAGAAGAATCTTGCGCTCTAACATACTCAAGAATTGCTTGATATGGATATTTTTGATGTCTAAAAATAGACAAAGTTTCCACACTCATTTTTGATGCGAATTCAGAGAATAAAGTATTTTCCTCCAAATTTACTAAAAATGGTACTGTACTAATAAACATACCAGCAGTATTTTTTTCTTTGAAATTGGTTCTATTTAAGATAGGAGTACCAATAACAAAGTTTTTTTCATTAGTCACTTTCCCAATATATAGTGAAAAAACAGACATAAAAAAGTGATAACAAGATATATTATTTAACTTGCAATAATCATTTATTTTATTCATTTTTTCTTTATCAATTAAAAAACATTCTCTACTAGAACTGCACATTGCAAAACTGTCTATTGATTTTGTTGATAAACTTGCTGGAGTAAATGGATTTTCAAATAAATTTTCCCAAAACATTTTATCATTATTATATTTTTCACTTGATAAATATTTTTGTTCAGAATTTATATAATCTACATATGATGTTTGTAAAAATTCAGGAGTGGTGTTATTTAAAAAACTAGAGTAAAAATTCATAAGTTTTGGAGCTATTTGATTAACTGTTTGAGCGTCAGAAATTATGTGATGCACAGTTAATACAACTCCTCCAGTAGCATCTGGAAGACTAAACATTGTGAAATGAAATAAATTAGAGTTTATCATATCAAATTTTCTTTCACAATCATTTTTTTCAAATTTATATAGTTCATCTAAAGAAGAAAAGGAGATATAGTCAACATTAAAGGGCGAAAATTCCCCTATGTATTGCTTTATATCTCCTTTTTCATCAAAACAAAGTTTAATAAGAAAACTATCATTTGTTTTTACATATTCATAGATAGATTTCTTTAATAAATCAAAACTAATTTTATCTTTTATAATTATTGTTCCACCAATGTTATTAACAGAGGTATTCTTAAAGAATTGCTCTGTGTACCAAATTGATTTTTGAGGATTAGTTAAATCATATAAATTCTTTTCCATAATAAAAATTTCCCCTTTTTATGTTTTGCAAAAATTATAGCTAAATTATATATGAAATTAATTAAAAAATCAATAAAAATAATGTAAAAAAATGGAGAATATTGGGAATTTCAAAAATGTTAGTTTAAATTTATAAAAAATGTTCATAATTAAAGTAAATATATATGAAAATAGGAGAAAAGAATGGAAGAGTACATTAGAAAAAAGCAAAATAAATCTAGAATAAAAAAATATATTTTAGGTGCATTTATTAGTATTTTAATAGTTATTTTATTAGCACTTACATATGTGTTGTATTATGGAATTGAAACTCCTACACAAATAATAAATAAGCAATATGACACAACTAGAATTTCACAAACAGTAGATGAAGTAAAGACCGAAAATGAGACAATTACTCAAATGCTAGAAAGTGTGAATGAAAGCATAGTAGGAATTTCAAAACTGAAAGGAACAGGTAGATCTATATTTGTAAAAGATAGTACATCAAAATTAGGGCTAGGAACAGGGATGATAGTATCAGAAAATGGCTACATTCTAACTAATGAACATGTAGCAGGAGAAAAATATAGCAAATGCTATGTGACACTTTCAACAGGTAAAAATTATCAAGGAAATGTAGTGTGGTCAAGTTCAGATTTAGATTTAGCAATTGTAAAAATAAATACAAAAGATTTAAAATATGTAACTTTGGGAGATTCATCTAAAGCAAGCTTAGGGCAAATGGTATACGCAATAGGAAATCCAATAGGTTTTGAATTTCAAAGAACTGTTACTTCTGGTATTGTGAGTGCAACAAATAGGACAATAGTATTAAATGAACAAGACGAAATTGGAAATGAAAAATCTTCATACATGGAAGATTTAATACAAACAGATGCAACTATAAATCCAGGAAATAGTGGAGGACCTTTGATAAATGAGAGTGGAGAAGTTATTGGTGTAAATAGTGTAAAAATTACATCAGCAGATGGGATTGGATTTGCAGTTCCAATAAATTCAGTAAAGGCAATATTAAAAAGTTTTATTTCAACAGGAGGGTTTGAAGAAGCGTATTTAGGAATTTTTGCATATGACAAAAATGTAATACCATATTTAGATAGTAATTTACAGTTAGACAAAGGAATTTATGTGGTACAAGTTAATGGAAATTCAGCTGCTGCAAAGTATGGAATACAAGAAAAAGATGTATTGCTAGAAGTTGATGGATTATCTCTAGATAAAATGTGTGATTTAAGAAGTTATATTTATACCAAAAAGCCGGGAGATGAAGTTATTTTTAAGGTTTTGCGAAATAAAAAAGAAATGCAAATTGCAGTCAAATTATTGAAAAAATAAGGAGGAATATAGCAGATAGTTTGTTGTAATTATCTGCTATTTATTATATAATTGTAGCAATTCATTATTGAATATTGGAGAAAAGAAAATGAAATTAAAGGACAAAAAAGAAGTAGCAAGTATAATAGCAATTGTTATAATTCAAACAATAGCATTTATAATAGCAGGGGCAAATAAATCATACATACATATGGATGAAACATATTCATTAGGACTTGCAAACTACGATAAAGTTGAAATACAAGATAATAATGATTTTTATAACCAATGGCATAGCAAAGAATATTATGAAGATTATTTAGCAGTCCAAAATAAGGACATTGGAAAATATAGTCAAGTATATGAAAATCAAAAAAATGATGTGCATCCACCACTATATTATTTATTATTAAGATTTGCAATGGGATTTCATAGAGGAAGTTACTCGAAATGGGAAGGAATAACATTAAATATAATTATATATGCATTTGTAACAATATTTGTTTATTTAATTATTAAAAAACTACTTGAAGGAGAAGAAAAATACAAAGAGAAATCTGCCATACTAGCTTTAGTATCTAGCTTGACACTTGCATCTATAAACAATGTAATTTATATAAGAATGTATGCTTTAGCAACATTAAATATAGTAATTACAACATATTTACATTTAAAATTATTAGATACTAAAGGAAACAATTATAAACTACTAACCGCAATAGGAATATCAGCATTAGTAGGCTCATTAACACATTATTATTATTTATTTTATTTAGCAATACTATTTATAATGTTTGTTATTAAATATATTAAAGAAAAAGACTATAAATCTCTACTAAAATACATAGTAACAATGCTTTTAGCAGGTGTAATATCTTTAATAATATTCCCATATTCAATACAACATATGTTTTTGGGATATAGAGGACAAGGAGCTATAAATAATTTAACTAATATTTCAAAATTTTTAAGTAACATATGTTTATATCTTTTAAAAATAAATGTATATGCTTTTAATAATGTGCTAATTATTATATTAGGAATAATTATATATACAAAATTAAAAAAAGTAAAAATAGAAAAAAATAGATACGTAAAATACATAACTGTACCAACAATAATATACACAATTTTAGTAGCAATAGCTTCACCTTGGATAGAATTGAGGTACATAATGCCAGTATGTGGTTTAATATTCATACTTGTATTATATTTAACTTATATGCTATTAAAAGGCAGAAATAAAATTATAATAGGAATATTTTTACTAATGATTATAATGCCTATTATAACAAACAATGTTATAGATTTAGTTGTAGGGCAAGACTTTAAAAGAGAAAAAGAAACTTCATATTCAAGTAAAACAGAAATGGCTGAAAAATTAAAAAGTGAATTTAATTTACCAATAGATATGGTTCAAAAGTTTTCAAATGCATCAATAGAAGATATATTATTATTTATAAAAGATTTTAAAGTAGAGCCAGAAGTTTTATATTCTAATAAACAAGATATAGTAGAATTTGTAAGCAATAATAATAACTTGCCAACATTATATTTATTTAACTCTAATAATAATAGATTTTTAGACGATATATTATTACTAAGCAATATAAAAGAATCATATATAGCAAAAGATATTGAATGTAATGAAGAAAATATAAAAGAAATAATGCAAAATAAAAATATATCAAATGGAATGTTAATATTTATAAATGATGGACAAAATAATAATGAGTTATTAGAGAAAATAAAAAATACACTTCAATTAAAAAATACAACATATTTAAAAAGACTTAATGCTTGTGATGTTTATTTAATAAAATAGAACTATACTAATCATATAGTTCTATTTTTGTATGCTTTTGAAAGTATTTTATTATGTAATAAGAAACATAAAATGGCAATGTCATTTGAGATACTATCATAATAAACTTATAGAAAAATCCACCTTTTGTTATATTATATAAAATTTCAAGTGGAGTACCAGGGAAATTATTTGATATAAACATTAAATTTCCATCAAAAAGCTTATTTACAATTAGTGCAAGAATACTCATACAACCAATTAAAATGGCAAAATATTTAGCATCCTTTAATTCTAAATCTATATATCTTGTTTTATTTATCAATATTCCTAAATATATCATTGCACCATGAAATAAAAAGCTATGAATACTTAAAAAGTGGAAAGCAGGATAAAAAGGTAAACTTGTAGATGGATAAATTATAAAAACAATTCCTCCAACTATTGCACCAGTAGCTAAAGAAACATCACCAATCCTTTTTAATACACCTTTTCCAAAAGAACTTAATAAACCTGCATATAATAAAATACTGCAGTAATACAACGGAGCATAGGTATTAACAGCCTTTATTGAATTTTGCTTAATATTAAAATATATTTTTATAACTTCTAATATCCAAGCAACTATTGTTGTGTATTTTATAATTTTGTATATAGTATTTTTATCTTTATTTACGGTATATTTTAAAGCTACAATGATGCCAATAATAGTAATTACAAGTAATATAAAATGGTCTCTTGTAAATATACCACAAGCTTCATATTTTCCTGCATTTGCAAACATTTTACACACTCTTTTCATATAAATTTATGTTGCTACAAATTATATCACAAAAATATAAAATATTCTACAAAAATAAAAAACAAACAACTGTTTACAAACTTAAAATAAACTGATATAATAAAATATAGTAATGAAAGGAAGATTGCTATGCATAATGAAGAAAGTAAAATATATGTAGCAATAGATTTAAAAAGCTTTTATGCCTCTGTTGAATGTAAAGAAAGAGGGCTAGACCCGATTACTACAAATTTAGTAGTTGCTGATAGTAGTAGAACAGAAAAAACAATTTGCCTTGCTGTAAGTCCTGCATTAAAATCCTATGGAATACCGGGCAGAGCAAGACTTTTTGAAGTGGTTCAAAAAGTGAAAGAGGTAAATATATATAGAAAAAGAAAAGCAACAAATAGAACATTTACAGGATCATCATATAGTGATATTGAATTAAAGAAAAATAAAAGCCTAGAATTAAGCTATATAATAGCACCACCAAGAATGGCATATTATATGAAATACAGTTCAAAAATTTATAATATATATTTAAAATATTTTTCATCTGATGATATATATGTATATTCAATAGATGAAGTATTTATAGATGTTACACATTATTTAAAAACATATAACATGAGAGCAAAAGAGTTAGTAACAAAAGTAATACAAGATGTTTATCAAACAACAGGAATAACAGCGACTGCAGGGATTGGAACTAATTTGTATCTTTGCAAAATAGCAATGGATATTGTAGCAAAACATGTAAAACCAGATGAAAATGGTGTAAGAATAGCAGGTCTTGATGAAATGGCATATAGAAAATTGCTCTGGGGCCACAGACCTTTAACAGATTTTTGGAGAGTTGGAAAAGGGTATACAAAAAAATTAGAAGAACATGGGATGTATACAATGGGGGATGTGGCTAGAATGTCGGTTAAAAATGAAGATTTATTATATAAATTATTTGGCGTAAATGCAGAGCTACTAATTGACCATGCTTGGGGATGGGAAAGTGTAACAATTGAAAGTATTAAGGCATATAGACCAGCCACAAATAGTATATGCTCTGGACAAGTTTTACATTGTCCATACAATTACGAAAATACAAAAATAATTGTAAAGGAAATGACTGAATTACTTGCACTAGATTTAGTAGAAAAGGGGTTAGTTACAAATCAAATTGTGCTAGAAGTTGGTTATGATGTGGACAATTTAAAAAATCAAGCAATTAGCAGTTTGTATAACGGAGAAATAACAACTGATAAATACGGAAGAAAAGTACCAAAACATGCACATGGAACAATAAATATAGATCATCAAACAGCCTCTAGTAAAGTTCTTACGGGATACATAATAAAATTATATGAGCAAATTGTGAATAAACAACTTTTAGTAAGGAGAATAAATATTACTGTTAATAATGTTGTAAATGAAAATATGGTAAAAACTAGTGACTATGAGCAAATTAACTTATTTGTGGATTACGCAGAAGTTAACGAGAAACGAAAAAAGGAAGAAGCGGAAAAAGAAATACAAAAAGCAATGATTGGTATAAAAAGCAAATATGGAAAAAATGCTATTTTAAAAGGTATGAACTTACAAAAGGAAGGCACAACTATTGAAAGAAATAGGCAAATAGGAGGTCATAAAGAATAAAAATGTTAGAAAAAAGTGATAAATATAACGATATAATAAATTTACCACATCATGTATCCAAAAAACATGCAAGAATGTCACTTGAAGAAAGATCCGCACAGTTTGCACCATTCTCAGCACTAACAGGATATGATGAGGTTATAAAAGAGACTGCAAGAAAAATTAATAATAATGAAAAATAGTGTCCGTTTTGGACACTATTTTTGGTGCAACTGGAGGGATTCGAACCCCCGACCTTCCGGTTCGTAGCCGAACGCTCTATCCAGCTAAGCTACAGTTGCATAACATAATTATTATACATTGAAATTTAAAAATATTCAATAGAATTTTGAAAAAAATCTTGCAAATGTAAAAAAAGTGTGGTATAGTATATAAGTACTGAGAAAAATCGAGGCGTAGCGCAGTTGGTAGCGCGCGTGGTTTGGGACCATGAGGTCGCAGGTTCGATCCCTGTCGCCTCGACCATATTAGTATTAGAGTAGCAAGAGTTTAAACAAATTCTTACTACTCTATTTTTTATCAATTGTAATTCTTTTATATCTTCGGCAATCAACCTTTCCACTCAAGAAACTAGATAACTTTTCCCCATTTATTAAAGCTTCTTTTTGCATTTTAGAAAGAGTTTTTATTTGATATTCCAACTTACAAGCCAAAGATTTATCTTTGCTTTTCCAAGCAGCATCAAGTTTAACAGCATTATGTGATTTGGTATATTTCGCACCATTTTTATCCTTGCTTAAATGTTCATTTATTCGTTTATCCAGATCATTTGTCATTCCAGTATAAATTGAATTATCAGCACATCTCAACATATATGTATAATACATTTTATTCCACCTATATTTTTTCTTAATTTTATCATTAAATAAAACTATTGTAAATAATAGACAATATGTGATATATTAAAAAAAAATTTTATTCAAAAAATAATTAGTTCTAGAAAGGAAAAAAATGAATTTAGAAAATTTTAATCTTGGAAAATTTATTTTCAGTAATGAAACAAAAAATTTTATTTCAAATTTTATTAATGAGTTAGCAAAAACATTAAATAAGGAGAGAAATATGAATATAGGAGTGGTGTATGGATTAGAAAATGAAAAAATAACATTACTAAATCCAGAAAACGGAAAAGAAGAAGATGTATACATATATACGTCTAATGAAACATTAGAAAAACTGCATAATCAGGGAATTTATGAAAATATATATAAAATGAATAAATTAGATTTTTATAATCTATACTCAGGCCAAAAAGTACAGTTAAATGGAGATAAATGTGAGTTATATAATGGAGAAATAGATATAAAAAGTGATGATGCTTGGTACAAATTAGATGATTTGTATGGAGTATTAAGAGACAACGAAAATACTAATTTTGTAGTGCAAAAAATAACTGATGATAAAATTTATTTAACACATGAAAATGGAAGTGGTTCAATATATACATATAAAGAATTATATCCAGATTTTTGTGTTGGAGATATAGTAAAAAGAGTAAATGGAAAATATATAAAATAGGTGAAAAAATGAGCAAAAGAAAAATAAGAAATATAATTACAAGTATAATATTTTTAATTGTTGCAATTACGGCAATATATTTTGGTGATATAGAAGTTAACGAAAATATATTAGAAAATACAACTGTATCATATAATTTGGGAGAAATTCCAGAATATAATGGAAAAATATTTGTAACAATAAATAATAATATTCCAAATTTTGAGGAAAGTGATTTTACAAGTGAGTGTTTTGAAAGGTATAGTAAGTTAGATAAATTAGGCAGATGTGGAGTGGCATTTGCAAACTTAGGAAAAGAAACTATGCCAAAAGAAGGAGAGAAAAGAACATCAATTAGCCACATATACCCATCTGGTTGGCAAAGTGTAGAGTATAATGGAAAAAGCTTATATAATCGTTGTCATTTAATTGCGTATAGTTTATCAGCAGAAAATGCGAATAAACAAAACCTTATAACAGGAACCAATTATTTTAACACAAGCGGAATGTTGCCATTCGAAACAAAAGTATTGGAATACCTAAGAAAAAATGAAAAAAATCATGTGCTATATAGGGTAACTCCAATATTTGAAGGGAACAATTTAGTCGCGAGTGGAGTACAAATGGAGGCACAGTCTGTGGAAAATAAAGAAATATGCTTTAATGTATATATTTATAATGTTCAACAAAATATAGAAATAGATTACAGTAATGGATATAGTAAATTAAAACAGTAAATCACATTACCTGCTTAATTTGAATAAATTATAGCAGGTGATTTTTTATGAATATTGTACCAACAAATCAAAAATATTATTATTCACTAATGATGCAAAATCTACAAGAATTAAAACAAAAGTATCCATTTTTAGAAATAGGAAATATTGGCTTTAGTACATTAGGCAAACAGCTTCCATACATAAAAATAGGAAGAGGAAGCAGAAAAATTATGTATAATGCAGGTATGCATGCAAATGAATACATATGTTGTATTCTACTTATGAAATTTGTGGAAAACTTTTGCCAAAGCTATGTTTTAAATAGTAGAATATTTGGTCAAAATGCACGAGAATTATTTAATAATGTTTCTTTATACATTTTGCCAATGATGAATCCAGATGGAATTGATCTAGTTACAGGAAGAGTTGACACAAATAGCAAAGAATACAAAAAGTATTTAGAAATTTCAGAAAGTTTTCCAAACATTCCATTTCCAAGTGGTTGGAAGGCAAATGCTAATGGTGTAGATTTAAATTTACAATTTCCTGCAGGTTGGCAAGAAGCAAGAAGAATAAAATTCGAGCAAGGGTATACAAAACCTGCTCCTCAAAACTTTGTAGGAGAAGGACCATTAACTCAAAGTGAAGCATTGGCAATATATAATTTTACTTTAAAAAATAATTTTGAATTAACAATTTCATATCACACACAAGGAAAAGAAATTTATTGGAATTTTCAAAATATAAATTCACCACAAGGATATGAAATAGGCAGAATATTTGCAAGAGTTAGTGGATATGATTTGACTGATGTGCCATATAATTCGAGTTTTGCAGGATATAAAGATTGGTTTATACAAAATTACAAAAGACCAGGTTATACAATAGAAGCGGGAATAGGCGAAAATCCATTACCAATATCTCAATTTGATGAAATATATAATGACAATATTGGAATTCTAGTTTTAGGAATGTTAGTAAAAAATTAAATATTTTTTTAAAAATTGTGTATACTAAATACAAAATATTGTGATACAATAACAAAAAAACTAGAGAGGAGATTGGAAATGGATAAAAAAGAAGCAGAAGAATTAAAAAATAAGTTGTTTAATAAAAAGGAAAACGGATGGAATTCTAGAACAGCAGAGCAAAAACAAGAAATTTCTGATTATGCAAAAGGATATATAGACTATATGAATAAATCAAAAACAGAAAGAGAAATTATAAGTACTTCAACAGAAATAGCACATCAAAACGGATTTAAAGACATAAAAGATTGCGAAACTTTAAAAGCAGGAGATAAGGTTTACTGGAATAATCGTGGAAAAAGCATGTACCTAGCGATTATAGGAGAGAGAAATATTGAAGAAGGAATAAATATAATTGGTGCACATGCAGATTCTCCAAGATTAGACTTAAAGCCAAATCCCTTATATGAAGATTCAGAATTTGCATATTTAAAAACACATTATTATGGTGGAATAAAAAAATATCAATGGACTACAATTCCACTAGCAATACATGGTGTTATAGTTAAAACAAATGGTGAAAAGGTAACTGTAAATATAGGAGAAGATATGAATGATCCAATATTTACAATTACAGATTTATTACCACATTTAGCACAAGATCAAATGAAGAAAAAATTGGCAGATGGAATTGATGGAGAAGATTTAAATCTTTTAATTGGAAGTATGCCAATAGGTAGCGAAATAGCTGATTCTGTAAAATTAAATATTTTAAATATTTTAAATGAAAAATATGGAATAACAGAAAAGGATTTATTAAGTTCAGAAATTGAATTAGTACCAGCAATGCCTTGTAGAAGTATGGGATTTGATAACAGTATGGTTGCAGGTTATGGTCAAGATGACAAAATATGTGTTTATGCGTCTTTAACAGCTTTAATGAAAATACAAAATCCTGTTAAGACAGCAGTTTGTATTATATCTGACAAAGAAGAAATTGGAAGTATGGGAAATACAGGTATGGAATCACATGTATTTGATACATTTATATCAGAAATTTTAAATAAATTAGGAGTAAATAGACCTAATTTATTAGAAAAAGTTTTCTGTAATTCTAAAATGTTATCAGCAGATGTTGATGCTGGACTAGATCCAATTTATGCAAGTGTTTCAGAAAAGAACAATGCATCATATTTAGGAAGAGGAATTGGACTAAATAAATATACAGGTGCTAGAGGAAAGTCTGGTGCATCTGACGCAAATGCAGAATTTGTCGCAGAAGTTAGAAAAATATTTGAAGAAAATGATGTTAGATACCAAATTGCTGAACTTGGAAAAGTTGACATTGGAGGTGGAGGCACAATAGCATATATCTTAGCAAATAAAGGAATAGATGTTATTGACTGTGGTGTACCAGTACTTTCAATGCACTCACCTTATGAAGTTACAAGTAAATTAGATTTATATGAAGCACACAGAGGATATGAAGCATTTTGGAAAAATGCATAGAATAAAAAGCTCTCATTTCGAGAGCTTTTTTGAGGTTTATTTGCTGCTATGGTCTTTCCAAGCATTGCACTGCCGATTTTTGCCATCACAAGTTGTGGGAAAAGGGCAGGCTTCAGTTTGATACAAAGCACAAGTAATTTCCATACTTGCAGATGTTTTATTGCTTTGTTGCTTGGACTTTTTCTCAAGTTGCACACTCATAAAATAATCCTCCTTATATATGTAATATTTACATTATATGCACAAGATTCAAAATTTAGAACTGAGTAGATTAATAAAACACAAAAAAATCACAGTCAGAAATTTCTGACTGCGATTACATGTTGTTCCCCGAATCACTTAATAGAGTGATACTTGCTAAAGCAAGTGGGATTCGCCGGTTCTTCGAGATTTAATTCGAAACTTTTTGTACCAGCATTCTGACAGTGCGAAGATTTGAAACAATTTTCACATGTGGGCTTGACATAGCAGCAGGGAATATCCCAACTATTGCTCACACGCGAGGAAAGTTCAAAAATTTCACTATCTTTTGTAGGACTGGCACAAACACTGTGCAAGTTGCAACTTGCACACCCAGATGCCTGATAGCAGGAATAATCCTGTTTGGCATTCTGATGCCCTTTGTTTACACAGTGCGAACGTATGCACCGTGTGCACCCGATTTTTTTATCAATTCTCGTCAACATGTATAAAATCCTCCTGTATTAAAAAAGTTTTGCAACTCTTATTATACCACGTTTACATAAGAAATGCAAATTTTATTTTAAGTAACACTCTTAAAACATTAATTTTAAAAGATTTATTGCATTATTTTTGCAACAAAAAACACACAAAACATTGATATTTTGTGTGTTTTTATGGTGAGCCAGAAGGGATTCGAACCCCCGACCCCAGGCTTAGAAGGCCTGTGCTCTATCCAACTGAGCTACTGACCCGATTAAGATAGTTTCTGTAACAAATATTATAATAACACGATTTGAAGCATGTGTCAATAAAAATTGTAAAAATACTATAAAAAATTATAGTATTTAATCTAATAATATAATCGGATTTTTCTTTCTAGCTCTATATAAAGTTATTTTATTTCCCATAGTTTGAACACAAATAGCATTTATACTATCTGCAATTTCATTTCCTAAAGCCTTTACGTCTTCACCAGAAGACTCTAATACATTTATTTTTATCAATTCTCTAGCTTCTATTGCGTCATCTAATTGTTTTAATAAATTTTCAGACAAACCTGCTTTTCCAATTTGAAAAATAGGGTCAATTGAATTTGCTAGACTTCTTAAATAAGCTCTTTGTTTACTTGTCATAATTATATTCCTCTTTCTATTTATTTTGACCATATAATTATAACACGAGAAAACAAAAAAATCAATTTCACATTGAAATAAAACCAATAAATCCGAAAATTAAAAATAAAACGCCGGAAAGTTTTTGCATTGCATTTTCAGAAATATGTTTATTTAAAAATTTACCAAAAATAATTGCAATAAAATCACATACTACCATTGCAGAAATTGCACCTAAAATAAGCGAAAATTTATAATTTGAATATTGTACTCCAAGACCAATTGAGGCTAAAAAAGTTTTATCTCCAAGTTCTCCAATCATTATACACAACGCAATTAATATACAATAATTTATTCTTAAACTTGAGATCTTAGATAATAAACCCTCTTTAGAAGAGTCTTGCATTGTTAATTTTTCTTTTTTAGGAAGGAGAGTTAAAATTCCCATTAACACAAAAGAAGAATATGTAATTATTTCAATTAAATGATGCAAAAACTCATTTTTTAAAAGAGCTAAACCACTTCCAAATAAAATTGCTAAACCATGACTAAAAAAAGAACCAATAGCAACACCTAATAATATTTTAAAAGTTTTGTCTTTTCCAGAAAAAGATAAAACTAATAACTGAGTTTTATCTCCAAGTTCACTTATAAACACTATTGCAAATGATATAAAAAATGGATAAATAAATTCCATAAAATTGCACCTCTTTGATTTGATTTATATTCAAAAATGTAAATTCTATGTGAAATATTTATAAAAATATTGATATGAAAATAAGATAATGATAAGATAAGCAAAGTATAAAAGCATACGGAAACAAGAAAAAGGAGGAATCTAAAGTGATAGAGGTTAAAAATGTCACAAAAAAATATCCTAATATCAAAGCCGTTGACAATATAAACTTTAAGATTAAAGATGGCGAAGTTGTTGGACTTTTAGGACCTAACGGAGCTGGAAAAACTACAACAATGAATATGATAACAGGATTTATTGAACCTACAGAGGGTCAAATTATTATCAATGGATTTGACATTGTAAGAAAATCTAAAAAAGCCAAAAAACAAATTGGTTATATGCCAGAAGGAGTTCCACTATACACAGAACTAACTGCTAAAGAATTTGTAAATTACATAGCGGAATTAAGAGGCGTAAGATCAAAAGAAAGAAAGCAAGAAGTTGAAAAGGCTATAGAGGAAACAGGATTAAAAGATGTTCAAAACAAGTTGATTAGAAATTTGTCAAGAGGTTATAAACAAAGAGTAAGTATGGCAGGAGCATTAGTAGGAAATCCTGAAGTTATTATTTTAGATGAACCTACAGTGGGACTTGATCCAAAACAAATTACTGAAATTAGAAATTTAATAAAAGAGCTTGGAAAAAAACATACAGTAATTTTAAGTAGCCATATTTTATCAGAAGTAAGCCAAATTTGTGAAAGAGTAATTATCATAAACCATGGAAAAATTGTGGCAATAGATACTCCTGAAAACTTAGAAAATAAGACAAAAGAAAAAAATACAATATTAGTTACTATTGAAGACACTAAAAACAATATGCCAAAACTAAAAGAAAAAATATCAGAAATAGAAGAAATAAAAATGATAAAAGATAATGAGGATGGCACAAAGCAATACTCTGTTACTTCAGCAGAAAATGTTGATTTAAGAAAGAAATTATTTGAAGTTTTACCAAAAGAAGAAATTACAATTTTTGAACTTAAGAAAGATGAATCAACACTTGAAGATGCGTTTATAAAATTAATTGATTCAGCAAAGCAAGAGCCTGAAGAAATAAAAGAAGAAAAGAAACAAAAAAAGCTTGAGAAAAAAGAGCAAAAGAAGAAAGAAAAAAATAAAAAAGGAGGAAAAGAATAATGTTTGCAGTTTATAAAAAAGAATTAAAAAGTTATTTTTTATCTCCAACAGGATATATAACAATAGGTTTATTTTTATTATTATTTAGCTTGTTCTTTTACCTAACAACAGTTAGTGTAGGTGGATATGATATGGGAAATTTATATTTTGCTACAGCAAGATATGGTTTACTCATTATCGTTCCAATTCTTACAATGAGAATGTTTGCGGAAGAAAGAAAAAATGGAACAGAACAATTATTACTAACATCACCTAGAAGTATTACAGAAATAGTACTTGGAAAATATTTTGCAGCAATTAGTGTAATTATAATAACTTTAATATTTTCACTTATATATTATGGAATTTTATGCTTTTTTAAGGCACCAAACCTTGTACCAACACTTGTAATGATGCTAGGATTTTTATTAGTAGCAATGGCAGCAATTGCAATAGGAATGTTTATTTCTAGTTTAACAGAAAATCAAATTATTGCAGCAGTTATTACAATAATATTTTTTGTAGGCTCATGGTTCTTACCAAGCGTAAATGATAGCTTTTCTATTATTGATTTAATGAGCAATTATCAAAAATTCCCAGCTGGACTTATATCAATAACAGAAGTATTTAATTTGTTGGGAATTGCAATAATGTTTGTATTATTTACAATTATTATTATGCAAAGAAAAAAATCAGTAAAATAGAAAGGAGCTTAAAACATGGGAAAGAAATTTATAGAAATTATAAAAAAGAAATGGCTACAAAGTATTGCACTTACAATTTTGCTATTTGCAATTATAATATGTGCATTTTGGGCTATAAGCTACGGAATAAAGAAAGCTAATATTACAGACTTAGACTTTACAAAAGACAAGATTTACTCTATATCACAAGCAACAAAAGATAAGTTAGGAAACCTAGATCAAGAAATTACAATTTCAATATATAACATGTATGACTATGTAAATGATTTTGCATATAAATATGCAAATCTAAATAAGAATATCAAGGTTGAAAAACTAGATAATTTAACAGACAAAACAAGTTGGAAAACTGAATTTGGAGTTTCTGACGCATCATCATTCATTATGATAGAAAGCAAAACAAAATCTAAATTATTACAAGAAAGTGATTTATATACATATGACTATACCACATATGAACAAATAGATGTAACAGAAGAAGCAATAACAAATGCAATTTTAGATGTTACTACAAATGTAAAACCTAAAATCTGCTTTTTAACAGGACATAATTTATATAATGATGGATATTTTGAATATTTGGAAAGTTCATTAACTGCTGAGGCAAACGAAGTTGAGTTTATAAATTTATTAACTAAAGGAAGTGTACCAGAAGATTGCAAATTGTTAGTTATTACAGCACTAAAAGAGGACATTGACCAAAAAGAAAGAGATGAAATACTAAAATATATAAAAAATGGTGGAGAAATTTTATTATTATTAGATTCAAATTTAGGTAATATAAAAACTCCAAACTTCCAAAAAGTATTAGATGAATATGGAATAAAAAACTCAAACGGATTTATTATAGAAGGTGATAGCAACAAGATGGTATCAGGTGCACCTGTATACATAATAGAATCAATAAATACTAATTCTGAACTTGTAAAAAATGTTAATATGGAATTAAATGTGTGCATGATGACATCTGGTAAATTAACTTTTGCATCATCTGAAGAATTAGAAAAGAAAAATGTTACTATGGAAACTTTAGCAACTGCAAGTGATAAGGCGTTTTATAGAACAGATTTAACTTCAAGCAGTTCTAACAGAATTTCAAGCGATGAAGATGCTTCAGGAGCTACAGTTGCAGCAATGCTTACCAAAAAAATAAATGATGATAAAACATCAAAATTGATAGTATTTGCCAATACAGCTTTTGCTACAAATGCACAAATACCAATGGGAACATATTATAGATATGCAATAGAATTTTGCAATAATAAAGACGTATTATTAAATGCAGTATCATATTTGACTGAAAGAGAAGATAATATCACAATTCGTAAATCTGGTGAAACAGTTACAACATATGATGTTACAACTAGCCAATTAAGGACTATACTAGTGATTATTATAGGTATTCCTATATTTATAGTTATTTTAGGAATTGTAATATGGCAAGTTAGAAGAAGAAAGAAATAATTTTAGGAGCTTCCTCATATATTTTATGAGGGAGCTTTTTTATGAGAGATATTTTGAAAACCATTTTTGTAATAATAGGTACAATGATAGGAGCAGGGTTTGCTTCAGGACAGGAAATTTATTTATTTTTTAATAGATATGGAACAATGGGAATTTTAGGTTTAATAATTTCTTGTACATTGGCGGGAATTATTATTTATAAAGTTTTTCAAATAGTAAAAAATAAAAAAATACATACATATTCAGAATTTTTAGAAAATATAAGTTCAAATAAAAAAATAAATAAGATTATGCAAATAATGATACAAGGATTTTTATTAGTATCATTTTATATTATGGTAGCTGGATTTTCAGCATATTTCAACCAAGAATTTGGAATTTTAATATACATACCTGCAGTAATAATGGCAATATTATGTTATATCACATTTATAAATGATACAAAAGGAATAGTGTATATAAATACCATACTTATACCGCTCTTATGTGCTTTTATATTTTATCTAGGAATAAAAAATTTAGGTTTTACAAATACATATTTTGAAAATAATATTATTATAAATTACCAGTGGGGCTGGTTATTTAGTAGCATATTATATGCAAGCTATAACAGTATCTTACTAATTCCAATTTTAATAGAGCTGGGCAATTATATGAATGAAAAAAATAAGATAAAAAAAGTAAGCATATGGTGCGCAATTATTTTATCGGTAATTGGACTAATACTTTTCTTTTTGTTATTAAAAGGAATTAACTATGCTCAAAATTTAGAACTTCCTATGATACAAATAACTAAAGATTTTGGGAATATCCATTCAATAATTTATGGAATAGTAATTCTAATTGCAATATTCACAACTGCAATATCATCAGGATATGGATTTCTAAAAAGTTTGCCAAACAAACGATATAAAGTAGGAACAATAATAATATGCCTAACTTCCATTCTAGTAGTACCAATAGGCTTTTCAAACTTAGTAAATCTGCTATACCCAATATTTGGAGTATTAGGTCTTGTGCAAATATTCAAGATTTTGAGATTGAAACATTAAATAAACCACTTGTAATTTAATGCAAATTAGTATATATTTAACATATAAAAATAAAAAGGAATAAAACTATGGACAAAGTAATAAAATTTAGAAAAGATAGAAAGTTAAATAAGAAAAAAATATATATAATAATTGCAGTGTTCGTATTAGCTATAATTATAGCTACCATAATGGTTATATATAATTCAAACAAAAACTTTAGAAATTTTATGGATAAATACATTTTTCGTAAGGATGTAACAGAAGAAAATGTTCCAACAATTGACATAGATTATAAATCAAATACCAATATATTTACATATGGAAAATATATTTGCATATTAGCTGAAAATACTTTAAATGAATATAGTGCTTCAGGAAAAAAAGAAAAAGATGTAAAAATTGAAATAAATAATCCTATTTATGACGTAGAAGGAAGATATTTAGCAATAGGTGAAAATAATGGACAAAGATTATATTTGATATCAGAAGACCATGTTATATGGGAAAAAAGTGTAGATGGAAATCTAGACAAAGTTACAGTTAACAAAAATGGATATGTAAGTGCAATAGTAACAGGAACTACATATAAATCTGTGATTATTACATATGACGAAAAAGGAAATGAGTTATTTAAAACATATTTGTCAAAAACAATTGCAGTAGATGCTTGCGTATCACCGGACAATGCAGAATTTGCTTATGCAGAAGTAAATAATTCAGGAACAACAATACAATCGAATATAAAAATAATATCAATAAAAGATGTAAAAGAAAAAAATACAGAACCAAAATATGAATATAATGCAGCACAAGGCAGTCTAATTTTAAGAATTAAATATCAAGATAAAAGTAGACTAATATGTATGTATGATGATAGTATTCATAAATTTGAAACGGGTGTGGATGTGGAGCTTACAAAATTAAATGAAGATAATCCTAAAATCACATTTGCAGACATAGAACTTAATAATTATATATTTAGAACATATGAAAAATCGACCAGTTTATTTAGTGCAGACACTATTATAGAGATGCAAAACACCTCAAATGGAAAAGAAAATGTATATACTATCGAGGAAGTAGCAAAATCAGTTGTATCAAACAACAATGTAATAGCAGTTAACCTAGGAAATGAGGTATACTTTGTTGAAACAAATGCTTGGCTTATAAAAAGATATTCATCTTCACAAGTAATAGAAAAAATTATACTAGGAGATGGAGTGGCAGGAATTATTTACAGCGATAAAATTGAGATAGTTAATTTATAGGAGGTTATAATGAGTATAATAATTGATTTAGTAATAATTGCAATAATTGCGTTATGTGTTTTAGTAGGATATCATAAAGGATTAACAGGATCACTTTTAAAAATAGTATCATTTGTACTAGCATTAATAATTGCTTTTATATTATTTAAACCAGTTTCCAACTTCATAATTGATAAAACAGATTGGGATGAAAACTTGGAACAAGCAATTAAACAAAGTATTTTAAAAGACGAAGAAAAAACAAATGATGAGACACAAAAAGAAAATATGCCAGAAGTTATTACAGATTATATAAATAATGCAGTAGAAAAAGCTGGAAACGAAGCTAAAACAGCAATAGTAGATTCAACAGCAAGAGAAGTAGCAATTATGATTATAAACATTGCTGTAGCAATTGCACTATTTATAGTTAGTAAAATAATATTACTATTAGTTAAAGGATTAGCTAATTTATTAACGAAATTACCTGTAATTAAACAGTGTGACAAATTAGGTGGAATTATATTTGGAATATTACAATCTCTAGTAATAATTTATGTAGCTTTAGCAATAATTTCATTTGCGAGTCCAATGATGAGTGAAACAGGAATTATCGAAGGACTACAAAAATCATACATAGGAAGCACAATGTATAACAACAATTTGTTATTAAAAATTATATTTTAAAATTTGACTAAAAATCTTGCTATTTGGCAAGATTTTTGTTATTATTAAGATTGTAAAATATTTTAGAAAAAGGTGAATAAATTGAAACAAACGAAGAAGAAGAAAAAAGGAATAGGAAAGAAGATATTATTAGTATTAGTATTGCTTTTATTAGTAATAGGAGGAATATTTGCATATAAAGTACATAAAAACGGTGGAGGATTAAAAGGACTATTAGCTACTGCAGTTGGTCATGATCAAGAAACAGTTAAAACATTACCTAAAATTTACGCTGTATTATTGGGTCAAAGCCAAAACTTGACAGATACAATAATGGTAGCAGAATATGATCCTCAGAAACAACAAGCATCTATATTATCAATACCAAGAGATACATTTATAGGAAATAACAAAAATACAGCAACACCTTGGGACAAGATAAATGCTGTATATCAAACAGGTCCAGAAAATGTTTTAAAAGAAATAAATGAATTAACAGGGTTAGATATAAAATATTATATAAAAGTTGATACAGAAGCATTTAAAGCATTAGTTGAGGCAATAGGTGGAGTAACATTTGATGTTCCAATAGACATGAAATACACAGACAAAAAACAAGGACTATATATAAACTTAAAAGCAGGAGTTCAAAAATTAGATGGAGACAAAGCAGAACAAGTAGTTAGATTTAGACATAATAGTGATGGTTCTACATATCCAGCAGAATATGGAATCGAAGACATAGGAAGAATGAAAACTCAAAGGAACTTCCTTAAAGCTTTAGCAAAACAAACATTAAAAATAGAAAACATATTTAAAATAAACGAATTTATTGATATAGCAAAAAAATATGTTGAAACTAATATTAGCTTTGATGTTATTAAAGACTATGTTCCATATATAGCAGAATTCAATTCAGACAATTTAAGAACAGAGCATTTGCCAGGTCAATCTGAAAAATGCAATGGATGGTGGATGTACACAGCAAATGAAAGCAAAACAGCAAAATTAATAGATAAGATGTTTTTAAATCCAGAATTACAAGATGAAGAAATAGACACAAGCAGTGTTGATACTACTGGAATTGATAAAGAAAAAATAAAAATAGAAATTTTAAATGGTAGTGGAAGCAGTGTTAAATTAGAAAGAATAGAAAATAGATTAAAAAAAGCAGGATATACTGATATTACAACAGAAGAAACTTCAAATGTTGATAATAGCGTTATTATAAATAGGGGAGACGTTGAAAATTCGGCAATTGAAGAATTAAAATTATTAGTACAAACTCAAACAGTATCTGTTGGAGAAAGTACAGATGTTAATATTACAATTATTTTAGGAAAAGATAAATAAAAAAGGGGCACTAAATTTAATTTAGTGTCCTTTTACTTTAAATTACTAAATTGTGTAAATTTATAATTTCCACCTTTAGATTTCTTTTTATATGTTTTTTTCTTTTTCTTCTTAGATGGTTTTAGAAGTAAGAATAATAAATATAAAATAATAATAATTAGCATAACTCTGAGTAATATTGGTAAAAAGCCTGAAGCAATAACTTGAGTCTCTGCAATTAAATCAGAAGAATATTCTTCACCATCATAGGAATAAGTTATTTTTCCAACTACACCATTAGTAGCAATAGGAGCTTTAAGTTTTTCATCTATATCAACTACAGGAGATAAAGTGGAGATATCAAGTTTTTTATCAGCGAAAATCTTTATATCATCTTTTACAAGTACGTTCAGATTTTGAGTTTCTTTTGTGGCTCCATAAACTGAAACTTGTTGTAAAACACTATTTTTTTCATTTAAAGTTTTAAACGAATAATTATCAAAAGCATAATCAAATAAAGTTTTACAATCTAAATATCTTTCGCTTAAACCGTTACTAGTAGATTTTCCGCCAAGAACAACCAATAAAACCTCAAAACCATTTTTCTTTGCAGAGGCAACAATACAGTTTCCGGCGTCACCTGTATATCCAGTTTTTACACCAGTAGTTCCTTCATAATAGTATCTACTATATGTACTTAATAAATCATTGGTATTATTAAAAGTTCTGTCAGTTTTATTATATTTATTAGTAGTAGGCAAAGTAAATTGCTTAGTACTAACAATCTTTCTAATAGTCTCATTTTTCATGGCATATTGTCCCATTAAAGCCAAATCATAAGCTGTAGAAGTATGATTTTTGTTATGAATACCATTAGGATTAACAAAATGAGTATTTTTGCAACCAAGTTCTTCGGCCTTTTTATTCATCAATTTAGCAAATTCTTCAACACTACCAGAAATATGCTCAGCTAAAACAATTGCAGCATCATTTGCAGAAGGAATCATAAGAGCATATAAAAGTTGCTCAATAGTAAGCTCTTCGCCTTCTTTTAAACTAGCATGAGTGTAATCATAAGGAATTGAATAAACAGCATTGTGACTAACAGTTGCAACATCATCAAGTTTGCAATTCTCAACAGTTAAGATAGCAGTCATAATTTTAGTAGTACTTGCAGGAAAGCTTACCTCATTAGCATTCTTTTCATAAAGAATTTTTCCAGTACTAGTTTCCATTAAAATAGCTGATGGACAATAAGTCTTTAAATCACTATCAGCAAAACAAGGAGGTGCAAAAATGATTAACAGTATTAAAAATATAAAAATAAAAAGCGTAAACTTGAGTTTTTTCATGAAATTTCTCCTATAAATTTATTATATTAAATGTCAAATATAAATATATATTAAAACTGCAAAAAATTCAAGTTTTAGAAAGGATATTATGATAGAAAATTTAAATAAAAAACAAAAAATAATTATAGGAATTGTTATACTAGCTGTAATTGTTGGAATAGCAACATATTTCATTATAAAAAATAACCAATATGAAGAATTTGATATGAATGATTTTGTAAAGACAGATACAGAAGAATACAAAGAAGACACAATAATAGTGCATATAACAGGAGAGGTAAAAGAACCGGGAATAAAAGAACTGCCGGATGAAGCAAGAATTGCAGACGCAATAGAAGCAGCAGGAGGAGTTACAGAAAATGCAGACTTAGACGAAGTCAACTTAGCATTTGTGCTATCAGATGGACAAAAAATATATATCCCCAACAAAAACGAAAAAGAAATAAGTGGAGAAAAAGTGTATATAACGGCGGGAAGCGGGAACAATGTAATTGTAGAAGATAAAGTTGAAAGAGGGAAAAAGCAAAAAGTGAATATAAATGAAGCGAAACAAGAAGACTTTGAACAATTACCTGGAATAGGTCCATCAATAGCCAAGAAAATAATAGAATACAGAGAACAAAACGGCAAATTCACATCAATAGACGAATTACAAGAAGTAAAAGGAATAGGTGAAGCAAAATACGAAAACATAAAGGAATATATAATGGTAAAATAGCATAAAATTGTAGTGTGAGTGAAGCAAAAAGCTGAGCTCATGCTACAAAATCAAGAATTTTTACGGATATGTATTGACAATACTAAAAAAAAGAAGTATACTAATAAAGGTTAAGAAAACTAAATACATCGCGGGGTGGAGCAGTTGGCAGCTCGTCGGGCTCATAACCCGAAGGTCGATAGTTCGAGTCTATCCCCCGCAACCACGTCGTAGCTAGCTATAAAGGCTAGCTGCTTTTTTTATTCAAAAAAGCAGCCAAAGCCTTGTCGCTACTGCTCCTCTTCCGAAAAAAGTTTTACTTCGTAAATACTTTTTTCGGGTATTTTTTTG
>FR889101.1 GCA_000435755.1 Clostridium sp. CAG:508
TATTTATTTATTTTTATTTTATTTATTTTTATATTATTTATTTTTATATTATTTTTTATATTTATTTCTATTAATTTATTTTTATATTTTAATTTTTAATTTCTATTCTTTTTTCTTTTTTATTTTATTTATAATTTTATATGTTTTAAATTTTAACAGTCTGTTTTCAAAGTTAAACTTTTGTTTTCTTGTTCTTATTTTATATTATATTGTAAGTTTAGTCAATAGTTTCTATTTTTTGCTTTTTTGTCAATGTCTTATTTTTTTGTAACCTTGTTCTATATCTTATCTGGTTCTTTATTTTTATCATTTTTCGTTTTCACTGTTTTATGTATACCTTTCTATGCCTTTGGTTCATTTGTGTTTATTTGATTACAGCCGAAGGGTTTTAGCCGTTTTTTTGTGTGAAATTTAATGTTTTTTTGACCTATTCATAACTATTTTCTTTTGTAATCGATTTGCCTCGTTTTATAAAGGAAGCCTCGTTTTGTCTTTTTTTGTCTTTTTGTTTTTGTTGTCAGTATATCTGCGGTATATTTT
>FR889102.1 GCA_000435755.1 Clostridium sp. CAG:508
TTTTATTTCTTCACTTAAGACATATATTTTTGAATTTGAAGCCATGTTATTAAACGCACCACTTCCAACCTCAAATTTAGTAGCATCTGTTGCAAGTATTTTTACTTTTGTTAGGTTAGCACATCCTACAAATGCTTCATTGCCTATTTTTGTTATTGTACTTGGTATTGTTATAGTTTTTAAATTAGAGCAAGACAAAAACATACTCGCTGCAATTTCTGTTATATTCCAATTTAATATTGCTGACACGTCTTCAAGTTTTCTACAACTATTAAATATATTATTCATATTAGTTACATTTTTCACATTCCAATTTGATATTGCTGATAGATTTATAAATGCACATCCAGCGCTATCTCCATCTCCAAACATATTAGACATATCAGTAACGTTAGATGTATTCCATTTTTTTAAACCTTCTATATCTGTTAGTTCATTATTTCCTGCAAACATGCTACTCATATCTTTAACTTTAGAAGTGTCCCAATTTAATAATGCATTCACATTTGATAAGCTATTTGTAAAAGACCATCTGTAAAACATGTCACTCATATTTTCAACTTTACTTGTATTCCAACCAGATAG
>FR889103.1:0-714 GCA_000435755.1 Clostridium sp. CAG:508
TATTTATGAATTCTTTAGACAGGAACAAACTCTTGATTTAATAAATAAATTAAAACAAGCAGGAGTTAATATGAAAGCAGAAACGAAGAAACGCTCAACAGGTAAACTAGCAGGAAAAACTTTTGTGTTAACAGGAACCTTGGAACATTATTCAAGAGACGAAGCAAGTGAAATAATTGAAAAATTAGGTGGAAAAACCTCATCATCTGTTTCTAAAAAAACAGACTATGTACTAGCAGGAGAAGATGCAGGAAGCAAATTAAAAAAAGCACAAGAATTAGGTATTACAATAATTTCTGAAGAAGAATTTATTGCTATGACAGTTTAATTAAAAGGAAATAAATTATATGGATGGAAAATACACATTTGAAGAATTTTATAAAAATTTAGAAGACGGGTACCAAATATATTTTACGTATGTACGTAATAGATACTTGTTATTTAAAACTTCAGAAAATTGCTATACTCAACAACTATTAACAGTGCATGATAAGAACCCTCAGCCAAGGCATTCTATGATTACTTTTAAACGAGTAAAAGAAATGTTTCCACATATGGAAGAAATCGAGTACAAAACAGGACTTTAGATGTTAAATAAAAACAAAATTTTGACTTTTACAGAAAATGGTGGTATAATAAAAGTATCATAATTTTATTTTGGAGGAAAAACAATGAGTTACATGCAAAAATTTAATCAGGAACAACAAAATGCTT
>FR889103.1:745-7141 GCA_000435755.1 Clostridium sp. CAG:508
GAACAACAAAATGCTTTGCGGCATATAGCCCAAAGAAATGGTTTCTTTTTTAGAAACCACGGCAGTCAGGAATTAACTGAAGATGGTGTATACAGAGTATACATCGACTTTGACACCGGTTCTGCCGCAACTATTAGTTCCATGTTGGGACAGAAAATCAGAGAGAGCAAAGCATTTAAGGAGGTAGATGAGATCTACTTCCGTGGACGCAAAATCTGGCCCCTCCAGACACCGACTTTCTAAGTAGAAAGCATTATAAGACCTTCATTTCAGTGGAGGTCTTATTTTATGCAAAATATCAATAAAAAATCAAGTTTTTGAATAAATTCTATTGACAGAAAAATATTAAGTAGATATAATACAGGCATAGAGGCGACTACAACATAGGAGGTAGCTTAAAAACTATGAGCAATGCAAACGTATATTATTCATCTGACATAAATTATACAGAAACTAGTGATGAAGATTTAATAAAAATTATTAAATCAGGCAATAAATATGCACTAGAGTATCTTATTGACCGTTATAAAGGCTTAGTTAACATGAAGGTTGGAAAATATTATATAATTGGTGCGGAAAGAGAAGATATTGTACAAGAAGGATTGATAGGATTATTTAAGGCTATCAAAAATTATCAACCAGATAAGCAAAGTTCTTTTAAGAATTTTGCAAATATGTGTATAGAGAGACAACTAATTACTGCTATAAAAACCTCTAATAGACAAAAACATATGCCACTAAATTCATATTTGTCTTTAAATATGAATGCATATGATAATAATGAAGAAAATCAAAATAATGCTGATTTAATAGAAATATTAAATACAAACCTAGTAGAGGATCCTTTGGATACTATTACTCAAAGAGAATATTATAAAATAATTGAGAGGACGATTGATAAAACTTTAAGTGGATTTGAGAAACAAGTGCTTAATTGCTATATGCAAGGAGAAAGTTATGTGCAAATTGCAGAAAAATTAAATACACCTGTTAAGTCAATTGATAATGCAATTCAAAGAATTCGAAAAAAAGCAATAAAAGAAATACCAAATGAATAATTTTAAATAAATATCAAGAATTTCTATCTTAGAAATTCTTGTAAAGATGCTTCTATAGCTCAGTAGGTAGAGCACAGCCATGGTAAGGCTGGGGTCGCCGGTTCGATTCCGGCTGGAAGCTCCATTTTTTTGAAACTTATTTGAATGTAAAGGAGATAATTTGAAAAAGTATCAAATAGAAAATAAAAAGAAATTTGCAATTTCAGTAAGTATAATTATCTTAAGCATAATAGTAATATCAATTATTACAGTGTGCATATTTAAAATGAAAAGAAATACACAAATCACGAGTAGTGAAGATGTACAAAATACAGTTAATGAAGATACAACTCAAGGAGTGGATGAATTTGCTAACTTACAAGATCTTGTTTCAGTTAAGAATAAAACGGAAGAAGAATTACAAGAAATAAATAAAAAAGAGATAGAAAAAAGTAAAGTTAGCAAAAATGAAAATAAAACTACTAATAAGAAAAATACGGTAAATAAAAATAAATACTATATAAAAGTAAATTATGGAGCCCAAGTAGTAAACATTTATACATATGACGAAAAAGGAAAGTATACTGTGCCTGTAAAAGCATTTGTGTGTTCAACCGGAATAGAAACACCGACTTCAGGAATATATAAAATACCAGCCAAAATAAAGTGGTGTTATATGTATGGAAATGTATATGCACAATATTGTACACAAATAGTAGGTGATATCTTATTTCATTCGGTTCCATATTTGAAAAGAAAAAATGATACTTTAGAGTATTGGGCATATGATAAATTGGGAACTAAGGATTCACTAGGATGTGTTAGATTAACCACAAGAGATGCTAAATGGATATTTGATAATATCTCATATGGAACACAAGTAGAGTTCTATTCTAGCTCTAATCCGGGACCACTTGGTAAACCAACGGCACAAAAAATTTCAAATGCACCAAAAAACTTAAGAAACTGGGATCCTACTGACCCAGATTCTAAAAACCCATGGAGAACATATAAAACAAAGCAAGAAGAAAAAAATACAGAAAACAATACCACATCAAATGAAGTTAATAATACAACTAATAATGTTTCAAATAATGAAACAACAAACAAGCAAGAAAACAATGAGGTTTTAAAAAATGATACAAACAAGGAACAAAATACTGAAACCTCAAATAATGAATTAATAAATAATAATACTGAGAATAATGAGACTGAAAATAATAATGTAGAGAACAAGCAAGCAAATAATACACAAATATAAAGTGATGTAATAAGGAGGAATCAGCCATGAAAATGGGAATAGTCGGCTTACCAAATGTAGGCAAGAGTACATTGTTTAATGCAATAACAAAAGCAGGTGCAGAATGTGCAAACTATCCATTTTGTACAATTGAACCAAATGTCGGAGTAGTAGCAGTACCTGATGAAAGACTAACAAAGTTAGCTGAAATTTATAAACCACAAAAAGTAACACCAGCTGTTATAGAATTTGTTGACATTGCAGGGCTAGTAAAAGGCGCAAGTCATGGCGAAGGTTTGGGAAATAAATTCTTATCACATATACGCGAGGTTGACAGTATTGTTGAAGTTGTTAGATGCTTTGAGGATTCGAACATAGTTCATGTTGATGGAAGCATAAATCCAATTCGTGATATTGAAACAATTAATTTAGAACTGATATTTGCAGATATCGAAACAGTTGATAAAAGAATTGACAACGCAAAGAAAAAGATAAAAGCAGATAAAAAATATCAAGAAGAATTAGATGTTTTTGAAAAAATAAAGCAAGCATTAGAAGCAGGGAAATTGGCGCAAACCTTATCTTTTACAGATGAGGAAAAAGCAATAATTAAAGATGCATTTCTACTAACAATGAAGCCAATATTATATGTAGCAAATGTCTCAGAAGAACAATTGAATGATATCGCAAATGATAAAAATGTAAATTCAGTAAAAGAATATGCAAAAGAACAAGGCGCAGAAGTAATTTCTCTTTGTGTAAAAATTGAGGAAGAATTAGCAAGCTTAGACGAGGACGAAGAAAAGGAAATGTTAGAGGCTTTGGGTCTTGAAGAGTCTGGACTTGATAAAGTAATTAAAGCAAGTTATGATTTGCTAGGATTGATGTCGTTTTTGACAGCAGGAGAGCCTGAAGTAAGAGCATGGACTATAAAAAAAGGAACAAAAGCTCCACAGGCAGCCGGAAAAATTCATAGTGATATTGAAAGAGGATTTATTCGTGCGGAAATAGTTTCTTATGATGATTTAATAAGAGAAGGTTCAATAAATGCTGTTAAAGAAAGAGGATTAATGCGTTCAGAAGGAAAAGAATATGTTATGCAAGATGGAGATGTTGTTTTATTTAGATTTAACGTATAAAAAACAAAAAAATCAAAAAAATGACAAAAAAGCTTGACTATTCTTAAATATAAGTATAAAATAAATATAGTATGAAAAATGTATATTATTTTTTAGTAAGGAAAAAATAATATAAATATATCTGAAGAAAAAGGAGATAGATGATTATGAAAAATAAGAAAATTATGTTAGTATTTATTGCAATGATTATATTTGTTATGGCCATTATGCCAATTGTGAAGGCAAGTGATAATAATCCATTTAATATATTGAATGAAGATGATACAAATAATACTCAAAATGCGACAAATGATGAAAAACCAGCGGCAAACAATGAAAAACCAACAATAAATGATGAACCTAATACAGAGAACACAAATGTAGCTGAAAATAAATTACCTCAAACAGGTGTGGCAGAAGATACAACTTTATTCGTATTTATAGGTATTTGCTTAGTATCTGCAATATATGCTTATACAAAAATTAAAAATTATAAAAATATTTAATTTTAAAAAGTAAGAAGAATTAAAACTTCTTACTTTTTTGTTTGGCATGTATGATTAATCTTTTTAAGCCATTTATATTGTCACAGGTTATCAAAGTTACAATTTTCTTATTATTAACATTTTGATTAGTACAGGTTAAATCATTAAAATTAACTTCATATTTGTTGTAAACTTCGTATACTATGTTGTTTCCATTTAAATCATAAATTTTAATTTCATCTCCATTTAAAAGTTCATCTAATCTACTGAAAAAACGAGTATCGATATAATTATGCCCAACAATACATAAATTTCCTACTTCATTTGGCATTGGTCCTGCAAATCTACAAACAGATACTTTTAGTAAATCATCATTTGTTTGAGATAAAATAGGGTAATTCAAATCTATTTTATCTATCTTTATAATACCAATAATAAAAGGAACATTAGAGGACTGCTGAGAAGAAGGTGTTTCAGTTTGATATAAAGTAGTTAAATTATAATTATTTAATAATTTTTTTGAAATTTTTTCTTGAGAATGAGATTTTATAAGATTTACTAAAAAGATAAAACAACCTAATGTAGCTATAATTGAAGAGATGAAAAATTGTATTTTGTAATTATCTTTTTTTGATTTAAACTTTTTTGTTTCGATATACGGTATTTCTGCTATTTCATTACTGAATTCAACAGTTATTTTACTTCTTGACGTATAGTTTTTATCTAAAATCTGGTTCATCTTATCACCTTTTAAATTAGTATTGTCAATTATTAATAAAAAATTCAAAATTTATTAAAAATTTTTGAAAAAAAGGTGTAAAAGTAAATAATCTATGATAGAATAGAGCATATAAATTTAATATTAAGGAGAGTGTTTATAATTGGCTGAATTAAAGTATAAAAGAGTACTACTAAAACTTAGCGGTGAGGCACTTGCAGGAGAAACGAAACATGGAGTAAATGCAGACACAATAGGAAAAATCTGTGACCGAGTAAAAGAACTTGTTAACTTGGGTGCAGAAGTAGCAATTGTTGTAGGTGGAGGAAACTTTTGGAGAGGAAAAAATGGTCATGATATGGAAAGAACTACCTCTGACTATATGGGAATGTTAGCTACTTGTATGAATGGTTTAGCTTTACAAGATACCCTAGAAGCTAAAGGAGTTCCAGCTATACTTCAAACTTCAATAGAAATGACAGTTGTTGCAGAAAGATACACAAAAAGAAATGCAGAAAAACATTTATCAAACAAAAGAGTAGTTATTTTTAGTGGAGGAACTGGAAGCCCATTTTTTACAACTGATACAGCAGCAGCTTTAAGAGCGGCAGAGATTGGTGCAGATGCAATATTGGTAGGAAAAACTATTGATGGAGTATATTCTGATGATCCAAAAATAAATTCAAATGCAGTTAAATTTGATGAAATTACATATATGGATGTTTTGAATAAAGATTTAAAAGTAATGGACTCAACAGCAATATCTTTATGCAAAGACAATAATATACCACTTATAGTATTTGCAATTGACGAACCAGAAAATATGATAAAAGCAATCAAAGGTGAAAAAGTAGGTACCTTTGTTGGAAATAAAAATTAATTATAAGGAGATTAAATTATGTTAAACAATGTATATGAAGAAAAGATGAATAAAACAATTAGTGTTTTTGAGGAAAATTTATCAGAAATAAGAGCAGGTAGAGCCAATCCTGCAATATTAAACAAAATTACAGTAGATTATTATGGAGTTCCAACACCAATAAACCAAGTAGCTGGTATCTCTGTACCAGAAGCTAGAATGATTTTAATTCAACCATGGGATATGAATCTTTTAAAAGAAATTGAAAAAGAAATTTTAAAATCTGACATAGGAATCAATCCAAATAATGATGGAAAAGTAATAAGATTGAACTTTCCTGAATTAAATGAAGAGAGAAGAAAAGAAATAGTAAAGGATATAAGAAAATTAGCTGAAGAAGCTAAAGTTGCAATTCGTTCAATTAGAAGAGATGCAATGGATGAAGCTAAAGAAATGCAAAAAAAATCTGAAATAACAGAAGATGATTTAAAGAACGAAGAAAATGAAATTCAAAAGCTAACAGATAAGAAGGTTGAAGAAATTGATAGTATGTTGGCTAGTAAAGAAAGAGAAGTTATGAGCATATAAATTCTAAAAATAATCAGCAGCTTGCTGCGTTACAGCATATTAAAAACGCGGTTACATACAAAAGTATGCGCCCTTGCCTTTTTAATATACTGTGCCTTGCAATCTACTAATTCTTTTTAGAATAGAAATTAAATGATAAAGGTGAAAAGAATATGGAAGAAAAGTTATTACCAAAACATATTGCAATTATAATGGATGGAAATCGTAGATGGGCTAAAGAAAAAGGCTTGGACTATAGATTGGGACACAAAGAGGGAGCAGAAACATTAAGAAAAATTGCTAAATATGCCAATAAGCTTGGAATAAAATATTTAACAGTATATGCTTTTTCAACAGAAAATTGGAAAAGAA
>FR889103.1:7234-8779 GCA_000435755.1 Clostridium sp. CAG:508
GAAGAGTTCTTAAGTAGCGATGACTTTGAGAATATTAAAGTTAATATGCTAGGAAATATTGCAGACTTAGATACAGGACTTCAAAAAAGTATAAATAAAATAATAGAAAAAACAAAAAATAATACAGGCTTAGTGTTAAATATTGCATTTAATTATGGTGGAAGAGATGAGATAGTAAGAGCAGTTAGAAAAATAGCAGAAGATGTAAAAGAAAATAAAATAAATGTTGAAGACATCAATGAACAAACTATTTCAAATTCACTATATACTGCAGGACAGTTAGAACCAGACTTGCTAATTCGTACAAGTGGAGAGCAAAGACTTAGCAATTTCCTTTTATGGCAACTTGCTTATACAGAATTCTATTTTGTGCAAAAATATTGGCCTGATTTTTCAGAACAAGATTTAGACGAAGCGATATCAGTTTTTGAAAAAAGAAATCGTAAGTTTGGTGGAAAGTAAACAATAGAAAGGTTATTTTTTATATGAATGTAAAAAGAGTAGTATCAGGATTAGTTTTGTTTCCAGTTGCAGCAGCTATACTAATTTTAGGAAATAAATATGTAGTTGATGTAGCAGTAGCAATACTAGCAATTATGTGTTTACATGAATTTTATAAAGCATTTAGAACAGGTCAAAAAGCAAATCCAATTACATGGATAGGCTATGTTCTAGCAGGAATAATATCCCTAATTCATGTATTACCAAAAGACTGGACTGTAAAAACTATTGGGCTATTATTGCCAATAACTTTATGTATTTTATTTTTGTATGTTATTATAAAAAATTTAAAAGTTAATATAATAGATATAGCAGTTACCTTTTTTGGAATATTCTACATAGTAATATTTTTGATGTATATTTCTGTAATTCATGAGAATTTAGAACATGGAAAATTACTAATTTGGTTTGTATTCCTTACAGCATGGGGCACTGATATATTTGCTTATGTTGTTGGAAAAACATTGGGTAAACATCATTTTACAGAAATTAGCCCTAAAAAAACAATAGAGGGATGTATTGGAGGAACATTAGGCGCAGTAGTAATTACTATACTTTATAGTGTGCTATGTAAATATGCGTTCCATGTAGAATTTAACTATGTATATGTTGCACTTATAACAGTAGTGTTAAGCATATTAAGTCAAATTGGAGACTTAGCAGCTTCAAGCGTAAAAAGATATACAGGAATTAAAGACTTTAGTAACTTAATTCCCGGCCATGGTGGAATGTTAGATAGAATAGATAGTGTTATATTTACAGCGCCATTTGCATACTTTTTATTTATGTTTTTATTATAGGAGAGAATTCTATTGATTTCAGTAATTATTACAATATTGAAAATTATATTTATACTAGGTTTCCTTGTTCTTATCCATGAAGGTGGACACTTTTTAGTAGCAAAATTATGCAAAGTTAAAGTAAATGAATTTGCTATTGGATTTGGACCAACAATATGGAGAAAACAAGGTAAACAAACTAAATATGCTCTAAGACTTATTCCTTTAGGAGGATTTGTTAATATGGAAGGCGAGGAAGAGCGTT
>FR889103.1:8803-14562 GCA_000435755.1 Clostridium sp. CAG:508
GAAGAGCGTTCTGAAAATGAAGGCTCTTTTAGTAAAGCAAGTATTCCTAGAAGAATAGCAATAGTAGCAGCAGGTGGACTTGTAAATATTGTTTTTGCTTTAATAGTATACTTTATTTTAATAGTCTGCATAAAAAATGATGTATCATATGCTTTTTCAGCAACAGGTAAGTTTGCATTTTCAATTGTTGATAGTTTAAAAATGCTATTCACAGGAAATGTATCAATTGACCAAATGGTTGGACCAGTTGGAATAGGTGAAATAGTTGCCAAAACTACAGGCTTTGCAGAATTTGTTTATATATTAGCAGTAGTATCTATATCTTTAGGATTTACAAATTTACTACCATTTCCACCACTAGATGGAGGAAAAATTGTTATTCTACTTATAGAAGCAATTAGAAGAAAACCAATGAGTGAAAAGCTAGAAATTTCTATTCAAATGGCAGGATTTGCACTTCTAATTGGGCTTTCTATTTTAGTTACTTATAATGATGTACTAAGGATTTTTTAAATTATATTAAATAGTGAAAAGGAATTGTAATTATGGAAAATACTATTGTTTATTTGATAAGACATGCGGAAACTGTTGATGAAAGGGGAATAAGAAATACAAATGAAGATTCTCAAATGATTAATGAAAAAGAAATATTGTCCGTAGATGGAGAGGAACAAGCTAAAAAATTAAGTGAAAATGAAGAATTGACAAATTTGGATGTTATATGGTCGAGTAGTTATACTAGAGCTAAAGCAACTGCTAAATACATTGCAAATATAAATAATTTAGATTTTAACCTAGATAACAACCTAAGTGAAAGAAAATTAGGTAATTTGAAAGAATTAGGAGAATTTATGAAGGATAAAATGACAAGAGATCCTTCACAAGAACAATTATTAGATAGAACATTTAGGACTTCAGATGGAGAAAGTGCAGAGCAAACTAGAGAAAGAATGAATAGATTTTTTAATCAAATGCTTAAAGAATATGAGGGAAAAAGAATTGCAGTGATTAGTCATGGAGGCTCAATAAAGTTCTTTTTATTAAATTGGTGTACAGTAAATGAAGATGTTAAACTTGTATATAACAAAAAAACAATATTAAATATAAAGTCTCCATGTCTATTAAAGTTGATTTTTAGAAAAAATGAATTAATTGATTTAGAACAAATAAATTAATTGAAAGCTATAAATGAATTATATTCCTTACAAATATGACAACTCAATGGAAGAAGATCTGATCATAAATTTCTTATTAGGAAAAATACAAAAAGGAGAAGAAATGGAAGAACTAAAAACAGTAAAACAAGTATTTAGAGATTACAATTCAAATAGCTTCGCTTTGAGCGAGGCTAAAGTTGTATGTGTAAATATATACAAAAAGACTAATGTTTTAGAAATAAAGCTTAAAGTAACTTCTTCTATTTTAATGAAAGATTTAGCTGACTTTGAAAAATATTTAGCTAAAAGATTTAATTTCAAAGATATTGATATAAAAATAGAATCTGATGGAACAGATGAAAATGTAAATAATAAAATTCAAGCTGAATGGGCTGACATTGTAGAATACATGGCATATAAACATCCATTAACAAAAGCATTATTGAAAAATAGTGCAATTAGCATTGAAGATAATAGAATAAGTGTAAAACTAGCAATGAAAGGCAAAATGGTACTAGAAGCAAGAGGCTTTGAAAAAATATTATCTTCTAAATTAGCAGATTTATATCATAAAAATTATGTAGTTTCTTACCAAGAAGAAATTACACAAGAAATGATAGAGCAATACCAAGCACATACAAGAGAAGTAGAAAAACAAGCAATTATGTTAGCACAAAAAGAAGCAATGGAACAAGCTGAAGAAAAAAGACAAGAAAAAGAAAAGAAAATGCAAGTTGAATCTGCACCAATATCAGATGCACCAATGCCTACTGATGCAGATATTCCTTTTGAACCAGAACAAGAAGATAACTCACCTTTAATTTATGGTAGAAGTTTAAAAATAAAAGAAGAATTATCTAAAGTAATAGATTTATCAGTTGATAGCGGCAAAGTATTGCTAGATGGAGAAATTTTAAATACAGATTCGAGAGAGTTAAAATCAGGTAAATTCTTGGTAACATTTGATTTATATGATGGTTCAAGTACAATTACTTGTAAAGCTTTTGTTGAAGCAGACAAACACGATGCAGTAATAAAAAGATTAAAATCAGCCAGTGGAGTTAAAGTAAATGGAACAGCACAATTTGACCCATTTGCAAAAGAATTAGGAGTAATTGCAAATGTGATTATCGAATCTACAGGAATTAAAAGAGAAGTTAGAAAAGATGAAGCAAAAGTTAAAAGAGTTGAGCTTCATATGCATACTCAAATGAGCCAAATGGATGGTATGACAGCTGCAAAAGATCTATTAAAACGAGCTGTAAAATGGGGAATGAAATCAATAGCTATAACAGACCATGGAGTTGTACAAGCATTTCCAGAGGCTCATAAATACCTAGAAAAAGACCATCCTGATTTGAAGGTTATATATGGAGTGGAAGCGTATTTGGCACCAGACAAAACACCATGTGTTTCATTTTCAAAAAATCAACCTCTAGATGATACTACATATTGTGTTTTAGACTTGGAAACAACAGGATTTTCATTTAGAACAGAAAAAATCACGGAAATTGGTATAATGAAAGTTAAAAATGGAGAAATTATTGACGAATTTAGTACATTTGTAAATCCAGAAAAACCAATTCCACAAAGAGTAGTAGAAGTTACTAATATTACTGACGATATGGTAAAAGATGCTCCTAAAATTGAAGAAATATTACCAAAAGTTATAGAGTTTGTTGGAGATAGTGTTCTTGTAGCACATAATGCAGACTTTGATATAGGATTCTTGAAATATAATTGTACATTATTAGGATTAAAGCTAGGAAATACATACTTAGATACACTAAGATTAGCAAAAGATTTATTTCCACAGTACAAAAAATATAAATTGGGAATTATTGCAGAAAACCTAGGAATAAAAGTAGATGTAGCACATAGAGCATTAGATGATGTTGATACAACAGTAAAAGTATTAAATGTAATGTTTGATATGCTTAGAGAGAAGGGTGTTAAAACATTAGACGACATAGACGAAAAATTAAGTGGAAAAGCAGATTATAAATCACTTCCAACATACCATGCTATTATATTGGCAAAAGATTATGTTGGACTTAGAAATTTATATAAATTAATATCTATTTCACATTTACACTATTTTTATAAAAAACCTCGTATATTAAAATCATTATATAAAAAGTATTCTGAAGGTTTAATACTTGGAAGTGCTTGTGAGCAAGGAGAAATATATAGAGCCATAATTGCTGGTAAAACAGATGAAGAAATAGAAGAAATAGCAGCAGACTATGATTACTTAGAGATTCAACCTCTTGGAAATAATATGTTTATGGTTAGAAATGAAACAGTAAAAAGTGTAGAAGACTTAAAAGATATTAACCGTAAAATAGTTGCTCTTGGTGAAAAACTACAAAAGCCAGTTGTAGCAACATGTGATGTTCACTTTATGGACCCACAAGACGAAATTTACCGTAGAATATTGATGGCTGGACAAGGGTATGATGATGCAGATGACCAAGCACCATTATATTTAAGAACAACTGAAGAAATGCTAAAGGAATTTGATTATTTAGGGGAAGAAAAAGCATATGAAGTTGTTGTAACTAATACAAATAAAATATCTGATATGTGTGAGAAAATAAGCCCAATTTCACCTGAAAAGTGTCCGCCACACATTGATGGATGTGAAGAAACAATAAAAAATATAGCATATAGTAAAGCACATGAATTATATGGAGATCCATTACCAGAAATAGTACAAGCAAGATTAGATAAAGAATTACATTCTATTATCACAAATGGATTCTCAGTTATGTATATTATTGCACAAAAATTAGTATGGAAATCTAATGAAGATGGATACATAGTAGGTTCAAGAGGTTCTGTTGGTTCATCATTTGTTGCAAATATGACAGGTATTACAGAAGTAAATTCACTTCCACCACATTATAGATGCCCTAAATGTAAATATTCAGATTTTACAGATTATGGAGTGAAAAATGGATTTGACTTACCTGATAAGACTTGTCCAAATTGTGGAGAAAAATTAGCAAAAGATGGAATGGATATTCCATTTGAAACTTTCTTAGGATTTGATGGAGATAAAGAGCCTGATATTGACTTAAACTTCTCAGGAGAATATCAAGCAAAGGCTCATAGATATACAGAAGTAATATTTGGAAAAGGAACAACATTTAAGGCTGGTACAGTTGGTACAGTAGCTGATAAAACAGCTTATGGATATGTAAAAAAATATTATGAAGAAAAAGGTATACCTATTAGTAATGCAGAAGTTGTAAGACTTTCACAAGGGTGCACAGGAATTAAAAGGACAACTGGCCAACATCCAGGTGGAATTATAGTTGTACCAAAAGGCAGAGAAATATATGAATTCACACCAGTACAACATCCAGCAGATGACCCTAATTCAGATATTATAACAACACACTTTGATTATCACTCAATTGACCAAAACTTATTAAAACTAGATATACTAGGCCATGATGACCCTACAATGATTCGTATGTTATTTGATTTAACTGGAATTGACCCAACTAAAGTACCTTTGGATGACAAAGACACTATGTCAATATTTAGTTCAACAAAAATATTAGGTGTAACACCAGAACAAATACATTCAGAAGTAGGAACATTTGGCATACCAGAGTTCGGAACAAAGTTCGTAAGAGGAATGCTAGTTGATACAAAACCAACAACATTTAATGAATTGATAAGTATATCAGGACTTTCACATGGTACTGATGTATGGTTAAATAATGGACAAGAACTTGTTAATCAAGGAATTGTTACATTAAGTGAGGCAATAGGCTGTAGAGACGATATTATGCTTTATTTAATAAAAAAAGGATTACCACCAAAGCCAGCATTTAAAATAATGGAGTTTGTTCGTAAAGGAAAAGCTTCAAAAGATCCAGAAAAATGGAAAGAACATGAGGCAATGATGAGAGAATACAACATACCTGAATGGTATATTGGTTCTTGCCAAAAAATTAAGTACATGTTCCCTAAAGCACATGCTGCAGCTTATGTTACAAATGCCTTCCGTATTGCATGGTTTAAAGTACATAAACCAGCAGCATATTACACAGCATTTTATACAATTCGTGCAGATGAATTTGATAGTGATATTATGTGTTATGGTGTAGAAAAAGTAAAAAACAAAATGAAGGAAATTGACTTACAAGGAAATAGTGCTTCAACTAAAGATAAGAATATGTATGCGATTTTAGAGTTAGTATTAGAAATGTATGAAAGAGGAATTACATTCTTGCCAATTGATTTGTATAAGAGTCATGCAACAAAATTTATAATGGAATCAGATACGGAAATAAGACCTCCATTAAATAGTATTCCGGGACTAGGAACCGTAGCTGCAGAAGGAATAGATACTGCGAAAAAAGATGGAAAATTTATGTCGATAGACGATATGAAGATTCGCTCTAAAATTGGTGCTTCTGTTGTTGAAATGTTACAAAAAGTTGGATGCTTGAAGGGTATGAGTCAAAGTAACCAATTAAGCCTCTTTGGTTAAATTTTTAAAATAATCAGCATCTTGCGTTGTCAAAAGCCATAAAAAACGCAGTCAGCTACTGCATACTGAGGCTGTTAAGGCTTTGCCTGTTA
>FR889103.1:14599-21722 GCA_000435755.1 Clostridium sp. CAG:508
CCTGTTACAGCCTCAGCAACATACAAACGTATGTGCCCTTGCCTTTTGAATACTTTTTTCTTTGTAATATACTAATTCTTTTTAAAATTTAAGAATATTTACTGTACTAAGTACAATTGTTAAAAGGAGTATGAGCTTGAAAGATTTGATTGATGTTAAGTATATAGTTATTTATTTGATTGTGATAAATTTGATTACATTTTTGGCAATGTGGCTTGATAAGTGGAAAGCTAAAAGAGGTAAGTGGAGAATACCAGAAAATACTTTGCTAGTACTAGTTTTACTAGGAGGAGGCATAGGTGGTATTGCCGGAATGTATACTTTTAGGCATAAAACACAGAAAGCAAAATTTGTAATAGGATTTCCTGTAATTCTAATATGTGAAATTCTCTTAATAATACTATTATGTATGTAAAATAGTGAAAAAACTGCACTTTCAGTATTTGAGAAAGTGCAGTTTTTAATGTTAAATAATAATAAAACATACAAATGGAATTTAATGTAAAAGTTTCAAAAACTATTTGACAATATACAACAAATAAATTGTTACCATAAAACAGTAAACAATAAAATATGAAAGTTATCCACAGAAATTAGTGCCTATTTATAGTTGTTCACAAAGTTATCCACATTATCCACAACACTGTGGATAAGATTTTTTGTAAACCGAATGTAACAATTATGTAATACATATTGCCTTTATGTAATATTTGTGTAATATATTTGTAATAAAATTAAGTTCTACTTGACATGTTCGAACTTATGTTTTATAATTAAATATGTTATTGATTTATAATTATTTGTACGTAGTACAACATATATAGGGGGCTTTTAAATGCAAAATAGCATTATTATTAAGGGAGCAAAAGAACATAATTTAAAAGATATAAATATAGAAATTCCAAGAGATAAATTAGTAGTAATTACAGGGCTTTCAGGTTCTGGTAAATCTTCATTAGCATTTGATACCTTGTATGCAGAAGGTCAAAGAAGATATGTAGAAAGTTTATCATCTTATGCTAGACAATTTTTAGGACTAATGGAAAAACCAGATGTTGAATCAATTGAAGGCTTATCACCAGCAATTTCAATAGATCAAAAAACTACATCTAGAAATCCACGTTCAACTGTTGGAACGGTCACAGAAATATATGACTATATTCGTTTATTATATGCACGTATAGGTGTACCATATTGTCCAAACTGTGGTAAGAAAATTGAGAAACAAACTATTGATCAAATTATAGATAGTGTTATGAGTTTAGAAGAAGGTACTAGAATTCAAGTTTTAGCACCTGTTGTTCGTGGAAAAAAAGGTGAATATACAAAACTATTACAAGACTTTCAAAAAGAAGGTTTTGTTCGTGTACGTGTTGATGGAGAAGTTTATGAATTAACAGACGACATAGAAATTGATAGAAAGAAAAAACATAATATAGAGCTAGTAGTTGATAGATTAGTTGTAAAAGAAGAAATCAGGACAAGACTAACAGAATCAGTTGAAACTGCTTTAAAATATGCAAATAATTTAGTTGTAATAGATATTCCAGGTGATAAGGAAGTATTATATAGTCAAAACTATGCTTGTCCAGATTGTAATATAAGCATAGAAGAATTAACGCCAAGAATGTTTTCCTTTAATAATCCATTTGGAGCTTGTCCAACTTGCACAGGTATTGGTTACTTAATGAAAATGGACGAAGATTTAATTGTACCTGACAAAAACAAAACTTTATATGATGGAATTAAAGCTTTTGGAGCTAGCACAATGAAAAAAGGCGATACAATGGCAAAAATGTATTTTGAAAGTATCGCTAAACATTATGGGGTAGAAATAAAAGATGTGCCTATTAAGAAATTACCAAGATGGTTCTTAGAGAAAATTTTATATGGTACAGGTGACGAAGCAATTGATTTTGAATATACATCTTATGCTGGAACAAGAAAATTTACAAGTCCATTTGAAGGTGTTTTACCAACATTAGATAGAAGATATAATGAAACAAAATCTCAAGGTATGAGAGACTTTTATGAAATGTATATGAGTGAAAGTGCATGTCAAACTTGTCATGGAGCAAGACTAAAAAAAGAGAGCTTATCTGTAAAGGTTGGAGATAAAAACATAAATGAATTAACAGACATGTCTATTGATAAAATAAAAGATTTCTTAAATACATTACAATTAAATAACAAAGATAAAATGATTGCAGATCAAATACTAAAAGAATTAAATAAACGTTTACAATTTTTAATTGATGTTGGGTTAGAGTATTTAACATTATCTAGAAGTGCAGGAAGTTTATCAGGTGGTGAAGCGCAACGTATTCGTTTAGCAACTCAAATTGGTTCAGGACTAACAGGAGTACTATATATATTAGATGAACCAAGTATTGGTTTACATCAAAGAGATAATGAAAAGCTATTAGCAACACTTAGAAAATTAAGAGATTTAGGAAATACTGTTTTGGTTGTTGAACATGATGAAGATACTATGTACGCAGCAGATCAAATTATAGATATTGGGCCAGGTGCAGGTGTGCATGGTGGAAAGGTAATTGCACAAGGTACTGCTGAAGAAATCAAATTAGTTCCAGAATCTATTACAGGACAATATTTAAGTGGCAAAAAGCAAATTTTAGTACCTAAAAAAAGAAGAAAATCTAATGGAAAGGCAATTGAAGTCAAAGGGGCAACAGAGCATAATTTAAAAAACATAAATGTAAAATTCCCATTAGGACAATTTATTTGTGTTACAGGTGTTTCAGGCTCTGGAAAGAGTACACTTGTTAATGAAATATTGTATAAAACTGTAGCAAAAGAAATATATGGTTCAAATGAGAAACCAGGAAAATGCAAAGAAATAAAAGGGCTAGAGAATGTTGATAAAATTATAAATATTGATCAATCACCAATAGGAAGAACTCCACGTTCAAACCCAGCAACATATACAGGAGTGTTCGATGTTATTAGAGACATTTTTGCAGCAACACAAGAAGCTAAAATGCGAGGCTATGATAAAGGAAGATTTAGCTTTAACGTTGCAGGTGGTAGATGTGAGGCATGTTCTGGAGATGGTGTTTTAAAAATAGAAATGCACTTTTTACCAGATATATATGTACCATGTGAAGTATGTAAAGGAAAAAGGTATAATAGGGAAACACTTGAAGTTAAATATAAAGGTAAAACTATTAGTGATGTTCTTGATATGACTGTAGAAGAAGCGTTGAAGTTTTTTGAAAACATACCTAAAATCAAATCAAAAATTCAAACCTTATATGATGTTGGACTTGGTTATATTAAGTTAGGGCAACCTTCAACTACTTTATCAGGTGGAGAAGCACAACGTGTTAAATTAGCAACAGAATTATCTAAAAAGGCAACAGGAAAAACATTATATATTTTAGATGAACCTACAACAGGACTTCATATAGCAGATGTTCATAAATTGGTTGATATTTTACAGAGATTAGTTGATACAGGAAATAGTATAATTGTAATTGAACACAATTTAGACCTTATAAAAACAGCTGATTACATTATAGATTTAGGACCAGAAGGCGGAGAAAAAGGTGGACAAATAATTGCAGTAGGAACACCAGAACAAATTACAAGAAATGATCAAAGTTATACAGGAAAATTTTTAAAGAAATATCTAGGATAATGAATGTGAGGAAGCAAAGACAGTATCATAATTCCATGATACTGTCTTTGTCTTTGTTTTAAGAGATGTAAAGCTAAATGGGCATTCATAAAAAATAGAAAATACAAAAGTAAAAAACACAGCAAAAAGAAAGGGAACAAAGTAAAATTAAAAATAAAATTAAAACTAATTATATATAAAATAATTTATAAAATGAATACCCACTTAGCTTTACATCTCTTATTATTTGGAAGATAAAATTATTTACAGTTATTATTTCTTTCGTTATTATTTTTGTTTTGGTTATTGTTACTATTCTTGTTATTGTTTTTATTATTTTTATTTTGTTTTTCTGACATAATTAAGCACCTCCATTTCTTTTTCTTAATAGTATTATTAGAAAAAAATTAAAATTTATTCAAAAAGATTTCAAAAAATAGAAAAGGCATAGCAATAAGAAGTGAAATTTTATTGATAATTTAATTACTTTGTAGTATAATTTTTTTAGAAAAAGAGAGGTGCATTTTTAGTAATGAGTAATATAGTAATTGGAATTGAAGGATATGTTGGAGCAGGAAAAAGCGCAATATGCAGAGAACTATTAAATCACATTCCTAATAGTATAATTTTAGAAGGTGGAAATTTATATAGAGCAATTGTATACAGCTTACTTAAATCAGGAATAGATTTAAGTAATTTGAAACAAAACATGTCCCATGTTGATATTAAATCAATTATGGAAAAGTTAAAGATTACAATTGCAATTGAAAATAGACAAACTGCAATTTATATTGACGAAAAAAAAATCGATGAAGAAAAATTACAATCAGCACAATCATCATTAGCAGTTTCAGAAATAGGTACAATTGCTAACAATGACAAGTTATATGAGTTTGGAAGGAAAATAATAGATCAATTTAAAGAAAAATATAATGTTATAGTTTCTGGAAGAGCTTTAATGGAAATTTATCCAAATTTAGATTATCACTTTATGATTACAGCTTCACTAGATGAACGTATAAGAAGAAAAAGCATACAATATAACAACAAAATTGATTTAGAGGAACTAAAACAAAATATCCAGAGAAGAGATGAATTACAAGAAAAAGCAGGTTATTACAAAATATATGACAAGACTATTGTAGTTGATGTTAGTGAGTGCAAAAATGTTCAAGCTTCAGCTAAAAAGGTTTTAAGTTTTATAAAAAAGGAGAATATAGATAATGGATTTTGTGAATAAAAAATTAGATGAATTTGAAAACTATATAAGAGGAAAAAGAGTTGCTATTATTGGTTTAGGAGTTAGTAATATTCCTTTAATAGATTATTTTCACAACTTAGGTGCAAGTGTTGCATTTTTTGATAAAAGACCAGTTGAAAAACTAGACAAAGAAGCAGTTCAAAAAATACATAATTATAATTTTGATTTATACCTAGGAGAGAATAATTTAGAAAATCTAAAAGGATTTTCAGTAATATTCCGTTCTCCAAGTTGTAGACCTGATACACCAGAAATTGTGGATGAGGTAAGAAAAGGAACTGTTTTAACATCTGAAATAGAGATGTTAATGCAAACTTGCCCAGCTACTATAATTGGAATTACAGGAAGTGATGGAAAAACTACTACTACAAGTTTAATTTATGAAATTATAAAACAAAGTGGAAAGAAATGTTACTTAGGTGGAAATATAGGATTACCATTGTTTACAAAAGTTAGAGAAATGACACCAGAAGATGTAGTAGTATTAGAACTAAGTAGTTTTCAATTGATGGATATGCAAATTAGCCCACATATTGCGGTTATCACTAATATTTCACCAAATCATTTAGATATTCACAAATCTTATGAAGAGTACATAGATGCTAAGAAAAACATATTTAAAAGCCAAAACGAGAATGATATTCTAGTTATTAACTATGATAATGAAATAACAAAAGAATTTAAAAATGAAGCTAATGGAAAGGTTATATATTTTAGTAGAAAAAGTAAATTAGATGATGGAATAATCTATGACGATGAGAAAATTAAGAAATGTAAAGATAAGGTTAGAAGACATATTTTAAATGTAAAAGATATTCATTTAAGAGGAGTTCACAATTACGAAAATGTTTGTGCTGCAATAGCTGCAACAGAAAGCTTAGTAGAGCCAGAAGTACAGGCTAAAGCTATTCAAAACTTTAAAGGAGTAGCACATAGATTAGAGTTTGTAAGAGAAATAGATGGAGTTAAATGGTACAATGATTCTATTGGAACATCACCAACAAGAACTATAGCAGGACTAAACTCTTTTGGTGAAAAAATCGTTCTAATTGCAGGAGGATATGATAAACATTTAGACTATACGCCAATTGCGAAACCAATTGTAGAAAATGTAAGTAAATTAATTTTAATGGGAGCGACTGCTGAAAAGATAGAAAAAGTTGTTAGAGATGAGCTAGAAGCACAAGAAAAAGATATGCCAATATATCATTGTAGTTCATTAAATGAAGTAGTTAACAAAGCAAAAGAAATAGCAACACCAGACGAAATTGTACTATTCTCACCAGCAAGTGCAAGTTTTGATTTGTTTAAAAACTTTGAAGAAAGAGGTAATTTATTTAAGAAACTAGTAAATGAGTTATAATAGAGGAGAAAAAAATATGATACACAAAATGAAATTAAATGAAAATCCTTTTGAAAGAATAAAAAATGGAACAAAAACAGTGGAATTTAGATTATATGATGAGAAAAGACAGCAAATAAAAATTGGAGATAAAATAGAATTTTCAAAATTGCCAGATTTACAGGAAAAATTATTAGTTGATGTTATTGAGTTATATAGAGAAGATACATTTAAGAAGTTGTTTCTAAAACTATATAATGATGAAGGTGAGGCAACTGAAAAAGCTAATGGCATGTATGAAATTTATTCACCTGATAAAGAAAAACAATATGGTGTTTTAGGAATTAAAATAAAATTATTGTAACAAACAATATAGGATACATATAATACATTAAATTTAAAATGGGAGGTATTGTATGTATTACCAAAATTATGAGGATTATATGCGACAAGTATTAGGATATCCAATAAATGATCCTAATATTTATGAGACATATGATTATAGAAATGAAAATACATATTCATCAAATCAAGTACAGAATAATTTAACAGAAGCCGAAATGAAAGCTTTATATCCAGACAGCTATAATATAATATATCCATTGGTGTGCAAAGCATGTGAAGCAAATAATGAACCTATTTCAAAATCAGTAGTAGATAAAATGACAGATGATGTATACAAACTTGTTGAAAGAAATGAAACAGTTGTAAATATAAAAATAGAAGCTCAAAATAGAGAAAACAGTCGTGTAAGTGCAAGACAAGAAATGAAAAGAGAACTTACACCTAAAAGAACGCCAATAAAAACTGAAACTAGAGAAACAAGACAACCAAATAATCCATTGTTAAGAGATTTAATTAAAATTCTAATTTTGCAAAG
>FR889103.1:21749-29169 GCA_000435755.1 Clostridium sp. CAG:508
ATTTTGCAAAGATTGTTTGGAGGAGGTGCAATTACACCTCCAAGACCGATGCCTCCACGTCCACCATTTCCACCAGTGGGACCAGGTAGGCCACCATTTTCTGGAGGAAGACCACCTTATGGACCGGGAATGAATAGAATGGATATAGATTATTCTGAATATTTATAAATTTCAAAATTTTAACAATTTTTGAAATTTTAAAGATGTGCAAAATGTTGCATATCTTTTTTATTTTGGTCAAAAATAATATTGATAATTTGAAATTATCAAATAAATTTGAATGGAGAGTATGTTATGAAAGTTAAAGATTGTATGTGTAATGAAATAGAATATGCTACACCATCTAACACAGTTCACGACTGTGCTACAATGATGAGCAACAAACATGTTGGTTGTATTCCAGTATGTAATAATTCACAAAATGTTGTTGGACTTGTAACTGATCGTGACATTATTTTAAGATGTATTGCTTGTAATAAAGATCCAAATACTACACCAATTAGTGAAATTATGACTTGTGAAGTATGTTGCTGTGATGCTAATGCAGATGTAAAGGAAGCAGAAAATTTAATGTCTAAAAATCAAGTGAAAAGAATACCTATAATAGAGGACAACAAACTTATTGGCATGTTGACATTGGGAGATTTAGCTGCAAACAGTAAAATTAACGAAACAAATTTAGGAAATACTTTAGGTTGCATTTGTGGATGTGACAAGAAAAATGCACAATAGTATTTAAATAAGTTATTATATATGATATAATTCGGTCATATTAAAAAGAAAGGGAACAATTACATATGATTATAGATATGAATTATTGGGGAAAAGTACTAAAAAACCTACTAATATTGGCACTATCTATTCTTGGCTTTTATCTAGGATTTAAACTTGTAATTTTTTATATGCCATTTTTAGTAGCATTCATTATTTCACTATTATTAGAACCATGCATTAGATTTATAATGAGAAAAACCAAACTGAGACGAAAAACGAGTTCTATTATAATATTCATAATTGCAATAATTATAATAGCGGGACTTTTAGTGTGGGCATCAATAACATTAGTAACAGAAGCATCTAATTTACTTACAAATTTAAACGAATATTTTGAAAAAGGATATCAACTAGTACAGAATCTAATAGCTTCAGTTGATTTTGAAAGTTTAAAAATACCAGACAACATAATGTCAACCATTCAACAGTCTTCACTTGATTTTTTAGGAAACTTAACAAACTGGGCTAAATCAGCATTGACAAATGCAATTAACTTTTTAACATCTATACCAACAATAGGAGTATATACAGTTGTTACATTATTAGCATTATATTTTATTTGTGTAGATAAAGTATACATGATAGACCAATTAGAACATCATATGCCAGAAACTTGGGTTAAAAAAATAGGAATTCATATAAAAGAACTTACTAAATCATTAGGAGGATATTTAAAAGCAGAAGTTACTTTAGTATTTATATCATTTGTTATTTGCTTAATAGGATTATATATATTTCATTTTGCAGGCTTGAATGTTCAATACCCATTGTTAATGGCCTTAATTATAGGATTTGTAGATTTATTACCTATATTTGGTTCTGGAACATTTATGATACCATGGGCTGTAATATCAGCATGTTCAGGAGATTTTACATTAGCAATATGGATTATAGTTTTATGGATTATAATGTCTGTAGTAAGACAATTTATAGAACCTAGAATGGTGAGTGGAAAAATAGGTATACATCCAATATTTACCTTAATTGCAATGTATACAGGATTTAAATTCATAGGAGTTATTGGTATGTTTATAGGACCAATAATACTAATAATATTAAAAAATATATTCTCAACATTTATTGATAAAGGAGTATTCAAATCAATATTTGAAAGATAACTAATATTGAAAATGCCTAAAAAGCTAGACCTCAAAGGTCTAGCTTTTTGAATCTATGTCTAAAATATTGCAGATGTTGGAACAAATGTAGCATCAGGTGGATACACGTATTCGTCAGAAGGTTTATCAATTTTTTGTATTTTTGTAATTTTTAATATTGGCATGTCTCCATGATAATCGCCTTTTATAATTTCTCCTTCAATTTGAATCCAAGTTTTATCAGCATATTGTTTTATATCGTCACATTCACACAAAAAACCTACAATAACTGTTTGCAAATCAGAAGAGATAACCATATCTCTAGCTAGAACAAATTGATTTTCTTTAAAGTCTACCATTCTATGTATGTATCCGGAAAAGCTCACTCTCATACCAACGTAATCGTCTATATTATCATGCACAGTTTTTAGTACATTGGTATAATTGCTAACTGTGAGTTCTTGAACTTTCACAGAATTTGTATCATCATTCGTTTTGAAAAAATTATTTCCTAAAATACGGTAAACAACAATAGCAGTTATTATAATAATAATTCCTAGTAGAATTCCTAAAAATATTTTACCTAATTTATTTCCGTCAATTTTTAAGTTATAAATAAACATACACATCACACCTTTGATACAATATATTAAATTCATTGGAAAATTATGTTAGAAATATTGCGATTTATATGGAAAATAAAAGAGATAGTAAGATGGGATTACTATCTCTTTTCTGTGATATATGAACACGCCGATGTTTATTATGTCTATAACTATATTATTATTTTAATTTAACACTTAAAAATCAATGTTAATTATTTGAAGAAAATATTATAATAAATTAAAAATGTTACAGAAATATTAAGTTTATATTACGTTTTTGTAACAGTTGATATATTTATTGAAAAAAGATAGATTTTATGAAATAATTACTATAAATATATTTTTTGGAGGTTGTAATATGGCTTTAACTGTATATAAACAAATAGCAAAAGATGCGTTAATGAGTTGGAATGGTTTATCAGAAGAAGAAGCAACAAAAGTAGTTCAAGAAAGTTCAAATGAAGAACTAGAATCACAAGTATATGCACAGGGCTCAATAGACGCTGCAATAAAAGGGTTTCAAAAATATTCTCAAGAATATCTAAAAAACAAAAATGGTTATGAGCAACCAATAAGTGAACAAGATATGGAAACATTTAAAGAAATAATCATGACAGGCGATTACAGAAATGGGTCTACTAATGATTTCTTTGAAACAGTAAAAAAACAAATGGGGTTAGGAAGAGAAAATACTGATGAAAAACAGATTGCAGAAGACACAAGAGACATGGTAATATCAGTACTATCTACTATACATGATGGATGGGTTCATGACAATCAAAAAAAGTTCTTTGCAAGAGATAAAAAATATCAACATATGCCAATAGAGTTAATTGGTTGGAAAGAAGCAAAAAGCGACTTACTATTTTTAAAACCTATTTTAGAAGCAATGGATTTGTCAGCTTATATTTCAGAAGAAGACTTAGAAAAAGCATATAATCAAAGGGTTCAAGCTTTTTTAGAGGAGAAGGGTATTACAGACATTGATAAACTAAGTGAGCAGATTTCAAGAGGAGCAGAGTTTTATCCTGCTTTAGAAGGACAAGACGATATTACACAAGCATTACAAGATACCGAGTTTGTGAAACAACAAGTAGTTAGTGGAATTAAAGATAAAGGAATTGGAACAAATGAACAATTTGCACAGCAATTGTTTAGTGAAAAAGCCAACAATGGAAAAAGTGTACAAGATTTAGGAAGAGAGACTATAGATATTCAGGAAGAAACATCTTATATAGATAAAACACAGGAAGACCTTGAAAGAGAGCAAAAAACAATTGAAGATAAGGATAAAAATACACAAGAATTGTAACAAAGGAGAAAAATGGAAAATATAGAATATGCAAATGCATATAGTGAAGTTCTTGAAATATTGAAGAATATTTCGAAAGAAGATTATGAAAAAGTACCAAGTGAAAAAATTGATTTATTTGAAAAAAATGCTAATAAAAATTATAACTTTCAGTATGATACCAATCTCACGTTAGATGAGCAAAATGTTTCTAAAAGAGCTAAAGCTATTATTGCTATTTTGTTTAGAGACTATTGGGCTACACCTGAACAAAGAGAAAAAATACTAGCAAAACAAAACTATGATAGAATACAGATTGAAAAGAATAAGCAAAAACAATATAACGTAGACAATATATTTAAAAATAAAGAGAGAAAAGTAGAAACAGTAGAAAATTCTGTTTCTATGATAGAATACAAAGAGCCAATTTTTGCAAGAATAAAAAAATGGTTTAAACAGACTTTTAAAAAATATTGAAAGATCAAGTTAAAAATGATAAAATATAAATACTATGGTAATACTATATTTATTATTTGAGAGGGAGAATGACATATGACAATAGCATTAATAGGAATATTCATAGCTTTAATAATCTTATTCGGAAAGTTATTCATAATTGGAATACGGATAATATTGCCACCCAAAATAGATTTCTACTTCTTTATGGCGGCAATATTATCTATTAGTAGTCTTTGGGGTATCATATCACTGACGTTAATGCTGATTAGATTATTAAAAATTCTTTTGTAAAAAAGCATTCTCTTAAAAGGAAAGTTGTTAGTTCTAATAGAATTAATAACTTTTCCTTTTTTTCTTGCGATTTTTCTATAAAAGTGATATTATATCATAGATGTAAGATTTTACAAAAAGAAAGGAAGAAAGACATGGGATTATTTAAAACATACAGTGAGAAAGAGGTAAAAAGAGTAAGACCAATAGTAGAGGAAATAAATAGTTTAGAGTCTGAAATTCAAAAATTATCAGATGAAGAACTAAGAAATAAAACAGCAGAATTTAAAGATAGACTAACACAAGGAGAAACACTTGACGATATTCTTCCAGAAGCATTTGCAGTTGTAAGAGAAGCTTCAAAAAGAGTTTTAGGAATGCGCCATTTTGATGTGCAACTTATTGGTGGTATTATATTACACCAAGGAAGAATTGCAGAGATGAAGACTGGTGAAGGAAAGACACTTGTTGCGACACTACCAGTATACTTAAATGCTTTAACTGGAAAAGGAGTTCATGTTGTTACTGTTAACGATTACTTAGCCAAAAGAGATAGTGAATGGATGGGTAAAGTATATAAATTTTTAGGATTAACAGTTGGATTAGTTATTAGTGGAATGGATCCAAGTGCTAAGAAAGCTGCATATGCTGCTGACGTAACATATGGAACTAACAATGAATTTGGATTTGATTACTTAAGAGACAACATGGTTATATACAAAGACCAATTAGTACAAAGAGAATTAAACTATGCAATTGTCGACGAGATTGATAGTATTTTAATTGATGAAGCTCGTACACCTTTAATTATATCAGGACGTGGAGCACAGTCTTCAGATTTATATAAAAAGGCTGATAGCTTTGTAGCTAGATTAACTCCAAAAGTTATAGTTGAAGAAGACATAAAAGATGAAGAACAAGCTGAAGATAATGAAAACTATGATTACATAGTTGACTTAAAAGCAAAATCAGCTTCATTAACACAAAAAGGTATTCAAAAAGCTGAAAGAGAATTTAATTTAGAGAATTTTAATGATATTGAAAACTCAGAATTAGTGCATAATATTAACCAAGCACTTCGTGCACATGGAATTATGAAAAAAGATATTGACTACATTGTAAAAGACGGCGAAGTTCTTATTGTAGATGAATTTACAGGAAGAATTATGTATGGAAGAAGATACAATAATGGTCTTCACCAAGCTATTGAAGCAAAAGAACATGTCAAAATAGCTGACGAATCAAAAACTTTAGCAACAATTACATTCCAAAACTATTTTAGAATGTATGATAAACTTTCAGGTATGACTGGTACAGCAATGACAGAAGAAGCAGAATTCCAAGAGATATACAAATTAGATGTTATTGAAATACCTACAAATAAACCAATGGTACGTGATGACCATCATGACATAATTTACAAAAATGAAAGTGCAAAATACAGAGCAGTTATTTCTGATATTAAAGAAAGCTTTGCAAAAGGTCAACCAGTGCTAGTTGGTACAGTTTCTATTGAAAAATCCGAAAAATTAAGCAGTATGCTAAAAAAAGAAGGAATCAAACATCAAGTATTAAATGCTAAATTCCATGAAAAAGAAGCTGAAATTATTGCACAAGCTGGTAAGTTTGGAACAGTTACAATTGCTACAAATATGGCTGGTCGTGGTACTGATATTATGCTTGGAGGTAATAGTGAATATTTAGCAAAACAAGAAATGAGAAAATTTGGATATTCAGAAGATCAAATTGAACAAGCAACAGCATTTAACGAGACTGATGATCAAGAAGTCTTAGCTTCTAGAAATAAATTTAAAGAACTTAAAGCTAAATATGATAATGAAATTAAAGACGAAAAAGAAAAAGTAATATCAGCAGGTGGATTAAAAATAATAGGTACAGAACGCCATGAATCAAGAAGAATTGATAATCAGCTTCGTGGACGTAGTGGACGTCAAGGTGATCCAGGAGAATCAAGATTTTATATCAGCTTAGATGATGACTTAATGAAAATATTTGGTGGAGATATGATTACTAGAGTTTATGATACTTTAGGAGCTGACGAAGATATGCCAATTGAGTCAAAAATCATTTCTAATGCAGTAGAAAATGCTCAAAAGAAAGTTGAAGGAAGAAACTTTAGTATTCGTAAAAATGTCCTTTCTTATGACGATGTCATGAATGTTCAAAGAGGAATTATTTATGACGAGAGAAGAAAAGTACTAGACGGAGAAGACTTAAAAGAACATATTACTAAAATGATGAACTCTTTAGCAGAAGATACTGTAAATGAGTATTTATCTAATGCTGATAACATAAATGTAGAAGGCTTTGAACAAGAAATAAAGGAAATCTATGGAATATCTGATTTAGATAGTCTTCATAAAGATAAAATTAAAGCACATGATGTTGCTGAAGAATTAAAAGACAAAATTCATACTGCATATGAGGAAAAAGAAAAAGAAATTGGTGAACAACAACTAAGAGAATTAGAAAGAGTTGTAATGCTAAAAATAGTTGACGATAGATGGATGGACCATATTGATGCAATGGATGAACTAAAAGACGGAATTGGTTTACAAGCCTATGGTCAAAAAGACCCTGTTGTTCAATACAGAATTGAAGGATTTGATATGTTTGAACAAATGAACTTAGATATTCAAACTGATGTTGTAAAATTCCTAATGAATGCAAGAAAAAGAGAAGGCAATGTTCAAAGAACATCTTCAATAAAAATCACAGGAGAAGGACTAGATAATACAGTATCAAATGAATTAGGAGGAAAAGCTCCTAGAACTTCAGGCTCAAATGAACCAATAGTAAACAACGAACCAAAAGTTGGAAGAAATGACCCTTGTCCATGTGGTTCGGGAAAAAAATATAAGAATTGCTGTGGAAAGTAGTATAAAACAAGGAAAAAATTGAAT
>FR889104.1 GCA_000435755.1 Clostridium sp. CAG:508
GTAGCACTGACCACTGGTTCAATGAACCAGAAAAAATGAACAAATACGATGTTAGCGCTAATGCGTTTAACACGTACTTTAGCGCATCAAATGCTAACTGCAATTGATACTAAAGTAACGGTGTATATAACATATGGTGTGTAAGAAGATTACACGCCATATGTTTTTTTATGCTCAAAATGTCATTTTTTAAAAGATAATACTTGCTAAACTGTTTAAATAAGGATAAAATAGATAGAGTAAAATGATTTAATAAGTATGAAACAGTAAAATAGTGAGGTATTAACTTTGGAGATTAAAGGAAGAATTAGAGATATTATTTATCGTAATGAAATAAATAGCTATACAATTGCAACATTTGAAACAGATGAAGAAGAAACTACTGTTGTGGGTTATCTTCCTTTTATTGAAAAAGGTGATAATCTAAAAATAACTGGCAATTTTGTTGAACATCCTGAATATGGTAGACAATTAAAAATTGAGACTTTTGAAAAGTTAATGCCAGAAGATTTAGATTCAATAGAAAATTATTTAGCAAATGGAAAATTCAAAGGGATAGGTCCTGCAACGGCTAAAAGAATGGTTAATACTTTTGGTAAAGATGTAATAAATATTATTAAATTTGAACCTGAAAAGTTATCTTGTATAAAAGGAATTACTGAGGAAAAAGCAATTGAAATTTCACAAAGCTTTAACGAAAATTGGGAAGTATGGCAAATTGTTAGTTATCTGGAGAAATTCGGAATTGGTCCACAAAGTGCAGAAGGAATATATAAAAAACTAGGGCCAAATACAATAACGACAATAGAAGAAAATCCATATATTTTAATAGATTTGACAGTTAGGGTTAACTTTGCACAAATAGACCAGATTGCTATAAAAATGGGAATGGATTTAGAGAATGATAAACGTATTAGAAGCGGTATAAAATATGCACTTAAATTATCTACTAATAATGGACATTGTGCAGTATTATATGAAAATTTAATTCAGTTTGTAAAAGATTTACTAAATGTTTCAGAAGTGATGATAGAAAACAATATTATATTTTTGAAAACAAAAAATGAAATTGTATTAGAAGATAGAAAAAATCAGGAGTGGGTATATTTATATAATTATTATGTGGCTGAAAAAAATGTTGCTGAAAGTTTGATAGCTTTAGATAATTATTTAAATGTAAAAGAAATTAGTAATTTTGAAAAGAAATTAAAGAAAATTGAAAAACATTCTGATTTAGAATTATCTGAAAAACAAAGAGAAGCGGTAATTGCAGTTCAAGAGCATAATGTTTGCGTAATTACCGGTGGACCGGGTACGGGAAAAACTACTATAATAAAAACAATAATTGAAATGTATAAACAAGAGGAGAAAAAGGTTGTACTATGTGCACCTACTGGAAGAGCCGCTAAAAGAATGAGTGAAGCTACTGGAGAAGAAGCTAAAACTTTGCATAGATTATTAGAGATTGGAAAAACAAGCTCAGATGAGTTACAAAATATAGACCCAAATGTAGAAGTTGCACCACTAGATGCAGATGTGATTATTGTTGATGAAGTATCAATGGTTGATATATTTTTAATGAATTATTTATTACAAGCAATTTATAAAGGAACCAAACTAGTATTAGTTGGAGATAGTAATCAGTTACCATCAGTTGGCCCAGGAAATGTATTAAAAGATATTATACAATCTGAAAGACTTACTACAATTACATTAAACAAAATTTTTAGACAAGCAGCTAAGAGTAAAATTATTTTAAATAGCCATAAGGTAAATGAGGGCATTAGTATTTTTAGTAAAGATGAACAAAACGAAAATGAAGAATTATTGGAAGATTTTTTCTTTATAAATGAAACTAATAAATTAAAAGTGCTAGAGAATATAATTTCACTATGTACAGGAAGACTAGAAAAGTATGGAAACTATACTTTTGCCCAAAACATACAAGTAATTAGTCCAACAAAAAAAGGAGAACTTGGAACCAAAGAATTAAATAAGAGTTTGCAACAAGCTATAAACCCAGAATCAGAAGAAAAGAACGAAAGAAAGTATATAGATTCTGTGTTCCGTGAAGGTGATAGAATAATGCAAATAAAAAATAATTATGATATTTATTGGGAGAAAAGAGAACCTACACTTGAAATGGGTAAAGGTGTATTTAATGGAGAATATGGAACAATACTGAATATAGATGAAGTAGAAAAAAAGGTAAAAATTAAGTTTGATGACGATAAATTAGTATGGTATAACTTTGATGAACTTGAGCAAATAGAACATTCATACTGCATTACTGTGCATAAGGCTCAACGGAAGCGAGTTCGATGTAGTTATTATGCCAATAGTACAGGCTGCGCCAATGTTACTTACTCGTACATTGCTATACACTGCAATGACAAGAGCAAAAAAATTACTTATTTTAATTGGAAATCCTAATATTATAGAATTTATGACGCAAAATGCAGATAGTAAAAAAAGAAATACAGGGTTAGAATTTAAATTGAGAAATTTATAGTTTCATATTGACTTCAGTGTTAAAATAATATAAACTATTACCATAGGGGAAATAAAAATACCATTAAAAAGGAGGTGAACCCCTATGCAGGAAGAGTTACTATTAGAAATACTTAATGTAGTCAAAAGGTCAGAAGCAGAAAACAAAAAAGCAATAGAAGAACTAAGAGCATCTGTAAACAGACTAGAAGAAAAGGTTGATAGACTAGAAACAAGATTTGA
>FR889105.1 GCA_000435755.1 Clostridium sp. CAG:508
ATCTTGAAGAAGGTTCTACATTAGAAATGGAGACTATTCAAATTGAAGGTGTTTCTTCTACTGTTCGTGAAACCAAAGGCGAACTTGGCAATAATACAAGTTTAGTTATTACAGAAAGAGTTATGACTTCTGGAAATCAAATAGCTAAAAGCATTTTTGATATTGACTTGAATGGTGAAAATTCTAGTGTACATGTTGCCTCTCGTGCTATTGCAAGAGACAATTCTGTTCAAGAATTCAGCTCAAATGTTAATGGAAACAACAAATGCTTTGGGCATGTTGAATGTGATGCAATTATTATGGATAAAGCAAAAGTTACTTCCACTCCTAAAATAGTAGCAAATGATGTTGATGCAAGTTTACTTCATGAAGCAGCTATTGGAAAAATTGCAGGAGAACAACTTATTAAGCTTATGACTCTTGGTCTTACAGAAAAAGAAGCAGAAGAACAGATTATAAGTGGATTCTTAAAATAAATTATAAATGTCAACTAAATTTTAGTTGGCATTTTTTGTTGTACCTACATATGATATACAAAAATATTTATGGAGGTATTGTTTTGAAAAAGAATATATTTATTGGTTGCGGTACAGCCTTAGTTACCCCTTTTACTCAAGATGGTATCGATTTTGTCACATTAAAAAAACTTATTGATTTTCAAATTCAGCAAGGTACTGATGCTCTTATTATTCTTGGTACAACTGGTGAATCTTCTACAATGACTTTAGAAGAAAAAAAGCAAGTTGCTAAATTTGCTATTGATAATGTACATAAGCAAATTCCTGTTATTATTGGCGCTGGTGGAAATAACACAAAATCTGTAATTGAATTTAGTAAATATGCCGAAGAAATTGGTGCAGATGGTTTGCTCCTTGTTACACCATATTACAATAAGACTACTCAAAATGGCTTAATTATGCATTACACAGAAATTGCTAAAAATACTTCTTTACCAATTATTTTATATAATGTTCCTAGCAGAACTGGTTTAAATATAGAACCTAAAACTTGTTTAAAACTTTCTAAAATTCCTAATATTGTAGCAATAAAAGAAGCAAGTGGCAATATATCTCAAATAGCTAAAATTGCTAGTTTGTGTGGAGACAATTTGCATATTTACTCTGGAAATGATGATCAAACCCTCCCTATTCTATCTCTAGGAGGAATTGGTGTTATTTCTGTACTTTCAAATATTGCTCCTAAGTTTGTGCACAATATGGTTTTTGATTACTTGAGTGGTAATTATACTTTAGCAAAAGATTCTCAAATAAAATCAATTTCTTTAATAGATAGCCTATTTTGTGAAACAAACCCTATTCCTGTAAAGTCTGCTTTGTCTATGATGGACTATGATAGTATGAGAGTTCGTTTGCCTTTAGTTACAATGTCTTTAGAAAAACAAAAAATTTTAGAAACCGAAATGAAAAAGTTTAACCTGATATAATACTATTCTGTCAATTTATTAAATTTCTATTAAATTAGTATCATTTTGTTACCCTCTGTGATATAATTAAAGTAGAGTTTAAAAAAGGGGAAATCACTTTATGATAACAAAAGATTTAATAGTTGAAAACACCTCTTTAGAAGAGTTTTTCTCTATTATAAATGACTTAGTTAAAAATACTAAGGTTCAAAAAATGAAAATATATAACCAACATGCACATACTTCTTGCTATAAGCACTGTATGCAGGTTGCCTATTACACATATATAATTTGCAAAAAATTAAATTTAGACTATGTTTCTGCCACTCGTGGTGCAATGCTTCATGATTTATTTTTATACGACTGGCACACTTACATTAGAGAAGACAAGAGTTGGAAAGGACAACATGCTTTTATGCATCCTAAAATTGCATTAAAAAATGCTACTGCAATTTTTAATTTGAATAACATAGAAAAAGATGTAATTGTTAATCATATGTGGCCAGTTACTATTAAAATTCCACATTACAAAGAAACTGTTGTAGTTACTTTTGCAGATAAGTATAGTGCTTTGGTTGAAACTTTTAAACATATTAGAGGCATTTTACATACGAAAAAATTCTATAAATATGCTTATGTATTTTTAAGTTTAATTGTTTTTAGAATAATATAGTTTTAATTGAATATATTAAATTATGATTCCTTTGGACGGAGTTAAAAGTCATTGTTAATTTAAAAAAATGTGATTTTTGACTCCGTCCCAAAAGTTGACGGAGGATTTTATGATAAAGGTTTTGATAAATGGTATTAACGGAAAAATGGGTAGTGAAGTTGCTAAGTTGATAAAGCAACATCCAAATATGCATTTGATGGGTGGTCTTGATAAAAATGCTATGTATAATCTTGCATATCCTGTTTACAATGATTTTAACAATATCTTTGAACTCCCTAATGTTATTATTGATTTTTCAACACCTGAAGCTACTATTGGTATTTTAGATTTTGCTATATCTAAAAATATCGCCCTTGTAATTGCTACTACTAGTTTTACTGAAGAACAACAAGCTAAGATTTTAAATGCCTCTAAACATATTGCTGTTTTTCAGTCTGCAAATATGTCTTATGAAATTGCCTTAATGAAGGATATTGTAAGTAGCCTTTCTCAAAAGCTTCCAAATTCCGAAATTGAAATTGTAGAAACACATCATGATAGAAAAGTAGACAGTCCTAGTGGAACTGCATTAGCTCTTGCTAATGCTATTCAAGAAGCAAATGATAATAAATATTTTTATGAATTTAATAGAATTCAAAAACATGAAAAAAGAAATCCAAATGAAATTGGATTTTCTAGTATTCGTGGTGGTAATATTGTTGGTGAGCACAGTGTAATGTTTTTTAATGACAATGAATGTTTTGAAGTTAAGCACATCGCTTATTCTCGTAGTATTTTTGCTGAAGGGGCCTTGAAGGCTGCCGAATTCATAATAAAGCAACCTACAGGATATTACAATAATATTTAAAATATATTTACTATTTTCAGTGCAGATTTGTCTTTTATGTGCTCCAATATAAATATGCAGTTATCTAAATTTTCTACTGCAAAGTCATAATTTTCTGTTTTCACATCAGCTTTCAATTTTGCAAGTTCTGTACTTACTTTTTCGAGCTCATCATGTTCTATATAATAAGCTAAAGTCTCTAACTTTTCTTCCCAAGTGTCATTTATTTTACTTATATGATTTTGAGCCTCCTGTTTGTTTACATTCTCACTCGAAATTTCATTTCTAAATGTATTAAGCTCTTCGTTCATTGTTTCAACTGTTTTATTTGTATTGTTTTGGGTTATAATATTTCCTGCTATAACTAGCACTATTATTATAATTATAATAACTAATTCCTTATACATATTTCTCCCCTATCTTTCTTTTTTCTGACAGAAAATTTGTCCTTTTCCGTCAAAAGTCACTATCAAAGCTTCCTGTGGCGTCATGTTAAATTTCTCTACTTGTTTTTTAAGCCATATTTCGTTTTTACCAATTTTTCTTAAATTCTCATTTAACACTTTTCCGTCTATTACCAAATCATATGGTAAGCCTTCATAATCCGGCTCTATATTAAAGTCTTCTGGCGTTGTTGTACGTTTATTAGGCTTTTGAATAACAGTTACTTGCCCACTTGTTTCTAATATTGCATATTCAACATCACCTAAATTTACAACGTTGTTTCCTCTTAATCTTTCTTCCAACTCGTTTATAGTAAATCTTTCTTTTTTCAAAGCTTTTTCGTCTATTTTCCCTCTATATATTAATATTGTTGGTCTTCCACACAAAATTTCTCTTCCTCGTATGCTTTTGATGTTTATAATAGAAATTACTAAATGCATTACTAAAAGTCCTAAAATTGGTATAATTCCGTTTGTAATTGGTATTCCAACATCTGTCATAGGTATTGAAGCTAAATCTGCTATCATAATTGAAATTGCAAGTTCAAATGGCTGTAATTGTCCTATTTCTCTTTTTCCCATCAATCTCATAACTACTAAAACAAGTATGTATAACACAATAGTTCTTATTAAAGTTATTATCATTTTAAAAATCCTTTCACAAGTTTTTAATATAATTTTGAGCCAAAATAAAAAAATTATTCATTGGTTGAATAATTTTTGTTTTTAAGTAAATAATAAAATTAGCAAACCATGTAAATTATTTTAAAATTAAGGAGGTTTAGACATGTCAAATGAAAATACAAATACAAGATCTAATACTAAAGGTACAGCTTGGCAAATAATTGGTAGATTGATTACAGCAGCTATAGTTCTTGCTATTACAGCATTTTTCACACCAGGTTTTAACATTAGTAATTTTTGGGCTTTAGCAGCTGCAGCAATTGTACTTACAGTTATCGACTATTTAATTACTAAATTTACTGGTCTACATGCTAGTTCTTTTGGTAAAGGTTTTGTAGGTTTTGTTCTTTCTGCAGTGGTATTATATGTAACACAATACTTTGTTGCAGGTTATACAGTTTCTTGGATGGCAGCAATAGTTGGTGCGATAGTATATGGTGTTGTAGATTACTTTATACCTGGCGAACAACAATATTAAATTAAAAGGCTTTTGCAAACGCAAAAGCCTTTATTTTTATTTTCCTTTATTCCATTCTTCTTTATTAGTTTGTCTTTCTCTAGCAATACTCAATGCTTCTGATGGTACATCTTGAGTAATTGTTGAGCCTGCTGCTACTAAAACATGGTCTCCTAAAGTTACAGGTGCTACTAGGTTTACATTTGATCCTATAAAGCAATTGTCTCCAATTTTTGTTTTGTGTTTATTTTTTCCGTCATAGTTGCATGTAATTGTTCCACAACCAATATTACATTTTGTTCCTATCTCGCAGTCTCCCATATATGATAAGTGTGGCACTTTTGATCCTTCTGCAATAATTGCTTTTTTTATTTCTACAAAGCTTCCAACTTTTACTTTGTCTGCTAATTTACATCCTTCACGAATATATGCATTTGGTCCAATATTGCAATCTTCGCCAATTACAACACCTGATTTAATGGTTGTATTTGGATGAATTACTGTGTCCATTCCGATTTCTACATCCTCATAAATATATGTTGTGTTAATATCTTCTATTGTTACACCATTGTTCATATGCATTGTGTTGATTTTTATTCTTAAAATTCTTGTTAGCATTTCTAATTGAAGTTTTGTGTTAAGACTCAAAATTTCTGTATTGTCTTCTACTAAGACTCCTCCAATCTTTTTGCCTGATACAACAAGCATCTTAATTACATCTGTTAAGTAATATAGTCCCATACTGTTTTGTTTTAAAGTTCCAATAATTTTAACTAGTTCTGAAATTTCAAAACAATATACTCCTGCATTTACTTCTAATATTTTCTTTTCTGCCTCTGTTAATTCTTTTTCTTCTATGATTTCTGTAATTTTGTTATTTTCTCTAATAACTCTACCATAGCCTGTTGGTTCACTTATAATACCTGTAAGTATTGTAACCGCTTCATTTTCTGTCTCAGATTTCTCTACCATTTCTTTAATAGTTTCTGGTGTAATCAATGGTATATTTCCATTTGCAATTACAACTCTACCTTTTTTGCTTTCCAAATAATTTGTTGCTTGCATAATTGCGTGACCTGTTCCCAAGCAACCTTTTTGCTCTAAATATGTAACCTCATCTTTTAGAATTCCTTCTATTTCTTCTCTGTTCTCTCCAACAATAACTGCAACATCTTCTATTCCAGCTTTTTTCATACTGTCAACAACTCTTTTAATAACAGCCTTTCCATATAATTCCTGTGCCAATTTTGATTTTTTAGATTTCATTCTGTCATCTGTTCCTGCTGCCATTACTAAACCTATTACATTTTCCATAATAAACTTTCTCCTTTATTTATATTTTTCATTATATAATTTAACAGCTGTTTCTGGGCTGTCATTTCCTGTACGATTTTTTACTGGTGCAAACTCATCTTCTCTTTTTACTCTCATTATTGTCATGTTGTCATATCTTGTAAATGCATCAAATATAAAAGTTTCAAATTTAAATACATTTGGTGCTTCTGGCTCTATAAATTGTCTGTCTATATTTAAATAACCTGATTTTTTAAATGCTGCATGATATGGCAATTTAGCATTTGCCAAGTTTTCTAAAACACTTCTGTTATATAAGTATGTACCTATATTAACCTCTCCATACATCAATTCTCCATTCTCATCTAGCTCTTCTGACATTTCTTTCGGTAAATCAATATATTCAATTATTTTAGGCTTGTCATTCATTTTGCAAAATACTCCTGCTTTTTCCTGTGGATAAGCTTTTGCTACCGATTTAGAAGCAATTACATTATTTTCTTTAATTGTTAATCCTAATAAAATTGGATCTACAAAGTTTGATAAGATATTGTCAATTCCACTTACAAAAATCCAGTCTGTTTGTTTTTGTTTTAACTCATCTAATAGTCCTGATTTTGCAAATGCTTCGTAAATTCCACCATTTCCGTCTGCAGCTTCTTTTATTCTAACATTCTCGTCTAATATTACTCTTCCTTGAGTATCTATTAAAGGTAATTCACCTTGTTTAAAAAACTTAACTTTATCTTTTTCATACCCAAAGTAATTATTATTCTCTAAGAAACAAACTGTTTCGTCATGGTTATCTTTACTAGTCATTACATACCAAGGTATTGTAACACCATATTCTTCTTTTGCCTTTTTTAGTTTGTCTATAATTATTTCAAATATGTATTTTTTACCATTTACAGTATCTAAGGCATATGTACCTTTTGGTCCTTTGTGTCCAAGCCTTGTTCCCTGACCACCTGCCATTGTTATAACTGCATAGTGACCTTGTTTTATAATCTCTGTTCCAATATTTGCAAGTTCTTGCTCTTGTTCTTTTGACATTTTTGCTTTATCTGTATATGGAATGTGCTCAATCTTTTTTTCTTCTATAACTTTTTCTTGTTTTGTACTTTCATATAATTTTTGTAATTGTTCAAAATCTATACTTAATATTTGTTTTTCTAATTCTTGTTGTTGCTTTTCACTTAAATTGTATCCTAATATATGCTCTTGATGATATTTTTTTAATATTGAAATAGCTTCTTCTTTCATTCTATCCCACCTCATATGATATATTATTCAGTAGTTTGCTTATTTGTTTAATGTTATATCACAAAACTAAAAAGTTGGCAAGATGTTACATTTTTTTCATTTTCATAAAAAATACTTCCATTATGATAAATTATTTTACCATGAGGAAGTATTCTAGAAATGTTTATTCTATCTCTTACATTCTTTATTCTTGATTTTATATTAATTTTTCTATTTCTTCTTTTGTTAATCCTGTAATTTCAATAATATCTGATACGTTCATTCCCTTTTTTAGCATACTTTTTGCTATTTTCATTATTCCTTTTTCAATTCCATCATCTACACCTTTTGCATATATTGCGTGTTCGTCTCTTATTGCTTTTTCTCTTAGTTCTATTATTCTTTGCATTTTTTCGTCTTCACTTATTCTATCTAGCTTTTCTACTGCTTCTTTTAGATTTTCGTTTTCTTTCATTTTTCGTGTCACCCTTTCACTCTCTGGGTTTTCCAAGAATATTAGCCAATCTAATAGTTGATCTTTTTCGTTTTCTCTACCCTTTATCTTTAACAATTCAATTATATCAAGCTCGAATTTATCTGTCAATATTAACTTTTTGACATTATTAGTTTCTATTATCTTCCATGTGCTATGATATTCTACTTCTTCTAATCCTTTTATATTAAAATCTGCTATTAGTATCACTATTGTTTTTTCTAATTTATTGTAATCGTCTCCTGCTTTGATTTGTCTTGTATACATTTTGGACCAGTAATATAACATTCTTTCAATAATATTATTCTTGT
>FR889106.1:0-15043 GCA_000435755.1 Clostridium sp. CAG:508
AAGGGGAGAGAGTTTTGAGTATTCAAATTGTATATGGAACATCAGGTACAGGAAAAAGTACATATATTTTTAATCAAATAAATGAACAAATAAAACAAAAAAGTCCATACAAAATAAAAGTAATTACACCAGAGCAATTTTCATATACAGCAGAGCAAAAATTACTTGAAACATCTTCTTCACAAAGTATGATTTCAGCAGAAGTAATTACGTTTGCACGTATGGCATATAGAATTTTAGGAGAAGTAGGCAAAAAAACAAGAATAAATTTATCAGGTTCAGGCAAAGCAATGCTTATAGACCACATTTTACTAACAGAAAACAATAAGTTTTCATTTTTAGGCAAATCAGATGAAAATGTGGAAATGATATCAAGACAATTAACTGAGCTAAAAAAACACCAAGTTCAGCTAGATACATTAAAAGAAGTTACTAAAAATACTCAAGATAAATACCTACAAAAAAAGCTTGAAGATATTACAAATTTGTATGATTTATATAACACTTCAATTCAAAACCAATATATTGACGAAAATGATGGGTTAACTCTTTTGGCAGAAGAATTAGAAAAATCAAATGAATTTAAAAATTGCGATATATATATTGATGAGTTTGCAGGCTTCACTTTGCAAGAATATGAAATTTTAAGAAAACTTATGCGAATATCACGCAAAATTACAATAACAATTTGTGCAGATAATTTACAAGAAAACACAAATGCGGATATAGACACATTTTATAGCAATAAACAAACAGTAAAAAGGATTTTAGAAATTGCAAACCAAGAACAAATAGAAGTAGAAAAACCAATTTTTCTAAATACTCCATACAGATTTAAAACCGAAGAATTACAACATTTAGCAGAAAATATGGCATCACCTTTTTATAAAAAATACGATAAGCAAAATGAAAATTTATCAATATTTTTGGCAAGTAATCCATATTCTGAAATAGAAAATGTTGCAATACAAATAACAAAACTTGCAAAAAAAGGATACAAATATGAAGAAATGGCTGTAATTACAAAAAACATAGATACATATTCAAGTTTGTGTAAAGCAATTTTTGAGCAATATAATATACCAGTTTTTATAGATGAGAAAAAGGACTTAGGAAGTAATATTTTAGTAAGATATGTATTATCTTTATTAGAAATATTTGCAAAGAACTGGTCTTATGAATCTGTTTTTGGATATATAAAAACAGGATTACTAGATTTAGATACACAAGAAATAGCTGTATTAGAAAATTATTGCTTAAAATGGGGTATAAAAGGAAGCAAATGGTATGCAAAAGAGTGGAACTTTTACAATGAAACAGAAGAACAACAAAAGCAAATAATATATGCAAGGGATAAAGTTGTAGAGCCTCTTTTGAAATTCAAAAAACAGTTAGCAGGACTGAAAACAGTAAAAGAAATAACAACTGGATTATATGAATTTTTAGTCCAAAATAATATATATGAAAAGCTAGAACAAAAAATAGAAGAATTGAAACAAAATAATGAACTAGAAATTGCAAAACAATATGAATTAAGTATTAAAATTTTAACCGATTTATTTGATGAAATAGTATTAGTTTTAGGTAGTAAAAATATAACTTTTGATAGATATGCAAAAATATTAAAAATGGGCTTTAATCAAAGTGACTTAGGTACAATTCCTGCAACTGCAGATCAAGTAATAGTAGGAGATGTAGACCGTTCAAGATCACACAAAGTAAAGGCAGTTTTTATTATAGGTTTAAATGATGGAAGTTTTCCAAGTATACAAAAAGATGAAGGATTTTTAGATGATAAAGATAGAAATATATTAAAAGAGCAAGGAATAGAACTTGCCAAAGGAACAATAGAGCAAATCTATGATGACAATTTTAATATTTACAAGGCTTTTACAACAGCAGAAGAAAAGCTTTATTTATCTTATGCTTCATCAGATGCAGAAGGAAAATCTTTAAGAGCATCAATACTAATAAATAAAATTAAAAGAATATTTCCTAACATAAAAGAACAAAGTGATGTAATAGAAAGAAAAAGTGAAGTATTACTTTCCAAAACTACATTTGATGAATTATTAGTAAATTTAAGAAATTTTACACAGGGTGAGGAAATCGAACCTATTTGGTTCGATGTATACAATTATTATCAAGCTAATTATAAAGCAAAATTAGAGTCAGCAATAAAGGCTTTACAATATAAAAATGAGCCAGAAAAACTAAAGCAAAATAAATTGGAAAAATTATATGGTAATACTTTAAAAACAAGTGTGTCAAGATTAGAACAATATCAAGCTTGTGCTTTTTCATATTATTTAAAATATGGATTAAAATTAAAAGAAAAAGATAGCTTTAATGTTGAGGCTGTTGATACAGGGAATTTAATGCATGAAGTAATAGACAGCTTTTTTGAAAGATTAGATGAATTAAATATATCTGTAAAAAATATTGAAGAAGAACAAATAAAACAAATTACAGAAGATATTGTTGAAGAAAAACTAGCATTAAAAAAATATGATATATTTAATAGTATTCCAAAATACAGAATATTAGCTCAAAGGTTAAAAAAAGTAATTACAAAATCTATGAAATATATTGTAGATAGTCTGAAATATAGTGACTTTGAAGTGTTAGGACATGAACTTGAATTTAAACAAGGTGGTCAATATGAGCCAATTATATATGAATTAAAAGATGGCAAAAAAGTTGAGATAACTGGAAAAATTGACAGACTAGATATAGCAAAAACTGCAGATGGAAATTATATTAGAATAATAGATTATAAATCATCAATAAAAAATATAAATCTAAATGAAGTGTATGCAGGTTTGCAACTTCAATTATTAACATATTTGGATGCTGCTTGTGAAAATGAAGAAGTAACACCAGCAGGAGCATTGTATTTTAATTTAATAGATCCAGTATTAAATGCAAATCCAAATATGACTGATGAAGAAATTACAGAAGAACTAAGAAAACAATTTAAAATGCAAGGGCTTATACTTGCAGATAGTAATATTGTAAGAAAAATGGACACAAATTTAGTATCTGGTAGTTCTAATATTGTTCCAGCATATATAGGCAAAGATGGAGAAGTTAGTGACAAACAAAATACATTAAATAGAAAACAATTTGAAAACTTGCAAAATTATATGGAAAAAATCATAAAACAAATTTCAGAAGAAATTTTAAATGGAAACATTGGAATCGAACCATATTATAGAACTAGGGATAAGAAAACACCTTGCGAATATTGTAGTTATAAAGCTATTTGCCAGTTTAATCAAACTACAAAAAATAATTATAACTACATACCAAATGTTAATAAAGAAAAAGTATTGGAAAAAATTTGTCAAGAATAACTTTATAGAGAGGAAATAAACTACAAGTGGAAAATATAGTATATCAAAATAAAGATGGAATTGAATATATTCAGTTTAAAAAATTGTTAGAGTATCCAGAAATAACACATTGCTATACAATGCGAAATAATAATGAATTGAATTTTCAAATAAAAAATCGTGACTTTTTTAAGCAAAGTTGTGATAAAATATTAAAGAGTTTAAATTTAAAAAATGCACAAATTGTAAGGCCATACCAAACCCATACAGATATAGTAGAAAAAGTCGAGGAAGTAAAAACAACTGATGAACTAAAAGATGTTGATGGAATAGTAACTGATAAAAAAAATATTACATTACTTACAACTTCTGCAGACTGCATTTCAATGCTTTTGTATGACCCAGTAAAAAAAGCTATAGGGAGTATTCATTCAGGTTGGAAAGGTACTTTAAAAGGAATAATAGTAAAAGCAATAGAAAAGATGGTAACAGAATACCAAAGTAATCCTGAAGATATTATATGTTGTATATGTCCAAGTATAAGACAATGTTGTTTTGAAGTTGATGAAGATGTAAAAGACTTATTTTATAATAAATACAAAGAATTAAAAAACATTGACGAAATAATTAAATTAGGGGACAAAAAAGAAGATAAGCAAAAGTACTATATTGATACAGTAAAAATCAACATAGAGTTATTAAAAAACATAGGATTAAAAGAAGAAAATATAATAGACAGTAATATTTGCACAATGTGCCATTCGAAAGAATTTCATTCATATAGAGCAGATGGAAAAGACTTTGGAGTAAATGGAGCAATAATAGCGATAAAATAGGAGGAGTAATATGATACCTGAAAGGTTAAAAAAAGGTGATACTATTGGTTTAATAGCACCATCAAGCCCTGTACTAAAAGAAGATTTAGAAACAATAAATAATTCAATAATGCTTATGGAAAGTGCAGGATTTAAAATTAAGTTTGCACCAAATGCTATATCAAATAAGTTAGGATATTCAGCAACTGCAAAGCAAAAAGCAGAGGATATAAATTATATGTTTCAAAATGATGAAATAAAAGCTATATTCTGCATATCAGGAGGATTTAACTCAAATTCTACATTTGATTATTTAGATTATGATGCAATAAAATATTATCCTAAAATAATATGTGGATTTAGTGATTCAACATCACTTTTAAATGCAATTTATGCAAAAACTGGATTAGTAACATTTCATGGGCCAACATTTAAAGCCTTAACTTCATGGCAAACTAAATATGGATATGAAGAAGTAATAAAAAGGTTTGAAGAAGGTGGATTAAGTCTTGGACAAGCAGATGATGAATATGTTACAATTAAAGAAGGAAAAACAAAAGGAATTTTAGTTGGTGGAAATTTAAGTTTAGTAAATGAAATGGTATGTGGAAAGTATAGTATTGATTTTACAGATAAAATATTATTTTTAGAAGAGCTATTTGTTGAAACACCACCGGAATTAGTTAGCAATTATTTTTATCATATGAAACAAAATGGAGTATTTGACAAAATAAAGGGAATTTGGCTTGGTAACTATGATGGAGCAGTAAGTATAGAACAAATATTATTAGATACTTTAGAAGGAGAGTACAGCTTTCCAATAATAAAATCTAATAATTTTGGACATATAGATAAAAAGACTGTTATACCAATTGGAACAATGGCAAAAATTGATACTAATATAGAGAATAAAATAGAATTACTAGAAAATTGTGTAAAATAAAGGAAGTAAGAAATGTACGATAATTGGGAAGAATTAGAAAATAGTATAAAAAATTGCAATAAATGTAAATTGTGTTCAACTAGAAAAAGTATTGTTTTTGGAGAAGGCAATAAACAAGCGGACTTGATGTTTATAGGAGAAGGTCCTGGAGCAGATGAGGATACTCAGGGACTTCCTTTTGTGGGAAAAGCAGGACAACTTATGAATATGGCTTTTCAAGGTTTAGGTATAAAAAGACAAGAAGTATATATAACAAATATAGTTAAATGTAGGCCACCTGCTAATAGAGTGCCAGAGCAAGACGAGGCAGAGGCTTGTTTGAATTATCTACGTAATCAAGTAATTCTTGTAAAGCCTAAGGTAATAGTTCTTTTAGGAAGTACAGCTCTAAAGAATGTGTTAGGAAAAGAGTATTCTATTACAGCTAGTAGAGGTAAATGGATAGAACAAAAAGGAATAATGTATATGCCTACTTGGCATCCTGCTGCATTACTTAGAGATGAAAACAAGAAGATTGAGTTTTGGAAAGATTTAAAAGTGGTTGTGAATTTTTTTAATAAATCAGGAGTAGAAGATGAAAAATAATATAAAACAAAAAGCTGAATATTGCTTAAATTGTAAAAATCCACAGTGTAGGATAGGATGTCCACTTGGAAATAATATTCCAGCTTTTATTCAAAAAGTAAAAGAGGATAATTTAGAAGAAGCATATAAAATATTGTGTGAAACCACTGTTATGCCAGCAATATGTGGTAGAATATGTCCACACCAAAAACAATGCCAAGGAAAATGTGTTAGGGGCATTAAGTCAGATCCAGTTTCAATTGGAGAAATAGAAGCATATGTTGGAGATTGGGCTTTAAGTAATACAAATAGCTTATTAAACTACAGTGAAAATACTCAAGAAAAAAATAAAAAAATAGCAGTTATTGGTGGAGGACCATCAGGCTTAACAGCTGCTGCATTTCTTAGAAGAAAAGGATACCAAGTGACAATTTATGAAAAACAAAAAAATTTAGGTGGAATTTTAAAAAGAGGAATACCAGAGTTTAGGCTACCAAATGAAATTGTAGAAAAAACTATTGAGCAAATTTTAGCACTCGGCATAAATGTCCAATGCGAAAAAGAGTTAGGAAAGAACTTAGAACTAGCTGATATAGAAAAAGAATATGACGCAATATATTTATCAATAGGAGCAAATATACCAAGAAAGATGGCTATTGAAGGTGAAGAACTTGAAGGAGTATATGGTGGAAATTCATTACTAGAAAATCAAAATCATCCTGATTATACAAATAAAAAAGTTGCAATTATTGGTGGTGGAAATGTTGCAATGGACTGTGCAAGAACAATCAAAAGGATGGGAGCTAAACAGGTAGTTGTAATATATAGAAGGTCAGAGGTAGAAATGCCAGCAGAGGCAAAGGAAATTGCAGATGCAAAACAAGAGGGAGTAGAATTCTTATTTTTAAATAATATTGTAAAAATATTAGGCAAAAATAAAGTCGAACAGATAGAATGTATAAAAACAGAATTAGTACAGAAAGAAGGAGAAACAAGAAAGTCTCCAGTAGATATTGAAAATAGTAATTACATAATGGACATGGATTATGTGGTAATGGCAGTTGGAGGAAAAATAGATAAAGATACTATAGAAAAATGCAATATTGAAACAACATCTAGAAAATATGTACAAGTAAATGAAAATAATCAAACTTCACATAAAAAGGTATTTGCAGGTGGAGATGTAGTAGGGCAGAACTCAACAGTAGCTTGGGCAGCAAGTGATGGAAGAAAAGTTGCAAATAAAATAATAGAATACCTAGAAACAAAATAAAAGTTGGAAATATAAAATTTCCAACTTTTATGCTGTTTTATCATTATCATTATCTACCGAAAGCAGGTCTTATATTTTGCAAATACCTTAGTTTTGCTCGAAATTCTTACTTAAACCAAATATATTTTTAATTCTTTTAAACATTTTAGAAATCGTATTTTCTTTTACAACTACTAATGCAACATTATTTAAAATAGCTTCATATTTATCATCTAAAGCTATCATTTTGTCAAGATAGTAGTTATTAAAATCACTGTAATTTTCAGTAATTCCAATATAATTTTTGTAATCATATAACTTGGTACGATAAATTTCAATCTCCTCAGTAGTTGCTATTCTATTAAGTTCGTTATCAAAATATGAACTGTAAATTAAATTTTGAGTTTGAACAAATGCATTTTTGAGTTCAGTTTTTAATTTACCGATTCTAAAAGCAATTTTTTGAGTTTTTTCATCTGATAAAGTTTCCTCTAATAAGTCATTATTTAAAAGAACTATTTTTTCTTCAATAGTTAATACTTTATCTAAGCAGTTTTGAATATTTAAAAAGTTCTTTTTACCACAAGACCTTATTAAAGCAAGCTTAAATTGATCAGTACTAAAAAGTGTACTTTCAAACAATGCATGTTCACCTACTAAATATGCTAATTGATTTACCAAATTACACAAAAGTGGATAGCAATTTGGACTGTTAGTAGGAAGTGAAATGTCATAATATTTTACAACAGTTTCTTTTTGCTCTAAGATTTTAGATGCTGCTAACTGGACAGCTCCTTCATTTAAAGCCGTTCCATATGTTTTAAATTCACTATATTCACATAAACCTAAGCGATATAAATTGCCTTTATTATCTTTTACTTCTTGAATATGATGAATAAGTTCATGAACAGCAAATTTCTCTAAGTCTTTTAAAGGTACACCAGCCTTAAAATATATAGATGAATTTTTGTAAAAGTAAGTTGCTTCGGCATATCCTTCAGGCATTTTAGCTATATACATTGGAGTTCTAGAAAACTCAATAAATAATTGACCATAATCGAAATGAGCTCTAGGAAATGCTTTGCAAATTTTTTCAGCAGCATTTCTAGAAATAGAATTTACGCTTAAAGTATCTAGTCTTCCAATAATTTCAATTCCATCTTTTTTTAATTCAGCTTCAACGTTCATTTATAAAATGTTTCTCCTTAGTAATTTCCTTATACAATTATACAACATAATATTACAAAAAAATATTACAAACATATTACACTTTTATTACAAATATGTAACAAAATAACATAAATTGACATAATGTGTAAAAAGTATTATAATATAAGTATCTTAGCCAAAGGGCTATTAAAATTTGGAGGTTAGTATGGCAATTAGAAGTTATTCGCCTGAATTCAATTTTATGTTGATTTTTGACAACGATAAGATCTATTTTAAAGATCTTAATCAATTCGAAAACAAAACATTTAAAGTTGAAGCGGATGAAGCCGAACAACTACAACGGATGACAAACTTATCTGTTGCAGATGCGGCGGCAATCTTGGGAAAAATAGAGCAAATTAGAGTTTGCTCTGGGACAGGCAAAAACAGAAAGCCCAATAAAGTAAATTCTGTCAAGCTGAACCAAACACTTGCTATTATTTTGGCAAACGAGGATTGGCGAGAACTGTTCTGCAATCTTCAAGAAGTAAAATTTTATCAAATTGAAGAACTTTGTGAGTTTGATTCACCTGTTGTATATTATCAAAATTTAATGTAACCTCAAAAAGGCCACCATTTATGGTGGTCTTTTCTTTGTCTAATATAAAAATTTGACTATTTAACAACAATGTTATAAATTTTATTTTTTATATAGATTTCTTTAACAATGTTTTTATCACTAATTGCATTTTTTACTGATTGATTTTCATGAACTTTTTCTTTTACAATTGCCTCGTCAGTATCTAGAGCAATAGATACAGTGCCCTTTACTTTTCCATTAACTTGAACTGGAATTTCAATTTCATCATCAATAGTTTTAGCTTCATCGTAAGTTGGCCATGGAATATTTGCTATTGTGTCTTTTACACCAATTTTCTCAAATAATTCTTCAGTCATATGTGGAGCAAAAGGATTTAACAATTGCAAGAATGTTTTGTATTCTGCTTTGTTTATTCTTTTTAATTTATAAAATTCATTTGTCATAGTCATAAATGTAGAAACTGCTGTATTAAATTTCATTTCTTCAATGTCAGAAGAAACCTTTTTAATAGCTTTATGTATCATTTTTTCAAATTCAGGTGAATAACTATCTCCATCAACTAAAAATTCTTGCATATTCCATACTCTATCTAAGAATTTATTACATCCACGAATGCTTTCCATAGACCATGGAGCCGTTTGATCAAATGGTCCCATAAACATTTCATAAACACGGAAGGTATCTGCACCAAACTCTTCAACAATATCATCAGGGTTTATAACATTACCTTTTGATTTTGACATTTTTTCTCCATTTGAACCTAAAATCATACCATGTGAAGTACGTTTTTGATAAGGCTCTTTAGTTGGCACAACACCAATATCATATAAAAATTTATGCCAAAATCTTGAGTATAATAAGTGAAGTGTAGTATGCTCCATACCACCATTATACCAATCAACTGGACTCCAATATTCTAGGGCTTCTTTAGAAGCTAAAGCTTTATCATTATGTGGGTCAATATATCTTAAATAATACCAAGAAGAACCAGCCCATTGAGGCATTGTATCTGTCTCACGTTTAGCTTCTCCACCACAATGAGGGCAAGTTGTATTAACCCAATCAGTATGTTTAGCTAAAGGTGATTCACCATTTTCACTTGGTTCATAATCTTCAATATCAGGTAAACATAGTGGAAGTTCTTCTTCTGGAAGTGGAACCCAACCACATTTCTCACAATAAACCATAGGAATTGGTTCACCCCAATAACGTTGTCTTGAAAATACCCAATCACGTAATTTGTAATTTACTTTTCTAGTTCCAATTTTATTTTCCTCTAGGTAATCAATAACTTTTTTGATAGCTTCTTTTACTTCTAATCCATTTAAAAATCCTGAATTAATAAGTTTACCACTTGCAACATCTGTAAAAGCTTCTTTCTCAATATCACAAACTGCGTTTTCATTTGCTGATTCAATTACTTGAATAATAGGTAAATCGAACTTTTTGGCAAATTCCCAGTCTCTTGTATCATGAGCAGGAACGGCCATAATTGCACCAGTACCATAAGTAATTAAAACGTAGTCTGAAACCCAAATTGGAATTTCTGTATTTGTTAAAGGATTGATTGCTCTAATGCCTTTAATTTCAACACCTGTTTTTTCTTTATTCAACTCAGCACGTTCAAAATCAGATTTTAAACTAGCTTGTCTTTGATATTCTTTTACTTCATCTAGGTTAGTAATTTCACTTTCTAATTCTTTAATAATAGGATGTTCAGGAGCAACTACCATATATGTTGCACCAAATAATGTGTCAGGTCTTGTTGTATATACAACTAATTCTTTATCATGATTTGCAAGTTTAAATTTAACCTCAGCACCTTCGCTACGACCAATCCAGTTTCTTTGTTGTGCTTTGATTTTATCTAAATAATCAACATCATCTAAGTCGTCAATTAATCTTTGAGCATATTCTGTAATTTTTAACATCCATTGGCTTTTTTCTTTTTGAACAACTGGACTTCCACATCTTTCGCAAACACCATTAACAACTTCTTCGTTTGCTAAACCTACTTTACAACCAGTGCAAAAGTTGATAGGCATTGTAGCTTTGTATGCTAAGCCATGTTTATATAATTGAATAAAAATCCATTGTGTCCATTTATAATAATTAGGATCTGTTGTATTAACTTCTCTAGACCAGTCAAATGAAAAACCTAATGCTTTTAATTGCTCTCTAAAATGATTAACATTTTTTTCAGTTGTAATTTTAGGATGAACATGATTTTTGATAGCATAGTTTTCAGCTGGTAATCCAAATGCGTCAAATCCAATTGGATATAATACATTATATCCTTCCATTCTTTTCTTTCTAGCAATAATATCTAGTGCAGTATAGCTGCGTGGGTGACCAACATGTAATCCTTGACCAGAAGGATATGGAAATTCAATTAATCCATACCATTTTTTTAATGAAGGATCATCCTTTGCATAAAAGGTACCTTCGCTATACCATTTGTTTTGCCATTTTTTTTCAATATCTTTAAAGTTATATCCCATAAACCTCACTCCTTCTGTAAATACAGACCTATTATATAACATTTTAAAGTGAAAGAAAAGGGAAATTTGCTAAAAAGTTTAATTTATGTTATAATTTAAGTATGTAGGACTAACTACATACTTAAATTTGGGCTAAGGAGGTAAAATAAATGCAACGGAACTTTGTAAGACAGGAATATGCTAATTTCCTGAGGAAGCTTCTTTATTCAATCGACCATATCGATTGGAGGGTTAATCGTTCTGCACAGATGACTAAGTTGCTTTGCCATTTGGAAAAACGGCATGGCAGTTGGCCTAAAGATGTTGAGGAAGAACAGAAACAGGTTGAACTCGCTATTGATAGGTTTGAAAAAGAAGAAATTTCTGAGATGGATTTTGGCAGGAAACTTGTTGAAATCATGAAGAGTTTAGAGTAGAGCCCAAGACCCTAGTTAGCAATGCTAGCTAGGGTTTCTAAATTATTTAAATAAATTTATTTACAAGCTTAAAATGTTAGTATATAATTAGATAGAAATGGAAATAATTATTCACAAGAGAGAAAGGAAAATTTGAAAATGGCAAAAGAAGTTAGTGAAGAAGAGAGAAAAAGAATAGAAGAGATGATAGACAGCTTAGTTGAAAGAGCAAAAAAAGCATCTGAAGAATACATGAAATTAGACCAAGAGCAAGTTGATGAAATTGTAAAACAAATGGCAATGGCTGGCTTAGAACATCATATGGAACTTGCTAAAATGGCTGTAGAAGAAACAGGTAGAGGTATTTACGAAGATAAAATTACAAAGAATATGTTTGCAACAGAATATATTTATCACAGTATAAAATACGATAAAACAGTTGGAGTAATTGAAGATAATGAAGAAGAAGGTTATGAAGAAATTGCAGAACCAATAGGAATTATAGCTGGTGTAACACCTGTTACAAACCCAACTTCAACAACAATGTTTAAATCACTAATTGCAGCAAAAACAAGAAATGTTATAATATTTGGTTTTCACCCATCTGCGCAAAAATGTAGTGTTGCAGCAGCAACAATTTTAAGAGATGCTGCTATAAAAGCAGGTGCTCCAGAAGATTGTATTTTATGGATTGAAGAACCATCTATAACAGCTACAACAGCTTTAATGAACCATCCAGGAGTTAATTTGATTTTAGCAACTGGTGGAAGTGGAATGGTAAAGTCAGCATATTCATGTGGAAAACCAGCATTAGGTGTTGGACCTGGAAATGTACCTTGTTATATAGATAAAACTGCAAAATTAAAAACATCAGTAAATGATTTGGTGTTATCAAAATCATTTGATAATGGAATGATTTGTGCATCAGAACAATCAGTTATAGTTGATAAAGAAATTCATAAAGAATTTGAAGAGCTTATGAAAGAAGCAGGATGTTATTTCTTAAATGCAGAGCAAACAGAAAAATTACGTAACAGTATGTTTATAGCAGAAAAAGGTTGTGCACTAAATGCAGATATAGTAGGAAAGAGCCCTTACATTATTGCAAAAGGTGCAAATATTGAAGTACCAAAAGATACAAAAGTATTAGTATTAAAAGAGAATGGAGTTGGAATTGAATACCCATTTTCAAAAGAAAAATTAAGCCCTGTACTTGCATATTATGTGGTTAAAGATGCAGATGAGGGAATAGAATTAGCTGAGAAATTGATTGAATTTGGTGGAATGGGACATTCAGCTGTTATTCATTCAGAAGATAATGAGACAATTCAAAAATTCTCAGAAAGAGTAAAAGTAGGTAGAATAATAGTTAATTCACCATCAACACATGGAGCGATAGGTGATATATATAATACAAATATGCCATCATTAACATTAGGATGTGGAACATTTGGAGGAAACTCTACAACTGCAAATGTATCAAGCGTAAATTTAATAAATATCAAAAGAGTAGCCAAAAGGAGAGTTAATATGCAATGGTTTAAAGTGCCACAGAAAATATATTTTGAAGCAGGTTCTATTGCATATTTAGAAAAAATGCCAAATATTTCAAGAGCATTTATTGTTACAGACCCATCAATGGTAAACTTAGGTTATATAGATAAAATTTTATATTACTTAAGAAAAAGAAAAGAATATGTACATTCTGAAATCTTTTCAGATGTTGAATCAGACCCATCATTTGAAACTGTTTATAGAGGAGTAGAAATGATGAGAGAATTTAAACCTGATGTAATTATCGCAGTAGGTGGAGGAAGCCCAATAGATGCTGCAAAAGGAATGTGGCTATTCTACGAGCATCCAGAAGCTGATGCAGAAGGAATGAAACTTAAATTTATGGATATAAGAAAACGTACTTATAAATTCCCTAAATTAGGTAATAAAGCACAATTGGTTGCGATTCCGACAACATCAGGAACAGGCTCAGAAGTCACATCATTTGCTGTTATTACAGATAAAAAATTAAACAAAAAATATCCTTTAGCAGATTACGAATTAACACCAGATGTTGCGATAGTTGACCCAGACTTAGTTATGAGCTTACCAAAAACAATTACTGCAGACACCGGTATGGATGTTTTAACACATTCTATTGAAGCATATGTATCAAATATGGCATCTGATTATACAGATGGATTAGCAGAAAAAGCATTTGAATTAGTATTTAAAAATTTAAGAGAAGCATATAACAATGGAAGTAATGCACATGCAAGAGAAAAAATGCATAATGCAAGTACAATTGCAGGTATGGCATTTACAAATGCATTCTTAGGTGTAAACCATTCATTAGCACATAAAATAGGGGCAGAATTCCATTTGCCACATGGAAGAATAAACGCAATTCTATTACCTTATGTAATAAGATATAATAGCCAAAGACCAACTAAGTTTGTGTCATTCCCTAAATATGAATATTATATTGCAGACCAAAAATATGCAGACTTATCAAGAAGAATGAATTTCCCAGCTTATGGAAATGAAGAAGGAGTTAACTCTTTAATTAAAGAAATTCAAAAATTAAATGCTGATTTAAATATTCCAAAGAGTTTTAAAGAAGCTGGAGTTAATGAACAAGAATTTATGGCAAAACTTGATTTGTTAGCTGATAGAGCATTTGAAGATCAATGCACAACTGCAAACCCAAGACTACCATTAGTTGAAGAATTAAAACAAATATTAATAGACAGCTATTATGGAAATGAAGTTTAGAATATGATTTAAGGACTTAATTTTAATTAAGTCCTTAAATTTTGCAATAAAACTTGTAATTTACCCCAAAAAAGGATATAATAAAACACGTATTTATAAAGGAGATGAGCTTAAATGAAAGTTTCAAGAGAAGAATTATTACACATTGCAAATTTAGCAAGTTTAAATTTAAAAGAAGATGAAGTAGATACTTATCTTTTACACTTACAAGATATTTTGAGTTATGCAAATATAGTAAGCAAAGCACCAACAGAGGGATTATCAGAAGCTATTGGTGTTGAAGATAAATATAATGTATTTCGTAAAGATGAGGTTATAAATTTTGAAGATAAAGAAGCATTAATGGCTAATGCTCCAGAAAAAGAAAGAAATATGTTTAAAATTCCAAAAGTAATTCAATAATTAACAGAAAGGAATGAATAAGATGAATATTACAGAATTAACTGTACATGAACTTTTAGAAAAATTAAAAAATAAAGAGCTTACGGTAACAGAAATTACTAAAGCATATATAGATAGAATAAATGAAAAAGAAAAGGATGTACAAGCTTTTATTACACCATTAACAGATGAAGCAATGAAAAAAGCCGAAGAGATTGATAAAAAAATAGAAGCAGGAGAAGAAGCAGAATTAGCAGGTATTCCAATTGGAATAAAAGATAATATGTGCACAAAAGGTGTAAAAACTACATGTGGTTCTAAAATGCTAGCAGATTTCG
>FR889106.1:15075-20299 GCA_000435755.1 Clostridium sp. CAG:508
TTTCGTTTCTCCATATAATGCGACAGTTATGGAAAAAATAAATGCAGAAGATATGATAATGCTTGGAAAGTTAAATATGGATGAATTTGCAATGGGATCATCAACAGAATATTCATATTTTCATCCAACAAAAAATCCATGGAACTTAAATAAAGTACCTGGTGGTTCATCAGGAGGAAGTGCAGCAGCTGTTGCAGCAAATTTGGTACCATGGGCACTAGGCTCAGACACAGGTGGTTCAATTCGTCAACCAGCAAGTTTATGTGGTATTGTAGGACTAAAACCAACTTATGGATTAGTATCTCGTTATGGATTAGTTGCATTTGCATCTTCACTTGATCAAATAGGACCAATGACTAAAGATGTTAAAGATGCAGCAATTTTATTAAATGTAATTAGTGGACATGATGAAAAAGATACAACTTCAGCAGAAATAGAGAAAAAAGACTATACTAAATGCTTAAAAAATGATGTTAAAGGTTTAAAAATTGGGGTTCCAAAAGAGTATTTTGGAGAAGGAATAAATCCAGAAGTAAAAGCAAAAGTTGAAGAAGCAATTGAAAAATATAAAGAGCTAGGAGCAGAAATAGAAGAATTTAGCCTAGATATTGCAGATTATTCTTTAGCAACATATTATATAATTGCACCAGCAGAGGCAAGTTCAAACTTAGGTAGATTTGATGGAATTCGTTATGGATACCGTACACCAAATTATACAAATTTAAAAGAATTATTTAAAAATTCAAGAAGTGAAGGATTTGGCTCAGAAGTAAAAAGAAGAATTATATTAGGTACTTATGTATTATCTTCAGGTTACTATGATGCATATTATAAAAAAGCTCAACAAGTTAGAACACTTGTAAAACAAGAATTTAAAAAAGCTTTTGAAAAGTATGATGTAATATTAACACCTACTTCACCAATAGTTGCTTTTGATATTGGTACTAAATTATCAAATCCTATGGAAATGTATTTATCAGATATATGTACAGTTCCTGTGAATATTGCAGGAGTCCCTGCTATTTCAATACCATGTGGAGTAGATAGCAATAATATGCCAATAGGAATGCAATTAATAGGAAATTATTTTGATGAAGAAACTATATTAAATGCAGCATATACTTATGAACAAGCAACAAACTTTAGAAGTAAATATAGACCAAATATCTAAGTAAAGGAGATTTAAAATGTCAATAGAAGATTATGAAGTAGTCATTGGACTAGAAATACATGCTGAACTTTCAACAAAAACAAAGATATTTTGTAACTGTTCTACAGAATTTGGTGCAGAACCAAATACACATGTATGCCCAGTATGTATGGCAATGCCAGGTGCACTTCCTGTATTAAACGAAAAAGTAGTTGAATATGCTGTTAAAGCAGGACTAGCTACAAATTGCACAATTTCAAAAGACTCTAAAAATGATAGAAAAAATTATTTTTATCCAGACCTTCCAAAGTCATATCAAATATCACAATTTGATAAACCTCTATGTGAACATGGAAATGTAGAAATTGTATTAGATGGTGAAAAGAAAACTATAGGAATTACAAGAATACATATTGAGGAAGATGCAGGAAAATTAAATCATAATGAATTTGGAGCTGGAAGCCTAGTAGATTTAAACAGAGCAGGAGTTCCACTAATAGAAATAGTTTCAGAGCCAGATATGCGTTCAGCTAAAGAAGCGGAAGCATATATGAGAAAAATAAAATCTATACTAGAATATATTGAAGTGTCAGATTGTAAAATGCAAGAAGGTTCTTTAAGAGCAGATGTCAATGTTTCTGTTATGAAAAAAGGAAGTAAAGAGTTTGGAACTCGTACAGAAATGAAAAATATGAGCTCTTTTAGATCAATTGTAAGAGCAATTGAATATGAAGCACAAAGACAAGTTGATGTTCTTGAAGATGGTGGAAAAATTGACCAAGAAACTTTAAGATGGGATGATATATCTGGTAAAACATTTTCAATGAGAGACAAAGAAGATGCACAAGATTACAGATATTTTCCAGAACCAGATTTAGTAGCAATTAGATTATCAGATGAATATATTCAAAACATAAAAGATAACTTACCAGAATTACCAGAAAGTAGAAAAGAGCGTTATTTAACAGAATATAATTTATCTGAAAAAGATGCAAGAATGTTGACGGCTTCAAAACATATGTCAGATATGTTTGAAAAAGCATTATCAATTTGCAATAATGCAAAAGCAGTAGCAAACTGGTTGCTTTCAGATGTTTCAAGAATATTAAATGAAAAAGAACTTGAACCATCTCAAATTCCATTTACAGCAGAACAATTAGCAGAAATGATTATGCTAATTGACAAAGGAACAATAAGTTCTGCAATTGGTAAAAAAGTATTAGAAGAATTATTTGAAAATCCAAAAAATCCTGAAGAAATAGTAAAAGAAAAAGGATGGATACAAATTTCAGATGAGGGAGCTATAAAAGAAATAGTATTAAAAATACTAGAAAATAACCCACAATCTATTGCAGACTACAAAGCAGGAAAAGATAGAGCATTAGGATTTTTAGTTGGTCAAGCAATGAAGGAGACTAAGGGAAAGGCTAATCCTCAAATGCTTAATAAGTTATTCTTAGATGAGTTAAATAAATAAATGAAAAAGGTGAAATTCTTGAATAGAGAATTTCACCTTTTTATTTAAGATGTATCAAATAATATCTAAAGTACAGATATATTCAGAAAATCTTTTGGACCAGTCACTTAGAGCTTCTTGTGTCTCAAATTTTCCAAGTTCCCAAGAAATAATTTCGAATTTGATGTTTTCATCAAAATTAATTTCTTGGTAGTTACAAAGTTTTTCGAGTAAGCAAATAAGTTCTTCTTTTTTGTTTTGAAAATCTTGTTGGTACTTATTAGTTTCGCTATCCAGTATTTGTGCTCCAGCACATATACAGGTTCTAAAAAAAGCACCAATAATGTGAGTTTTTAAAATTTGAAATTGTCCTCTTTTAATCTCCAATTCATCTTTTTCATCAAGCTCTCTAATCTTAACATGTCTTTCCCAACCATTTTCAGATTCTTTGTCAATCTTCCATAAAACCAAATAACGTTCTATGCATGAAATGGCTATTCGAAAGGGTTTTGTAATTTCAAAACAAAAGAATTTTAAATGTAAAAAACAAACAAAGAGTTTAATCCGCAACTTCATAAATACATCTTTCATAATATTTCCTCCTTACAATTGTTATACGAGAATTTTAAAATACTATTTATCTTTATTTCGCATAGCTACGAATGATAATATATATAATATCATATTTTTATGTAAATTTCAATATTTTTGATTTATTACTATATGCTATAAATGTAACTCTTAACGTATTTCTGCTTTTATTTTGTTAAATGCAAAGCCGAAGATAATAAATCCTGCCATGAAAAATAAACTTGTTTTAAATAATGAAAATCCGGCATAATAGATAATAGGATATGTAAATAAAAAATCATATGTTAATAAAATTATACTTGCGAAAATAATAAGTAAAAAAGAAAATTTTATGCCACGTCTCATTAAATTTGTAATATTTATATCAATATTTTTAAATTCTAATAATAACTTATTCACTTTAAATCCCTCACTTAACTAAAATACATCTTAATTAAATGTTAACATAAATTTAAAAGAAAAACAAAGGAAATTTGTACCAAAAAAAAGATGCTATTTCTAGCATCTTTAAATCTTAAAAAACTGTGCACAATTTTCTAAGCTTATGCATTCATTGCATTTAATTTTTTTGCCATGTTAGATTTTTTTCTAGCAGCTGTGTTTTTAACAATAACACCTTTTGTACAAGCTTGATCTACTTTTTTTGTAGCTAGAGCTAATAATTTTGTAGCTTCTTCTTTATTTCCAGCTTCTACAGCTTGTTCGAATTTTTTAACTGCAGATTTATATCCTGATTTAACCATATTATTTCTAAGAGTTTTCTTTTCAATAACACTAACACGTTTTATTGCTGATTTAATATTTGGCATGTTTTGCACCTCCCTTTTAAGCGTTCATAAATTGACTAAATAATTATATCACGCAAAAAGCGTTTTGACAAGTGGTTTTACCAAATAAAATGTAAACTGTCAAAAATATTCAAAAAATTACCAGTTTAAAAAAATCAAAAAAGTGCATTATAAATAATGAAAAAGCAAAAAACGTTTTTTCAAAAACAAAAACAATCACATTCTAGGAGGTGAAAAATATGACAAATAGCAATAAATCTGTAGTTCCAGAAGCTAAGGAAGCTCTAAACAAATTCAAATATGAAGTTGCTAACGAAGTTGGTGTTAACTTAAAACAAGGATACAACGGAGATTTATCTTCTAAAGATGCTGGTAGAATCGGTGGTAACATGGTTAGAAAAATGATTCAACAAGCTGAAAACAATATGAGATAGTTTCAAATTGTATTTGATTTGTTGTACTAGAAAAGTTATTCAATTTTTCTAATACAACAAAAAAAGAAGGTGTCATATTAAGACGCCTTCTTTAATGTCTTTAAGCTTCTGGTTCAACTAAACCAAAGTTGCTATTATCTTTTAAACGATAGATTACATTAACTTTTCCAGTTTCAATGTTTATAAATGTTAAAAATCTGTCTTGAGGTCTTTCTTCTAATTTTAGTTTAGCATCTTCTGGAGAAAGTGGTTTAATATCATAATAAATAGTTTTGATGATTTCACCTTCAACTACATGTGCTTCAGTTTGTACCATTTCTTTAAGACGAATTGACTCTGTCATATTTTGTTGGTCTTTTTTAGTTTTCATTTTTCTAATTTGACCTTCCAAAATATCAAGATCTTTATCAATAGAGGCATATAAATCTTTATGCTCTGTTGTTGCTCTAAATCTATCTGTAGGAGTTTTAACCTCCATTTCTGCTACTTGTAAGCCACCTTCTGTTTTGATAGTTGCAGTTACATCAAAGTCTTCTCCAAAATATTTCACTAATCTTTCTGATTTTTTACCAATATAATCTTTAATTGCATCTGTTGCTATTAAATCTTTAGACACTATTTTAATGTTCATACTAATCTCTCCTTCCAAATTTACATATTTTCATTGGCATGACCATATTATATATGTTTTATATTTCTTTTGCAAGTGGTTTTGTAAAATATACATTGACAAGCTCGAAGTTAAAAGAATATAATATGTATGAAAATAACAGAAGAAAGAGGTAAACATGTATAAACTAGTAGC
>FR889106.1:20401-43270 GCA_000435755.1 Clostridium sp. CAG:508
AAAATGCAATAAAAAGTGCAATAAATAAAGGAACAAAAGTAGTAATAGCTTCAGGAAGAGGAGTTATGTCTGTTAAGAATTTTGCAAACGAAATAGGAGCAAATGAGTATGCAATTTGTGGAAATGGAGCTATAGTATATGATTTTAAAGAAGAAAGTATAATATATGATAAGTTCTTAAGCCAAAAAAAGGTGTTGCAATTAATAAAAATATGTGAAGAAAATAGTATTTATTATAGTATTTATACTCAAAACAGTATTATAACAAAATCATTAAACTATAACGTTCTATTTTATCATCAAGAAAATGCAAGTAAACCAGATGGCAAAAAAACTAATATATGTATAACAGAAGATGTGTATCAGTATGTATTAAATAGAAAAGAAGAAGATTATACTAAAATAAATATTTGTGATGAAAATAACATAATTTTTAATGGTATAATTAGAAAGTTAAGAGAAGTAAAAGGCATAGATGTATTAGATGTAGGGCATATGTCTAGAAAATTAATGAAATTAGGAACAGAAATACATTCAATAGAATATTTTTATACAGAAATAACAAACGAAAATACAGATAAATGGAATGCACTTAAATTTTTGATTCAAAAACTTGGAATAGAAAGAGAAGAAGTAATTACAATTGGAGATAATGTAAACGATCAAACAATGCTCGAAAATGCCGGACTAGGAGTTGCAATGGCGAATAGTGCACCATATATACAAAAAATGGCAGATGTTGTTACAGAAAGCAATAATGAAGATGGTGTAGCAAAAGTGATAGAGAAATATATTTTAGAATAATAATTGAATAGAAAAATTAAAAATGCACATAACTATAATTAAATAGGAGTGTGTATTTTTTATGAAAAAAGACGATAAAAAATTTGCTAAAGAAGAGATTGGAAATTTAGAAAGATATGAAGACGTTACTAAATATGGTGAATTTGTATCATCATACTTTGCATGGATAAGTCTAGAAGAGCAAAAAAATAGAGTTGATAAAATGGAAAATATGACAAAGTAATTTATGAAATCTTGCGAGAATAAGGCTTGATATTATCAGTTAATCCAACTATGTAATCAATTGAAACATTGTAGAATTTAGCTAATTTCATCAAATGAAAAATTGGAATAGATCTATTACCATTTTCATATTCAGAATAATATTGTTGAGAAATTCCTAATACTTCAGCAATATCTTTTTGATATAAATCTTTATCTTCTCGTAAATTTCTAATTCTAACAAATTTCATATTAATGTTATATCTCAATCTAAATAATCTAGATTGAACCCTTTCTATAAAGTTTATTAAAAAATATCATAAAAATTTATTAAAGTATTGACCACACACAACAAGTTATGTATAATAAAATTATTACAGGTAATCAATAACAAAATGAAAGATACATAAGAGTGAAATAATACATATTAATAAACTAAAGAAGGAGAGAAAGATGAAAAAACAAAAAATTAAAAGCGTTAAAGGTATTACATTAATTGCATTAGTAGTAACAATTGTGGTGTTACTAATTTTAGCAGGAGTGAGCGTAAATGCACTATTTGGAAATAGTGGAATAATAGAAAAAGCAAAAGAAGCACAAAACGCAATGGACAAGGCAAAAGAAAATGATGAAAAAGGAATAAATGAATTAACTAATTGGATAGACAATCAAGTAAATGGAACTACAGGAGGAAATAACAATCCAACAACAAGTGATTTACCAAGTGTAGCAGGCGAGACAATGCCATATTATCCGGATGCAACATTTAAGAAAGTGGAAGGAACAAATTTGGCTGATGGCCTAGTAATACAAGATGAAAGTGGAAATGAATATGTATGGATAGAAGTACCAAAAAGCTTATATGCAAATAGCAGTTATAACACAAAAACAACAACAGCAGACCAGAAACCTGCTAGTTCAACAGAGTATGATAAAATAGAATATTGCTTGTATAAATATACAGATTACTATAGAAATGGAACAAGTTATACAGACACATATTATTCGGATGCGGCAACAGGATTAACAAGTGAACAATATACGATACTAAAACAAAAAATGTTAAAAAGCGTATATGAAAATGGAGGATTTTGGATAGGCAGATATGAGGCAGGAATAACAACAAATAGGACATCAGCAAGTGGAACGCCAACAGAGGTACCATTATCAAAAGTAGGAACAGTGGAAAACCCAGTATATCCATATACTTATGTAACATGTAGTCAAGCACAAACATTGACGAGTAAATTATCAATGGGAAAAAATTATAATAGTAGTTTAATGTTTGGAGTACAATGGGATTTAGTATTAAAACATATAGAAGTAAAAGAAGTAGCAAAGGGAACAGCTTTAGCAACAATACAAAGTGCATTAAGAAGTGATAGTAAAGACTGGGGAAATTATTCTAATGCGACATTCACAATAAATAGAGGAAAATATGCAGATTATAAAAGTTATACATTATCAACAACATGGACACCTTATAACCAAACTACAAGTAATAATTTTGTAAATGTTAGCAGTGTAAAGCAAGTTCAAAGTGGTAGTGATGGAATCTTATTAACCACAGGAGCAAGTGATACATGTAAAAAGATGAATATATATGACCTAGCAGGAAATGTATGGGAATGGACATTGGAATACAGTAATTATTCATATGGACCTTGTGTTATCAGAGCAGGTAGTGGTATAGATTCTGACTCAGAACCCCCTACTTATCGTATGTTTGACTATACAACTAATAAATATGGCCTCCTTGGTTTCAGAGTCTCACTTTTTAAGTAGTCATGATTTGTGGAATGAGAGAAGAATGATGAACAAAAAATGGAAGTGTAAGAGTTAAGCATTTGAAGATAAAAAGTTTAAAGTAGAAAATTATAACGGCATATAACTCAATAAATATAGATAAAAGTGATAAGCTAAAGACTCTCTCTCGGCTTATCACCTTATTTTTTAAAAAAATTTTAAAAAATTTTTATAAAACATATTGACAAACTAAAAAATAAGAGTATAATATATATTGTAGGTCAAAGAAAGTCAAAGTCAAAGGAGAAAAATAAAATGAAAATGTCAGATGTAATAGAAGATTTTATAAAGCAAATGTTTGAAGATGAAGATATTATTGAAATACAAAGAAATGACTTAGCACAGCATTTTAATTGTGTACCATCACAAATAAACTATGTAATAGCAACAAGATTTAAACCATCACAAGGTTATTATGTAGAAAGCAGAAGAGGTGGAGGAGGTCACATTAAAATAGAAAAAGTTAATGTAACCAAAAGCAATTATTTAATGCATGTAATAAACAGTATGGAGAATAAAATAACATCACAAGAAGTAGACATTTTTATAAGTAACTTCTTATCAGAAGACATTATTTCTAAAAAAGAAGCTAAACTATTAAAGGTAGCAACAAGTGACAATGTATTAACAGTTCCTCAAGAAATTAAAGATACTTTAAGAGCAAGAATTTTTAAAAATATGTTAGTTAATTTAGTTGAGGACTAATGACCAAACATAAATATAAAGGAGGTAATTTTTATGTTATGTCAAAATTGTGGAAAAAATGAGGTAAACTTTAGATACACTCAAGTTATAAATGGTGAAAAAAGAGAAATAGCACTTTGTGATAAATGTGCAAAAAAATTAGGTTTAGAAAGTTTAGATTTTTCTAAAGAAATAGAAGATTTATTTAATATGTCATTTGCAGAAAGCTTTTTACCAAGTTTTGCTAGAACAAATATGTTAGGAAGTAGAAATTTGGGAACAATATTTAATAATGATATATTTAGTAATCCATTCTTTGGAGAAGTAAGCCAAGAGCCTGAGCAAATAGAAACTACAAGTGGCTTAAGTGATGATGAAAAACAAGATGTATTAAAAGATATTGAAAATGCAACAAAGAAAAATAAACAAGAGAACAAAAAACAAAAATTAGAAAGTGAATTAGAAAAAGCAATCAAAGAAGAACGTTATGAAGACGCAGCAAAAATAAGAGATGAAATTAAAAAATTAGACTAATCAGAAGGGAAGTGTATATGTATGGTATATAAATTTACTAAAAGAGCAGAAAAAGCATTAGAATATGCAGGTGACCTAGCACAAGGTTTTGGACATAATTATATAGGTACAGAGCATATTTTATATGGTTTAGTAAAAGAAGGTAGTGGTGTTGCAAGCCAAGTACTTAATATGCAAAAAATTACAGCAGAAAATGTTGTAGAAGAAATTGAAGTTTTAATAGGCAAAGGAGATAAATCTCAAAATAGAGGTGAAATAGGTTTTACACCTCGTTCAAAAAGAGTTATTGAAAATGCCTTTTTAGAGGCTAGAAAATTAGGTTCTGAATTTATTGGAACAGAACATTTACTTATAGGGATTATGCGTGAAGGTGATAGTGTTGCTGTTAGAATAATGATGGATTTAAATGTAAACCCTCAAAAATTATATAATGAAATTGTTAAAGTTATAAATGAAGATGAGAATGCAGGAGTAAGTGACAAGCAACCTAAAGGAAAAGCAAGAGGTAGCTATAATCAAACACCTACTTTAAATCAATATGGAACAGATTTAACTAAAAAAGCAACTGAAGGAAAACTTGACCCAGTTATAGGCAGAAAAGATGAAATTCAAAGGGTTATACAAATTTTATCAAGAAGAACTAAAAATAATCCATGTTTAATTGGTGAACCAGGTGTTGGTAAAACAGCAGTAGCAGAAGGATTAGCAGAGAGAATAATTGCTGAAGATGTACCAGAAATGTTAAAAAATAAAAGAGTAGTAAGCTTAGATATCGCTAGTATGGTAGCTGGTGCAAAATATCGTGGTGACTTTGAGGAAAGAATTAAAAAATGCTTAGAAGAGGTTAAAAAAGCAGGAGATGTTATATTATTTATAGACGAAGTTCATACAATTGTTGGAGCTGGTTCAGCAGAAGGTGCAGTTGATGCTGCAAATATTTTAAAACCACTTCTTGCAAGAGGAGAGGTTCAAGTTATTGGTGCTACAACTTTAAATGAATACCGCAAGTATATTGAAAAAGATAGTGCATTAGAAAGACGTTTTAGCCCGGTAACAGTAGGTGAACCAACAAATGAAGAAACAATAGAAATATTAAAAGGAATTCGTGATAGATATGAAGCACATCATAATGTAAAAATAACAGATGAAGCTATAAAAGCAGCAGTTGAGTTATCTACTAGATATATAAATGACAGATTTTTACCAGACAAAGCAATAGATTTAGTTGACGAGGCAGCATCTAGAGTAAAAATGAGAACATATACTCAACCAGATACATTAAAAAAATTAGAAGAAGAAATTTCTGCTATGAATAAAGAAAAAGATGATGCTATTAAAGTTCAAGACTTTGAAAAAGCAGCAGGCTTAAGAGATAAAATAAATGTAGAAAAAGAAAAATTACAAAAAGAAAAAGAAAAATGGGAGAGCAAAAATACTAAAAGTATAACTACTCTAACAGAAGAAGATATAGCAGAAGTAGTAGCTAGTTGGACTGGTGTACCAGTTAAAAAATTAACTCAAACTGAAAATGAAAAATTAAGAAACTTAGAGCAAACTTTACATCAAAGAGTAATTGGTCAAAATGAAGCTGTTGACGCAGTTGCAAAAGCTATAAGAAGGGGAAGAGTTGGTTTAAAAGATCCAAATCGTCCAATAGGTTCATTCTTATTCTTAGGTCCTACTGGTGTAGGTAAAACTGAACTATCAAAAGCATTAGCTGAAAGCTTATTTGGAAATGAAGATGCAATGATTAGAATTGATATGTCTGAATATATGGAAGGACATTCTGTATCTAAATTAATTGGTTCTCCTCCAGGTTATGTTGGATTTGACGAAGGTGGTCAATTAACAGAAAAAATTAGAAGAAAACCATATTCAGTAATTCTATTTGATGAGATTGAAAAAGCTCACCCAGATGTAATGAATATGTTACTTCAAATTCTTGATGATGGTAGATTAACAGATGCTCAAGGAAGAACAGTTAACTTTAAAAATACAGTTATAATAATGACATCTAATATTGGTGCAAGACTAATTACAGATAAAACTACTTTAGGATTTTCAGCAAAAGACAAAAAGGAAGAAAGCCAAAAAGAATATGAGACAATTAAAAAAGATGTTATGGGAGAATTAAAGAAACAATTTAGACCAGAATTTATTAACCGTATAGATGAAATTATTGTATTCCATAAATTAAACGAGGAAGATATTAAACAAATAATTGATATTATGCTAAATCAAGTAACAAAAAGAATGGCAGAAAAAAGCTATAAATTTGAGATTGATAATAGTGTAAAAGAGTTAATTGCTAAAAAAGGTGTTGATACTGACTATGGTGCAAGACCATTAAAAAGAGCAATACAAAACATACTAGAAGATAAAATTGCAGAAGAAATTTTAAATGGAAATATTAAACCAAATAAAAAGGCAGTTATTAAAGCAGAAGATGACAAGATTGTAATAAATTAAAATAGAAGAGGCCGAGCAAATTGCTCGGCTTCTTTCTTTAATTTAATACTAAATTGGATTTACGTGTACTATTGCTTTATAAACATTATCTAATTCATTTACATCTTTCTCAAACTTGTCAGCTAATTTATGGCTATCAAAGGTAGGCATATTTCCATCAACACATATGGTTAAAACAACAATATACTTATAGCCAACAGGAGTAGAAGATATTGCATCTAACTTTTTTATTTCTTTATAATTATGAGCAATATCAGTAATTATTTCTTCGGTTTTAGGGTCTATTGACTTATCCATTAAGATGTTGTAACTTTCCATAAAAATTTTAAAGCCTGTAATGCATATCCAAATAGAAATAGTAATACCAACTATACTATCAAACCAATAAATATTTATAAGAGTAAATAAGATAGAAACAAGAGTAAGACTAGTTACAATACAATCATTAAAATGGTCCTTTTTATTTGCCTCTAGCAAAATATTGTTATATTTCTTAGCTAATCTTGAAGTATATAAATAGAGTGAAAGTTTTACAATAATTGTAACTAAACAAACGGCAACTAAAAGCCAGGAAAATACTAAATTGCTACCATTAATTAAAGTATAAACAGAATCATATAAAAGTTTAAATGCAATTACAACCATAGATATGGCGATAAACATAGAAAATAAATACTCTGCTTTTCCATGACCAAAGTTATGGTCAGAATCTTCAGGAGTACTTGCAATTTTGTTTCCAATAAAAGTCATAAGAGATGCAAAAATATCACCTGCGCTATTAGCAGCATCTGCAATCATAGCTTGACTTTTAAATACAAATCCTACTGTTCCTTTAATTATTAATAAAAATATATTGCCAATTATTCCAAATAATCCAGCTTTTTTAGTTTCTTCAAAACGATTCATAATAATATCCTTACTTTAAATTTAAAATGATTATATCATATATTTTACAACAAAAAACTAAAAATATGAAAATAGTTAAGAAAAATGTTAAATTTGCAAATTATGTAAATTAGTGGTATAATTAAAGTACATTCGCAAGAATGAATTTTTAAAGGAGTGAATTCACACCATGGAAAAACGGCAAGTTTATATTTCGGGACCTTTGACCAACAGCAGTAAAAAGGAGCTCTATGAACTCCTTGGTGAAGAATTTGAGAAGTGTGGTTTTTCCGCATATATTCCTCATCAGCACACTGACCCTGTAAAAAATTCCAAGATTACACCTGAAAAGGTGTATCAAACCGATTATCGGAAGATTATTGAATCTTCCCTGTTGGTTGCCTATGTTGGGGAACCTTCACTCGGTGTAGGACAGGAAATTCAAATAGCCTCTTTTAATCAAGTGCCAATTTTGTTGGTATTTGAAAGAGACGCAAAGGTCAGCCGTATGACTCTCGGGACACCAATGGTCAAGCAGACCTTTCAATTCGAAAATATTGAAAACCTAAGAGAATGGGTTAGGCAATTCATGATCTGGTATGCTAAGCCATAACACTCCAAGAACTCTCTACATTATGTAGGGAGTTCTTTTTATTCATTTCTTTCTTATATTTCTATTGATATTTATAAATTTATTGTATAAAATATAAACATAAAATATTGAAAGGGGAAAATACTAAAAATGAAAAAAAATTTAATCAAAATACTAGTTATGCTAGCTATATTTGCAGGTATTATTTTAGTAACTAACCAAGTGCAAGCAGGTAGCATTAGATTAAATAGCTTAAACTTTCAAATTCAATTAAATGAAGATGGAAGTATGGATGTAATTGAAAACTGGAATGCTAGAATTACAGATACTAATACAATGTTTAAAGATTTCTATTTAGATAGTTCTAAGTTTAAAGAAATAACAAATATAGAAGTATATAGAGTTGATTCAGGCAACAGACAGAAACTAACTCAAATTGATGAGGAAATGTATCATGTTACTAAGAATTGCTATTATGGCTTACCAATTAGTGGCAACAAATTTGAAATTGCTTGGGGAGTTTCAGTAAATGGAACAGAGACAAGAAGTTATCAAATTAAATATAAAGTAATAGATGCAGTAAAAACATATTTAGATTGTTCAGAAATATATTGGCAATTAGTAGGTACAGATAATGCTATACCTGTAACAAAGCTAACAGCAACCATCAAATTGCCTAAAGCAGTATCAGAAAAGAACAACATAAGAGGCTGGGCACATGGACCATACAATGGAAATATTTCTGTAAACAAAGATAATATATATTTAGAAGTAGAATATTTGGATTCAGGAGTAATGGTAGAGGCTAGAGTGATTACTTTAGAAAATTTATTTACAAAAAATAAAGTAACAAATACAGCTAAATTTAGTTCAATATTATCAGAAGAACAAAAATGGGCAGATCAAGCAAATAGAGAAAGAGAAGAATACATTAAAGAAAAAGAAAATGAAGAACGTATTGAAAAAATAGTTGAAGTCGTTTATATTATAGCAAATATTGCATTAGGTATATTCTTAGTATATAAACTAATAAAAAACGGAATAAAAGCTAGCAAAATAGAAAAGAAAAGAATGCCTGAAATGGATTATTTTAGAGATATTCCAAATAAGCAAGCTTCAGCAGGTGATGCCGCATATTTATATTACTTTAGAAGAGGAAGCTTCAACAAAAATATATCAAAAATTTTATCTGCAACTCTATTACAACTATCACTTAAAAAATATATAGCATTTTCAGAAGATAATACAAAATCGAAGCCACAAGTTAGGATAAATATTTTAAATAGCACAGAACAATTAGAACCACTAACAGAGGATGAAAAAACAGTATTAGGCATACTTAAAAGCGTTACGAGAGATACTACTAAAGAAGGCAAAATTGCAACTTTTACAATGAAAGAATTTGAAAAATATGCAAAAAAACATTGTGAAAGCTTTATGTCAAAGATTAAATCAATAGAAACTGATGTAGAGAAACAACAAATAGCAATGCAAAATTATTCAGAAGAAAGTAAAAAACAAGCTTCTAAATATGTAGGAAAATCTACAATATATATTGTACTTGGCATAATTTGTATGTCAATAGCTCCAATAATAGGTATACTTCTAATAATAAATGCTATTCCATATTTTATTATGACTAATAAAACACGTCAGTTAACAGATAAAGGATTAGAAGAAAAAGCAAAATGGGTAGGACTAAAAAGATATATGGAAGATTTCTCATTATTAAATGAAAAAGAAGTGCCAGACTTAAAACTTTGGGAAAAATATTTAGTATTTGCAACAGCTTTTGGAATTGCAGATAAAGTATTAAAACAACTAAAAATTAGGTATCCAGAACTACAAAATATAGATGGATACGACTATGCATATATGCATATGTTATACCATAGCTCATTAAATAACTCATTCTTAAATACGCTTAATACATCAGTAAATAAAGTGTATATGGGAGGCATGAGTGCAGAAGCTGCTAGAAACGGATATGACGGAAGTAACTTTTCATCAGGAGGAGGCTTTGGAGGAGGCTTCTCTGGTGGTGGCGGAGGCCGGAGGCGGCGGAGGCCGGAATGGGCGGAAGATAAGCCATAAAAAAAGTAGCCATTCTCATATGGCTACTTTTGAAAATAAAAGGGGATGTTTTACTAATCTATAGTCAATAACGGAGTAACTAATTATTGACTACGTATATAATATACCAATACAATTTGTCCTTTGTGTGAATTCAAAGTGACAAATTTGCAAAAGAAATATTAAAAATTTATTAATATTAAAATAAGCCAATGTTTTTAAACATTGGCCTGTTTGTTAATTATAAATATAATTTTGTGGGTTTACACTAACCCCATTAACTTTAATCTCAAAGTGTAAGTGGTTACCAGTTGAGTTACCAGTTGAACCAACTGCACCAATTACGTCACCAGCTTTAACGGTATCTCCAACTTTTGCATATAATTTACTACAGTGACCATAATAAATTTGTACACCATTACCACAGTCAACAATAATTAAGTTACCATAGCTTCCTTTATAACCAGAAAATGTTACTTTACCGTCACAAGCAGCCTTAATTTTTGTACCATAAGGTGCAGCAATATCTAGACCATTATGAGGGTAACTACGTATACTTTCCCTACTACCAAAACGTGAAGTTATAACACCAGAAATTGGTTTTTGAGCTAAGTAGACACCATTTACAGAAGCATCATCGATTTTTTTAAGTTCCTTATTAACCGATTTTGAAGCTACTTTAATGTCAACCGTTTCATATTCATCTGAATTTTGAGTATATAATTCATTTATACCAATTGTGAATTTTATATCTTTATATTTTTTCTTCATATCTGCAACTAGATTTTCGGCCTCTTCTAATGAATCTACAACTGATTTTTGTTTTCCGTTTAAAGTTACAGCATAATATTTATATGTTATTTTTGTATTTTCTTCAATTTTGGCAATGACATAATCATCATTTACTTCTGTATTATTACTAATAAAGGTTAAGCTATATTCAGGAGTAGTACAATCTACATATGCAACGTTACCAGTTCCCTCTAAAGCCAATTTATCATTTATTTGTTTTTCGACTAATTCTTTATCTTGGACATATCCAATATGTTCACCAGAAATACTTACACTACATACTAGTTTGTATTTCATTAAAATTATAGTTATAATAATAAACAAAGCAATTGCTACTAAATTAATTAGTTTAAGTCCTTCTTTTGTATAGTATTTAATTTGCTCGTTTAAAATAAACTTCACACTCCTTTTGTTGTGCGTTTTTAACTGCACGACATCTTTAATTATACTACATATTGTATACAATTTCAAATAACTTATACTTGTAAATACCAAAATTGAGCTAATTATGTAAATATGTCAATGCTGAAAAATGAAAAACCTACCATTTTTCTCATTATTTCTCATATTTTCTTTAATTTTCTCTATTTTTTAACTATTGACTTCTGCACAATTGTATGAAATAGAAAAAGCAACCATTATTGGTTGCTTTTTTAGTTTTTTCATGAACTCCAAATAAGTTATGGTTGTTCTTGAAGAGTAACGGTTATTGTCTTTTCCTTCCCATCACGATAAACTTTAAGTTTTATAGTATCTCCAATTTGCTTTTTATTTTTAATTTCATTTAGTTCATCCATTGTTGTAATTTTAGTTCCATCAGCCTCAATAATAACGTCTCCGATTTTTAAACCAGCTTTTTCACCAGCAGAAAAATCTTCTACAGTTTTAATATATACACCAGTTACTAAGTTATTAGCTTTAGCAGTTTTCTCGTCTAGATCAATACCAACGACTCCAATATATGGTCTTTTTACTTTGCTGTATTGAATAAGTTGTTCATAAATACTTTTAGTTGAATTGATTGGAATAGCAAAACCTACACCTTCAACACCTGTGCCAGAAAGCTTTAATGTATTAACACCAATTACTTGACCTTTGCTATTTACTAATGCACCACCACTATTACCAGAGTTTATTGCAGCATCTGTTTGAATTGCCGTATATTTATTTCCATCACTATCTGTAACATCTCTATTAACAGCACTGATAATACCAGCAGTTACACTATTATCTAATCCTAAAGGACTACCAACAGTCATTGCAAATTCACCAACTTGTACTGAGTCAGAATCACCAAGTTCAGCAGCAGTTAAACCATCTTTATCTATTTTAATAACAGCTAAATCTGTTTGAGAATCAGTTCCTACTATTTTTCCTTCATATTCTTTATCGTCATTGTACAATTTTACAGTAACTTTATTTGCCTTTTCGATTTCATAAAAAGAGCTTGAGCTTGAACTTGTTGAATTAACAACATGGTTATTGGTTAAAATGTATCCATCTTCACTTATAATAATTCCAGAACCTTTTGCAGTTGCAGTAGTAGAAGAACGGTTAAAAATTGAATTAACTGAATACTCTACACTAATAGCAACAATTGATGGTTGTACTTTTTTTGCAACTCCAACAGCTGTGTCTGAATATCCTTGAAGTGAAATAAGTTGTGTATTTAAATTAGTAGAGCTATTTTCACTAGAATTATTATCTTTATTAGAAGAATCTGTAACAACTAGTTTTTCTAAAAATGCTTGTTTAATACTTGGAACATTTACACAAAGTCCAACTGTAAGAGCTGCACCAAGTACTCCACATACGAAAGGCAGTATTACAACTTTACCAAATCCTGCTCCATTTGATTTTTTCTTTTTAGGTTCATTAAAAGCTTTGTAATTTGCTTCTGTTGTAGTAGGGCTCATACTTTTAAATTCCTGATTATTGTTTTCATCATCCATTGATAATTACCTCCAAATTTATATAAATATATTTTATCTTAAAACACAAATATCATACAATATATTTGTGAAAAAAATGTGAAAATTTTGTATTTTTTATATTTTCTTTGCTTTTTGGTTAAAATATTGTATAATAATAAAGAGATTTAAAGAAAGGAGTGAGAAGATGGAGCAATTAGAAGAAAGCATTGGTTATACATTTAAAGATAAAAACTTATTAAAAAATGCGTTAACACATACTTCATATGCATATGAACATCATGTGGATAGCAATGAAAAACTTGAATTTTTAGGAGATAGTATTTTAGAGTTTTTATCAAGTAAATATATTTATAGCCACTACCCACATTTAAAAGAAGGAGAAATGACTAAAGTGAGGGCAGAAGTTGTATGTGAAGATAGCTTATATATAGTAGCACAAAAACATCATTTTAGTGATTTCTTGTACTTAGGAAAAAGTGAGGATGTAAGCAATGGCAGAACAAAGCCAGCAATTTTAGCTGATAGTGTTGAAGCTGTTATTGCTGCAATATATTTTGATAGTGGACTAGAAGAGGCAGAAAAATTTATTGTAACAAACCTAGCAGAGGCTGTGGAAGCTTCTAGTAAAAATGTTGGAATGAAAGATCACAAAACAGTACTACAAGAAAAATTGCAAGAACATGGAACTGTCCATATAAATTATGAAGTAATAAAAACCAGTGGTCCAGATCATGATAAATCTTTTACAGTTGAAGTATATTGTGATGGAAAAGCATTAGCAATAGGAGAAGGAAAAACTAAGAAACAAGCAGAAATGCAAGCTGCTGAAAAAGCCTTAGAAAAATTAGCATAGTTGTAGTAGGAGGTAGAAATGAAAAAAGAATATATTATACCAATTTTTGTACCGCATTTAGGATGCCCACATCAATGTACTTTTTGCAACCAAAAAGAAATTAGTGGACAAACTAAACAAGTAACTGCAAATGATGTAAAAGAAACAATAGAGTATTATTTAAAGAACTTTAAAGATGATTCAAAATATGTAGAAGTAGCATTTTATGGTGGTAGCTTTACAGCAATTGACGAGAGGAAACAAAACGAATTATTAGAAGCGGCTAATGAGTTTATAAAGCAAGGAAGAGTAAATAGTATAAGGTTATCAACAAGACCAGATTATATTGATAAATCAATTTTAAAAAGGCTAAAAAAATATAATGTAAAAACTATTGAACTTGGTGTTCAATCAGCAAACGACTATATCCTAGCTAAATGCCAAAGAGGACACACTTTTGAAGATGTAAAAAAAGCTTCAAAACTTATTAGACTTTATGGCTTTACATTAGGACATCAAATGATGATAGGACTTCCAGAAAGCACAAAACTAGACGAAATAAATACTGCAAAAGCTTTAATAAAGCTAAAGCCTAAAATTGTAAGAATATACCCTGTACTTGTTATTAAAAATACTCCTTTAGCAAAAGAATATGAACAAGGAGAATACATACCACTAACAGTTGAACAAGCTGTGGACAGAGCAAAAGACATAATGCAACTATTTAACAATGCTAAAATTGAAGTAATAAGAATAGGACTCCAAAATACAGAAGAAATTACAGACCCTTCAGAAGAGAGCAGTCAAGTAATTGCAGGACCATATCACCCAGCATTTAGACAATTAGTGGAGTCTGGAATGTGGTATGATGAAATTGTGCAAAAAATAAAGAAATTCAATATAAAGGTCATGCAAGTAACAATTAAAGCAAATCCAGAAAACATAAATAATATTATAGGACATAAAAAAGAAAATGTGTTGAAATTAAAAGAATTCTATGATGTAGATGTAGTAGTAAAACCAGATGAGAATATAAAAAAAGGCAAATTTGAAATTGAAATAGACAAAACATACGAAGACATTCTTGAAGAATTAAAAGCTAAAAAATAAAAGTATAAAATCACCAATTATTGCTAATAATTAGTAGTAATAGGTGATTTTTTATGAGTTATACAAAGACAAAAAAGCTTTTAAAAGTAAAAGAATTTTTAATAGATATGATTTATTTAACTTTAGGTTGTGCAATAATGGCAATAGGTACGGCTGTATTTTTGTTGCCGAATCAACTTTCTACTGGTGGTTTTACTGGTATTGCTACAATATTTTACTATTTATTTCATTTTCCAATGGGAACAGTAATATTAGCGCTAAACATACCTTTTTTTATATTAGCATTTTTTAAAATAGGCAAAAAATTAGTAATTAAATCAATTATAGGTACAAGTTTGCTATCACTTTTTATAGATCTATTTGAAAAGATTCCTACACTTACAAATGATATACTTTTGGCTTGTATTTATGGTGGAATTTTTATTGGCTTTGGACTAGCTTTAGTATTAAAGGCAAATGCATCAACAGGTGGAACAGACTTAATAACATATATTGCAAGAGCATATAAGCCGTATATGAAAACTAGTAGCATAATTGTAGTTGTAGATGTTATTATAATTGGGCTTAATGTTATATTTTTCAAAAAGGTTGAAATTGGGCTATATTCAGCAATTAGTATATATCTAATGGGTAAAATGATAGACATTGTTTTTGAGGGGATTAACTTCACAAAAATGGTATATATTATTTCACAAAAATATGAGGAAATTTCAAAAGAAATTGATAAACAATTACAAAGGGGAAGCACGGGGATATATGCAAAAGGAATGTATACCAATACAGATAAGATGATGCTTATGTGTGTTGGAGCAAGAAATGAAGTTGCAAGAATGAAACAAATTGCAACGCAGATTGATTCGAAAGCCTTCATAATAATAAGTAATGCTAGAGAAACTTGGGGAAAAGGCTTTAAAGGCAACTAATGTCGAATTTTGTCATACGATTTTTCTTTACAAATTAAAAAAATGAGTGTAAAATGTATAAGAATACAATATGATTTTTATAAAACAGTAAAGATAGAAAGGATGTGATTATATGTCAGAAAAAACAAATGTCAGAGATATTGAAAAGGAAAGATTTTTAGCAGAACTAAGAATAAAATTAGAAGAAGCAGCAGATGATATAAAAAATAACAGAGTATACAATGCACGAGAAGTATTTGAGGAATTAGACAGAAAATATGGATATAAAGTATGAAGTTATATTAACAACTCAAGCAAAGATGGAGCTAAATAATATTTATAAATACATATCAAATTTTTTGTTTGCTCCGAAAGCAGCTCAAAAGTTTATTGATAAATTTAAAACAAGTATTTTAAGGTTAGAACATTTACCAAAATCGTGTAGTATAATAAGTGAAGATATAAACTCAAAATATGAATATAGAAAGCTAATAATTAACAATTATATAGTAATATATAGCATTGATGAAGAAAATAGAAAAGTATATATTCATAGGATAATTTACCAAAAAGTGAATTATTTAAAATTCTAATTAGACATTCTTTACAAACTTGAATTCATATTGTAAAAAATTAGTTTTAAATCATGATTTTTCAAAACAATTTTATTTCAATGGATTTTATTTCTAGAACGAATCCTAAAAAAATTAATTTCATAATAAAGGCAGGTGTATAATATGTGTTTACATACACTAAAAAAGAGTTAAGATTATTAGCATTATCTTTAACTTTATTCGTATTGCTAATATATAATTTAGTATTATTTCCACTTATAAATTCTATTTTTAATTTAGACACAAATAAAATTTATTCAAATTATGTTTATTCTAAAACAATACCTATTCAAAAAGCATATCAAATTCCAGATACCACAATATATAAATCTATAATTCAAAAAGACGCAAGTCTTACGGAAGTAAGTGATGTAACAAATGAACAGCCTGAGCAAAAACAAGAAGAAAGTAAAAAAGCAGATGTAAGCAAAGCTACTCAAAGAGATGTGATAAAAGAAAATAAAAATATTAAATGGAGAATTCAAATTCCAAAAATAGATTTAGATGTTCACATTATGGAGGGGACTACATCGACTGTATTATTAAAGGCAGTAGGACATTTTACAGAAACAAGTAAATGGCAAGGCAATGTGGGACTGGCAGCTCATAATAGAGGATACCAATGCAACTTTTTTGCTAAAATTAAAAATTTAAAAATAGGTGATGAAATAATATATACAACTACAAATGGTAAGAAAATATACAAAATACAAACCAATAAAGTTATAAAAGATACCGACTGGAGCTATTTAGAAGCCACTGACGACAACAGAATTACTTTAATTACTTGTGAAGAAAATAGAGAAAACTACAGAAGATGTGTTCAGGCAATAGAAATTGCAAATTATAAAATATAGAAAGGAATTTTAGATATGAAAAAAATAATCTCAATATTAATGATATCAATAGTTTGTATAAGTAATTTTATAGGAATATTTGGGACAAATAAAGTTAAAGCAGCAATTGCACCAATAGAAAATGCAAAACCATATTCAAAAGGAGAAGTAGTTTTATTTAGCTATGATGGAATAGGCATTGGGGTAGAAATACAAGTATACAAAAAAGATGGAATAGAATATCCGGTATATTGTTTAAACAAAGGCAAAAGAGGTGTGGAAGTAGGTTTTGAATATACAGTAGATGTTAATCAAATGTTAAGTAATCAAAAAATATGGAGAGCAATAATAAATGGATATCCATTTAAAACCCCAGCAGAATTAGGCTGTAATACTATGGAAGAAGCATATGCAGCAACTAAAATGGCAGTGTATGATGCAATGTACAATTATGATTTAAATAAATTTGATACATATAAACATCCAGAGACAGATAAAAGAACAGTACAAGCAATTAAAAAAATAATCACAAATGTTAGAAAATCAACAGAAACCAAAATTGCAGCAACATTAAACATTAAACCAGAACAAAATAGTTGGGTAGTTGACAAAATAGACAAACAATATGTAAGCAAAACATATAGTGTACAGGCCTCAGCTGTGAATAAAAAATATACAATTGCATTATCAATCTCAAGTGATGCTAGATTTAAAATTACAGATGTTAAAAATACAGAAAAAACGGAATTTGATACTACTGAAAAATTTAAAGTGTTAATTCCTATTGTAGATTTAGAAAAATCAGGAGAATTCACATTAACAGCTAAATCAGATTTAAAAACAATGCCAATTTTCTATGGAGAAAGTCCTAATCAAGACTGGCAAAATTATGCAGTAACAGTGGGCGAATATGAAATGGCAGATACTTCAATAAAGCAGACTTATCAAGAAAATAAAACACAAATTGAAATTCAAAAACAAGATGGTGATACCAAAATACCATTGAAAAATGGCACTTTCAATTTGTTAGACGAAAATAAACAAATACTTTATTCAGAACTAACTACAAATGACCAAGGAGTAATAGAAGTAAAACATTTATTACCTGGAATTTATTATTTAGAAGAAATTAAAGCACCAGATGGATATTATGGCTATGAAGACTTAATTCAAATGGAAGTAAAGTTAAATCAAAAAACTGTAGTAAAGGTAGATAACTACCAAGAACAAGAAGAAAAGCCATCAGAAGATCCGCAAGAGGAAACAGAAATATCAGTGGGAGAAAAGAAACTTCCAAAAACGGGATTCTAAAAAGTAGAAAAATAGCGAATTATGGTAGAAAAATCAATTGGAAATTATAACCTATTTTATTGACATACACGTGGATAGAAGATATAATTATTAAGTAAAAAAAGCATAATAATTTAGAAGGGAAATTTTATGATTTCACAATTGATTTTTTTATTTATTTTAATTCTGTTAAACGCATACTTTGCAGCAACTGAAATTGCTTTCATATCTTTAAATGATGCAAAAATCGAAAAACAAGCAAAAGATGGTAACAAAAAAGCAAAACAAATTCAAAAAATGCTTAAAAACCCAAGTAAATTTCTAGCAACAATACAAATAGGAATAACATTAGCAGGTTTCTTATCAAGTGCTTTTGCTTCAGATGCATTTGCGGGAATGTTAGCTCCAGTATTAAATGAATGGATGCCATTTATAAGTATAGCAACTTGGCAAAACATATCTATTGTTATTATAACAATAATTTTATCTTTCTTTACATTAGTATTTGGAGAGCTTGTTCCAAAGAGATTAGCAATGAAGTATTATGAAAAAATATCATTTGCAACAATTGGAGTAATAAAAGGAATATCTGTAGTTACGGCACCATTTGTTAAATTATTAACTTGGTCAACCAATTTAGTATCTAAAATCTTCGGAGTAGGAGAACAAGAGGAAGAAATTGTCACAGAAGAAGAAATAAAAATGATGGTAAATCAAGGAGAAGAAAAAGGCTCAATTGAAGAAAATGAAAAAGAGCTTATAAATAATGTTTTTGAATTTAATGACATAATAGCTTCTGAAATTATGACTTACAGAACAGACATATATGCAATTGAAATGAATGAGGATATATATGGTATTTTAGATGAAATTGATGAATACAAGTACAGCAGAATACCAGTATATGAAGAAACTATTGACGATATAAAAGGAATTCTATTTTTGAAGGATATATTAAAACTGGTTAGTACAAGAAAAGAATTCAAAATTGCAGATATCATGAGAGAAGCATATTTTGTACCAGAATCAAAACCAATTGATGAAATTTTTGAGGAATTACAAGCAAACAAAATGCAAATGGCTATTGTAGTTGACGAATATGGAGGTACAGCAGGTTTGCTTACAATGGAAGATATCTTAGAAGAATTAGTAGGTAATATATTTGACGAATATGATGATGTAGAAGTCGAGTATAAACGCTTAGATGATAACACATATTTAATAGATGGAAGTGTTAGCCTATATGAAATGAAAAAAATTCTTGATATAGAACTTCCAGAAGGAGACTATGAAACTTTATCAGGTTACTTAATTGAAAAATTGGGAAGGCTACCAGAGGAAGATGAACACCCAGTTATAGAAGATGAACATTTAACATACAAAATAGAAGAATATGAAGACAGAAGGATAAAGTGGGTTAAAGTATGTAAAAATAATAATAAATAAGGATAAGTGGTGGTAAGATATGAACAAAAAAATTAGATGGATTATTATAGGTATAGTAGCAGTAATAATAATTGCAATTAGTATAATGGCAATTATAAATGAAGTACAATTACATTATAAAGTAGAAGAAATCAGTGAATATAAGTATTTTACATTAGAACAAAACCAAAAATATGGTGTAATTGATAGAAATGGAAATATTGTAATTGAAGCGGAATATGGGGCAGTTCAAATTCCAAATCCATCTAAGGCTATTTTTGTTTGTGTAAAAGAATATAATGAAAATACAAAAGAGTATGAAACAGTAGTATACAATGAGAAAAAGGAAGTTTTGCTTTCAAATTATAAAAATGTACAAGCAATTTCAATTTATACAAATGTTAATTCAACACCTTATGAAAAAAGTGTATTAACATATAAAGAAAATGGAAAGTATGGATTGATAAACTTAGAAGGAAAGCAAATAACTAAACCAGTTTATGATGAAATTTCTAGTATTAACTATAAAGAGGGCACATTTTTAGTAAAGCAAAATGAACTTGAAGGCATAATAAACATGAAAGGTAAAGTTATAATAAAATGTGAATATGAAAGTGTAACCTCAGATAATTACTATAGTGAAAATGGCAACAAAAAACAAGCGGGATTTATTGTAAGTAAAAAAACAGAAGATGGATACAGATATGGATATGCAAATTATAGAGGAACTATAATATTAAACCCAATTTATACTCAACTTGAAAGAGTTACAGAAATTGCAAATGAAAAGGGAGTATATTTTATTGCATTTAAAAATGGACAAGCTGGACTTCTAAAAAATAACAAAGAAATTTTAAATTATGAATATGAAGACATACAATACAATGTATTAGGAAGTATTTTTGTAACTAAAAGAAATGGAAAATATGGAGCTGTAAATCAAGAAGGAACTACAGTTTTATATCCTGAGTATGATAATGTTTATACTGGTGGAATGTACCTAAATGCCTTAAAGGATAAAGATATATTTATATTTGATTTAAATGGAAATAAAATAGAGACAAATGAAGTTAGTAAAACTAAAACAGAAAATGCAAATTATTATATAACAATTGATAAAAGCAATAAATATAAAGTTGTTGATTCAAAAGATAATATAATAATTGACAAAGATTACACGTATATTGAGTATTTACCTGGAGACTATTTTATTGTGGAGCGTGACTCAAAAAGTGGAATAATTGATTCTAATGGTAAATCAGTTATTGAATTAAAATATGATAGCATTTCTAGAATAAATGAAACAGACATATTACAAATGGAAACAAACAAAAATATAGCTCTATATAACCTAAATATGAAAGAAATAGTAAGTATGGATAATGCAATAGTAAAAGAAGTAAAGGATGAAAAAGCATACATTTTACTATACTCTGATACAGATTTTAAATATTTTGATAAAAAGGGAAATATATTAACTTCACAAAATCTTTTTGAAAACAATTCTTTATTTGCTAAGAACATAAATGGTAAGTGGGGATTTGTTGATAAAGACGGAAATTTAAAAGTACAAAATGATTATGAATTGGTAACAGATTTTAATAAATACGGATTTGCAGGAATAAAAAAAGATGGCAAGTGGGGATCAATAAATCAAAATGGAGAAGTGGTACAAGAACCTACTTATGACTTGAAAAGAAATATCCCAGAATTTGTAGGCAAGTATTATCGTGTAAATGCAACTAAATTTAGTGACGAAATATAAGGAGAAAATGATGTATAAACAATATGGAATAAGCGACGAATTATTAGAATTATCAAAAAAAGCAGAATTAGAAGTGCAAGAACAATTTAAGAAAATAGAGGAAGTATGCGAATATAATAGCTTAAAAGTACTATCGGCATTTCAAAAATATAATGTTTCAGAAATGCACTTTAACAGTACAACTGGATATGGATATTCAGATGTAGGAAGAGATACAATTGAAAAAATATTTGCAGAAATATTACATACAGAGGACAGTTTAGTAAGAGGACAGTTTATATCAGGAACTCATGCATTAACAGTAGCTTTATTTGCATTTTTAAGACCAAATGATATTTTCTTAAGTATAAGTGGAAAACCATATGACACTTTAGATGAAGTAATAGGAATAGTAGATAATCCAAGTTCATTAAAATCATATGGAGTAAAATATGAGCAAATTGATATGATAGAAAATGATTTTGACTATGAGCAAATAAAAAATAGAGTATCAAGAAATGATATAAAACTAATTGAAATCCAACGTTCTAGAGGATATAGTCTACGTGATAGTATCACATTGGATAAAATTCAAAAAGTTATAGAAACAATACGAGAAGTAAATGACAAAGTTATAATAATGGTAGACAACTGCTATGGAGAGTTAGTAGAAAAAATAGAGCCAACTGATTTAGGAGCAGATGTCATAGTAGGTTCACTAATAAAAAACTTGGGTGGTGGAATTGCACCAAATGGAGCATATATAGCAGGCAAAAAAGAATTAGTAGAACTAGCTGCTGAAAGATTAACTTCACCAGGATTAGGCAAAGAAGTTGGACCAACTTTAGGAATGAACAAACAAATACTACAAGGACTATTCTTTGCACCACATGTTGTAGCAAGTAGTTTAAAAACAGCAGTATTTGCAAGTAAATTATTAGAAAACTTAGGCTATATAGCAAATCCAAAATTTGATCAAAGAAGAACAGATATAGTACAAACAATAACTTTTGGAGATAAGCAAAAACTTATAAAATTTTGCCAAGGAATACAAATGGGTTCACCAGTTGATAGCAATTCAATACCTGAACCATGGGATATGCCTGGCTATACAGATCAAGTAATTATGGCAGCAGGAGCATTTACACAAGGTTCATCAATAGAATTATCATGTGATGCACCAATTAGAGAACCATATATGGCATTTATGCAAGGCGGACTTACTTATGAATATGGTAAGTTGGGAGTGCTTAAAGCAGTAGCTTACACGTTGAAAGAGGAATAAATATGAAAACAGTTGTAATAGGTGGTGGACCAGCAGGATTGATGGCAGCCATAAAAGC
>FR889106.1:43278-50834 GCA_000435755.1 Clostridium sp. CAG:508
GCAGGAATGATGGCAGCCATAAAAGCAAGTAATATTCGGAGACAATGTTATACTCTTGGAAAAAATGGAGTCATTAGGCAAAAAACTATTGATAACAGGAAAAGGCAGATGTAATATTACAAGCTCACTTCCAATTGAAGAATTTATACAAAACGTACCTGGTAATGGTATGTTTTTGTATAGTAGTTTTAATAATTTTACTAATCAAGACATAATAGAACTATTAAAAAAAGAAGGATTAAACGTAAAAGAGGAAAGAGGGCACAGAGTTTTTCCTACTACTGATAATGCAAAAGATGTTTTAAATGCACTAATAAAATTATTAAAAAAGGCAAGTGTGCAAATAAAAACAAATGCAAAAGTAGAAAAAATATTAGTGCAAGATGGAAAAGTGACAGGTCTACAAGCAAATATAAATGGTCAAAAACAAACAATAAATGCAGATAAAATTATTCTTGCAACAGGAGGAAAAAGCTACCCTGTAACAGGTTCAACAGGTGATGGATATGAATTGGCTAAACAATTAGGTCACACAATAACAACAATAAAACCATCACTAATACCATTAACAGCAAAAAAAGAAGATTTAGAATTATGCAAAGAATTACAAGGACTAAGTTTGATAAATGTATCAATAAAGCTAATAGATATATCAAAAAATAAAGCGATATATGAAGACTTTGGAGAAATGTTATTTACACATTGGGGAGTTTCAGGTCCAATAATATTAAGTGGCTCAGCTCATTTGTTAAGATACAAAAACGTAGAAGAGCTGTTATCTAAAGGACAAATTGAATTAAGCATAAATTTAAAACCAGCACTTACAGCAGAAAAGCTTGAAAACCGTATATTAAGAGACTTTGAAGCGCAAAAAAACAAAGAATATAAAAATAGCTTAAATGACTTATTACCTAAAAAATTAATAGATTCGATAATTAGATTATCAGGAATAGATAGAGAAAAACAAGTAAATTCAATAACTAAACAAGAAAGAAAAAATTTAGTAAGTTTACTTCAAAATTTTAGAATAAAAATAAGTGGATTTAGACCAATAGAAGAAGCAATTGTAACATCAGGGGGAATATCTACAAAAGAAATAAATCCAAAAACAATGGAATCAAAAATAGTGCATGGATTATATTTTGCAGGAGAAATAATTGATGTGGATGCATATACAGGTGGATTTAATTTGCAAATTGCGTGGTCTACTGGATATACAGCTGGAATGTAAGAAAGGAAATTTATGAAAACTATTACAGGCAACACAGAAGCGGAAATTGTTGAAAAAAGATCAAAGTTCATAAGTAACTTGTATTATGTTGAAACAGTAGAACAAGCTGAAAATAAGCTAAAAGAGATAAAAAAGAGATACAATGATGCTAGGCATAACTGTTTTGCATATAGAGTTTGTGAAAAAAACACAATTGTAGAAAGAGCAAGTGATGATGGCGAACCAAGTGGAACAGCAGGTGCTCCAATGCTAAATTTACTTTCAAAATCAGACTTAACAAATTGCTTAGTTATAGTAACAAGATATTTTGGAGGGATTTTACTTGGCACAGGAGGGCTGGTAAGAGCGTATACAGAATCAGCAAAACAAGCTATAGAAAAAGCAAATTTAGTTACAATACAAGTTGGAGAAGAGATGCTTGTAACTATAACATATGATAAGTTGAGTGAGTTTCAATATTATTGTCAAAAAAACCATATAAATGTTATAGAACTTGAATATGGTGAAAATATAATCTGTAAAATACAAGCAATACCTGAAGAAAAAGAAAAAATATTGCAAGAAACAGTAAAAAAACAGTATAATATACAAAACATAGAAGTCACAAAAGAAGTTTATATGAAAAAATAATACATAAAAATAAAGGGTTTTACAAATAAATGGAAAAAACTTCCAAAAACCTATTGCAAAATTTTTATATTCATATTATAATTAGGACAGTAAAAAATGTAAAAATTTTACAAATTTAAAAATAGGGGGAAAGAATTGTGAATGAGAAAATTACGGTATTAGTGGCAGATGATAATAGTGACTTTACTATGACATTATCTAGTTATTTAGAAAAGGAAGAGCAAATTCAAATTGTTGGAATTGCTAAAGATGGTAATGAAGCATATGAAAAGGCAATAGAACTAAAACCAGATATCTTATTATTAGATATAATTATGCCACATTTGGATGGACTTGGAGTTCTAGAAAAATTAGGAGAAACTAATTTAGAAAAAAGTCCGTTAGTAATTATTTTGTCTGCTGTAGGACAAGATAAAATAACACAAAAAGCAATATCTTTGGGAGCTCAATACTATATTGTAAAACCTTTTGATATAAACGTCTTAATAAAGAGAATGAAAGAGTTGAAAAATTATCAACCAACTCAGTTTAAGGGAGGATTTATTACTAGAGAAATAAAGGCCCAATACATAGATATTGCACCAGATAAAAAGAAGAACCAAGAAAACCTAGAAGCACTAGTAACAAATATCATTCACGAAGTTGGAGTACCAGCTCACATAAAAGGATACCAATACTTAAGAGAAGCAATAATGATGGTAATAAAAGATACAGATGTAATCAATCAAATTACAAAACAACTTTATCCTGAAATTGCAGATAAATACCATACTACACCAAGCAGAGTAGAAAGAGCAATCCGTCATGCAATAGAAGTAGCATGGGGAAGAGGAGAGCAAAGTGCAGTTGAAAACATATTTGGCTACACAGTATCAGCAGCCAAAGGAAAGCCAACCAATAGCGAATTTATAGCGATGATTAGCGACAAATTAAGGCTTGAATTAAAGTCTGCATAAAACGATAAAACACAGATGGGAGAATAAATGTGAAAGAATGTAAAAAACTTCCATTCATATTTATACCACCAATAAATGCTTTTTTATACCAATAAACTATAATAACAAAAACCAATAAACACCTTTTATTTATTGCATAGAATAACAATAGATAGAGGTGTTTTATATGCTTAAAATATAGCGATGAAGCCTTTATTTATTGGCTTGATTTATAAGTAAAAGTAACCAAATTACTTGACAATAGTAAAATAAATGAGTATAATAAATATAGAAATAAGGAGCCACAAAAAGTGGTCGCCGATTTTTGTGTTAAAAAGTGCACACTCTAATCGCAAGCAGAGTGTGTATTTGTTTTTTTATTTGCTTAATATATGTACGAGTACAATTATTAAGGCAATAGTTATGATAGTTACTGATACAAGACCAGCGAAAAGTAGTATTATTAATTGTAATAATGCTTCTACCATACACATCACCTCCTCTTTGGAGGCGACACACCCTTGCTTTTCCTTATTTCATAATATATTATACATATAAGTAAAATATAAGTCAATAATCAAAGAACAAAAATTTGTAATTTTATTCATCAGAATTATTATCATCTTCAAAATTTTCCAAACCAAACTTTAAAAATTCTATAACTACTTTATTAAATGACAAGTTTTTCTTGTCTGATATTTTTTGGATTTCATCTACAATATCCTCAGGTAATCTTAAAGTTTTACTAATTCCACTATGATTTTCAGGTATTCTAAGTTTTTTCATAACATAATCCTCCTTGCACTAATTTTATATGCAAAAATTATTAAAATATGCACCTAAAAATACTTGCAATTATTTTGCAATTAGTTTATAATGCAAATAGAAAAAAAGGAGGGAATAGAAAATGAAAAAAAAGAACAGCAAAAGAATAATATGGAGTGTTGTAGCTGTAATAATAATTACATTAGCTGTTATTGGCTTTGCTATATTTATTAAACGTGAACAAGGAAGAAATCCACAATATATTGGTACTGCTTTTAAAGACCAAGAAACATCATTAAGTGAAGAAAGTAAAAAACAAACTCAATGTGATAGTCAAAGCATAAATGAATTGGTAGAAACTCAAAAGGAAAACTCAATACAATCTGCTAATAAGTCTACAAATAATAAAAACAGTAATTCTAATAACAATACTGGAAATCAAAATAATATTAATAAGAGTTCTAAGTCAAATAATAACACAACAAATACTTCTAAACCGAATAATTCCAGTCAAGATAACAATACATTAGGCAACCCCGATTTAAATAACAATATAACTAATACACAACCTAAAAATGATAATCAACAAACGCAACAACCTCAAACACCAACAGTAGATAAGGGGGCAAATCAAACAAAATATAACCAAAAGTTATTAGAATTAAATAATGCTAAAAATTATCTTGAACAACTAAAGAATTTTGTAGAAGATTCACAATCGGATTTAAATAGTTATAAAACAAAGTTAGCTAATGCTAAAACAAAATTAGAAAATGCAAAAAAGCAAAAGACGATTCAAGTTTTTGAGAATGGACAATTTGTATGGAAAGCCGATCCACAAAAGATAGCAGACGCTGAAGAAGATGTTGCTCATTATGAAAATATGGTTAGTAAATACAATACACTTTATAAAAACGATAAATTAAAATTGGATAATCAACAATCTAAAGTAAATAATTTACAAAAAGAAGTTGATAACTTAAAGAAACAATTATAATTATTTACTAATTCTAGTAACTATCATAGTAATTGCCTTAATTATAGCATTAGCAGTAATTTTGCGCAAAAGTAAATAAACCAATAAAAAAAACACATCTGTGATTTGACCGTTATAGATGTGTTTTTTCTATATCGTGGAAAGCCATGTTTGTGGTTTTTCCATTTCCTACAATTATTATACACACACTAAATAGATTTGTCAAACTTATTGACTAATAATTCCATGAAATATATAATTAACATAGCAAAAAAATAAGGAGGACTAATAATGTTAATTGAAGTTCCAGAAAAAGTTGCTAAAAAAATAGTAGTAAAAAGAGATGGAAAAAAAGTCGAGTTTGACGGTGCAAAAATTGCACTTGCCATTCAAAAAGGTTTTGGAGATATTGTAGGAAATGAAGATCCTAAAACAGCTAAATATAATGAGACAGATGTAAATAAAGTATATAGTAAAGTTTTAGGTAGAATAGAAAAGATAGATTCTGATAAAATAAAGATTGAAGAGATTCAAGACTTGATAGAAGAAGAATTAAAGAACTTAGGCTATCAGGATGTTTATGGAGCTTTTGCAAGTTATCGTGAAAAAAGAGCCCAATCAAGACAGTTGTTTTTTGATGAAAAAAAGCAACATAAATTTCTAAAAGCATTGGAAAACTTAGGATTAAAGTCAGCCAATGTAGAAGAAAATAAAAAGGATAGAAACAATGATAATGAAACAACCATGGGAAATATGTTTCAATATGCAAGTACAATTTCAAGACAATTTGCAATAACATATTTAATGAAAAAGAAATTTTCAGAAGCACATGAAAATGGAGACATATATATTCATGGAATGAATTTTATTCCAACAGGTACAACAAGTTCATGTCAAATAGATATAAGCAAATTATATGATGATGGTTTTTATGTAGGAAATAACTATATAAAAGAGCCAAGTGGAATAATAGCATATTCAAATCTAGCCACTGTTGCAATACAAGCAAATCAAAATGATCAATATGGCGAGCAAAGTATACCATCATTTGACTATTACATGGCACAAGGAGTTCTTAAAACATTTAAAAAGCAATTAAAACAATTGATTTTTGACTTTTTAGAGTTAACAGACTTTGACAAATTCATTGCTGTAAACGGAATTGAAAGAGAAATAGAAAAAATAAATACTATTGACTTTGAACCAAGTATATTTGATAAATATTGTAGAGAATCTGAAGAGCTTAAAAGAATGTTTAAAATTGCATATAACAAGGCAATTGAAAAAACTAAAAAATTAACAGACCAAGCAATGGAATCATTTATATATGATTTAAACACAATACATTCAAGAGCAGGGAATAGGCTACCATTTTCTTGTATTAACTTTGGAACAGACACATCACCAGAAGGCAGAATGGTAACCAAATCAATATTAACTGCAATTAACAATGGCCTTGGAAATGGTGAAGAATGTGCATTTCCAGTAGCAATTTTTAAAGTGAAAACTGGAACAAACTATAACAAGGAAGACACAAATTATGATTTGTTTGAACTAGCATGCACAGTAGCTGTTAAAAGAAAGAATATTAACTTTTCTTTCTTAGATGCAGAATTTAATATAGATGATTACAAACAAGGAGATTATGATACAGAAGTTGCATACACAGGAATAGGAAATAGAGTGTTAGAAAATGTAGTTGACTCAAATAAAGCAGTATCAGTGGGCAGAGGAACATTATCAACAACTTCAATAAACTTACCTAGGTTAGGAATAAAACATGGAATTATTTCAAGTGATAAAGCAGACGAAAAGGGATTTTTTACTGAACTAGAAGAAAAATTAGATTTAGTAAAAGACCAACTCTTAGAAAGATATGAAATACAATGTAAGAAAAATACATACAATTTTCCGTTCCTATTAGAGCAAAATGTATGGATAGACAGTGAAAAATTAAAAGATAATGATAATTTGAAAAAAGCACTAAAACATGGCGTTTTGAATATAGGTTTTAGCGGATTAGCAGAATGTTTAAAAGCTTTGACAGGAGAACATCAGGGAGAGTCAAAAGAGGCACAAAAATTTGGTATTAAAATAGTAGAATTTATGAGAAAAAAATGTGACGAATACTCTGAAAAATACAATTTGAACTTTAATTTAGTTGCAACACCAAAAGAAGAAATATCAAATAAATTTATAAAAATGGACCAAGCTATTTATGGAAAATTAAAAGGTATAACAGACAAAAATCGTTATACTAACTCTTTCCATATTCCAGAAGGATATAGAATTTCTACAGAAGATAAAATTAAAATCGAAGCACAATACCATAGCTTGACAAATGGAGGACATATAGCAATTGTGCAAATAAAAAATGGAGATACAAAGGATGTTATAAATGTTATAAAAACCATGAAAGAAAATGGAATTGGCTATGGAAAGATAGTTAATATGGAGAAGTAAAAATGGACGAATTTGATAAAGAACAAGCCAATAATAGAGAATATGTTTTAAGTATGGTAAAACAAGATGGAAAATTATTAGACTTAGCTTCTGAACGATTAAAAGATGACGAAGAAATTGTAATGGAAGCGGTTAAACAAAACCCTATATCTTTGGAATTTGCAAGTAGTAGATTAAAAGATAATGCAAAAATAGTAATGGAGTCAGTATCAAGAGTTGGTTGGACAGCATGTTATGCAAGTGAAAAACTAAGAGCAAATAAAGAAATTATGTTATCAGGGCTGAAAATAGATGGTCAAATTTTATACTATGTATCAAAAGAAATAAGAGATGACAAAGAAGCTGTTTTAGCAGCTGTAACAAATAAGGGGTTAATATTAAAGTATGCAAGTAATAGATTAAGACAAGATAAAGATATAGTATTAGCAGCTATAAAACAAGATAAAAGAGCAAAAGAATATATTGCATCAGAAGAACTAAAAAATGATGAAGACATACAATTGATATTAAATCCACCACAGGAAAATTAAAATAAATCTGAATGTGTTCCAGTTCT
>FR889107.1:0-34586 GCA_000435755.1 Clostridium sp. CAG:508
ATATTTTTCTATTGCATCTATTGAAACATTACAACTATAATTAGAAACCTTACTAATAGTTCCTTCCGGCATAAGGTTATACATTTTGTCCCTTACCTTTTTTCCCGTGTCGAACATTGCTATTTTTGGTACTGCTTCTTCTGTTGTTTTATCTGTTAAACTACTTATTAATTTATCTAATTCATTTAATCCTGTCATATCATTTTGTGTTGCTTGGTCCATTTTGTTTTGAGCGTCTTTTGCTCTGTTTATTATTCCATTTTCACTAAATATTGCATTTAAGCTTACTCCTGCAAGTATTAGTAAGACCACAATAGTTACTACTAATGCAATTAGCGTAATACCTTTTTGTGTTCTTTTATTGTTTGTTTTTAAATTCATCTTCTTTTTTCCTCCTTAATTTGTTATTTATTTTTGTTATTTATTTTTTATATTGTTCCCTCCTTTTCCTTTTTTAGGCACACAAAAGCAGACTACTTTTACATAGTCTGCTTGCTATATATCATTAATAAAGCTAATTTCTTAGCTTGGCTATTGTTTGTTAATGTTATGGCTCTCTCTCTACTCCTGCATAGGTTTTAGCTTTTCTCATATTTTGTGCCTCTTTCTATACTTTTTCTTTAGGTTTTACTGTAATTATAATAATATAACTTTTATCAAAAATCAATACTTTCTAACAAATTCACCATAATTTTGCAAAATTGTGACTTATGCTTGTATAAATCTTTTTGTAGTGATATAATTTGAGCATAATAAAACTTTGTTAGGAGGATTGAATTATGAACGTACCATTTAAGAGGGCAAATATATTATTGCCAAAAAATGCAGAAATGGAAAAATGGGCTGTTGTAGCTTGTGATCAATACACTTCAGAGCCTGAATATTGGAAAGAAGTTGAAAATATTGTTGGGGATGCTCCTTCAACATTAAAAATTACTTTACCAGAAATTTATTTAGAGCAAGATAATGTTGCAGAAAGAATTGCAAATATAAATAAAGAAATGGATCATTTACTTTCTACTGACTTTTTCAAAACTTTAGATAATTCTTTAATTTACTTAGAGAGAACTGGTGCAGATGGAAAAGTAAGAAAAGGTCTTATTGGTATGGTAGACCTAGAAGATTATTCTTATGAAAAAGGTTCTCAATCTTTAATTAGAGCTACTGAAGGAACTGTTTTAGAAAGAATTCCACCTAGAGTAAGAGTTAGAGAAAATGCTAGTCTAGAATTACCTCATGTTATGCTTTTAATTGATGATGAGAAAAAAGAAATTATTGAAGGTTTAACAGATAAAGTAACTAGCGAAGATGTTGTTTATGATTTTGATTTAATGCAAAATGGTGGACATGTTAAAGGTTATAAAGTTCCTGAAAACTTAATGGACGGAATATTCAAAGGATTAGAAGAACTTGCTGATAAAGATAATTTTGAAGCTAAATATGATGTTAAAGATAAAGGTGTTTTATTATTCTCTGTTGGAGATGGTAACCACTCTTTAGCAACTGCAAAAGCTTGCTATGAAAACTTAAAGAAAACTATGTCTGAGGAAGAAGCTAAAAATAGCCCTGCAAGATATGCTTTAGTAGAAGTTGTTAACTTACATAGTGACGCATTAGAGTTTGAACCAATTCACAGAGTTGTATTTGGTGTTGAACCTGCAAAAATGATTGAAGAATTTGAAAAATATTATGATGTTTCAAGAACTCCTGGTGAAGGACAAAAAGTTGAATATGTTTATGAAGGAAAAAATGAAACTTTATATATAAAAAATCCAAAATCAAACTTAGCTGTTGGTTCTTTACAAATGTTTATTGATGCATATATTAAAGAACATGGTGGAAAAGTTGACTATATTCATGGTGATGATGTTACCAAAGAACTTGGTAGCAAACCAGGAAATATTGGTTTCTTACTACCTCCTATGGCTAAAACAGAACTTTTCAAAACTGTAATTCTTGATGGTGCTTTACCTCGTAAAACATTCTCAATGGGACACAGCTATGATAAGAGATATTACCTAGAGGCTAGAAAAATTAAATAATTTTGAAAGGATGTAGCAAAACACTACATCCTTTTATTTTATATATTTTTTATGTTCTTCTTTTGGAATATTATAAATGTTGGTACTAGCATTATTACCATATATATTACTATTATTGCAATTGAAAATGGTAATGTTATTCCCTCAAATGTTGGTATTCCTCCCCAGAAATATTCTGTTAAATTCCAGTTTGGTGTAACAAAATATTTAATCCAATTTAGTTTTAAGTTCAATGCTAGCATATTGATAACTGAACTTCCCATATATCCTAACAATGAAATAGTTATTGCTAATGCTGAGTTTGTAAATATTGTGCTAAATGCAAATGCAAGAGTCATAAGTAAGATATACATTGGCGCTTTTCCTAGTGCTTGCATAGCTAAATATTGTATTGTATTTATTTGTTTTACATTATTTATTGTGTGGTCATAAATTATAGTTGGATTTCTAAAACTATCAAATCCTTGTATTAACCCACCTACTACAAATTGCATTAAGAGAACTAGTAGTATAACTATAATGGCAACAATTATGCTGGTTATAAATTTAGATGCCAAAATTGTACTTCTTTTATATGGTTTAATTAAAAGTAACTTTATTGTACCTTTGCTAAATTCTTCGCTTACTATTACCCCTGCTGTCATCATAAACATTACTATTAAAAATATTTCATATTCGTCAAATGTACTTAGCAATATTCCCTTTGCACTACTTGTATCTCCCACGGTAGTTCCATTTTCAATATCATATTTGTTTATTGCTGCCGTTTCTTGGGCTTTATAATACTGTTTTTTAGAATCATAATTTTTTTCTGTTTCTCCAAAATCATAACTTCTAATGTCTTCCATTGCCACCATATAGCTGTTTAAGCAATTGTTTTTATAATCATTTCCATAAGGAATGTCTTTTTCTAATCTCCATGTTGCTATTTGTCTGCTTATTTCATAGCCTCTTATCTGGCTTTGAAGCTCTTTTATTTCTAATTTATTAGTAGTTTTTTCCTGCATTGCTTTTAGCTCATCTATTTCAGTATTTTTTTCTTTTACTTCCTCTTCAGCAAAATATCTCCAATCATCTGTGTCTAGCCTTTTTATATATTCATTATATTTTGCTTTTGCAATTTTTAAACCACTATCACTTTTTTCCTGATATGTATAATAGTTTATATTTGAAATACAACTTCTCATTTCTGATTGTATTATCTTAGCTTGCCAACTTTTCTCGTCATATTTTTTTACTAACTGGTATACTTCTAATTCAGTTTTATATTGTGCATACATATCTTTATCTTTTTCGGGATCAAGAGTTTTTAATTGTTCTCCATAAAAACTAATCTCTTCTTCTATGTAATCATAGTACGAATTTCCAAAGTCAAGTTTATATATAACATTAGTAAGAATAATAAAAGCAAGTGTAACTAATAATGTGATTAACAAACTTTTCTTTTTAAATATTTTCTTTAATTCATTTTGGATTAAACTAATCAATTGTATTACCTCCTGTCTTTTTTAAGAATGCATCTTCTAATGATAATTTTTCTTCATTAACTTCATACACCTTAATATTATTTTCTACTAATGTTTTTACTATGTTTGGAACTTGCTCTCTTTTAGCTATTATAGTAAATTCTTCTTTTCCTTTTATTTCAGTTGGTACTGATATTATTTCTGCTATTTTTTCTGTATTATCTACTACTATTCTGTAGTGTGCTTCATTAGTAGTTCTTATTACTGAAATATCGTTAGTTTCAATAATTTCTCCATTTTGAATAATACAAACTTTATTACATAGAGTTTCCATTTCTGCTAAGTTATGACTTGAAATAAATATTGCCATTCCTTGTTTTGCTAAAACCTTTAAAAGGTCTCTCATTTCTTTTATACCTTCTGGATCTAATCCATTTGTTGGTTCGTCTAAAACTAATAAATTTGGATTATGTAATATAGCTTGTGCTACGCCTAATCTTTGCCTCATTCCTAGTGAATATTTAGATACTTTATCATTTATACGATTTTCTAATTTTACTAGCTTTACAACCTCCATTATTCTTTCTTTTGTAATACCTTTATACATATTTGCAACTAGTTTTAGGTTTTCATATCCTGTTAAATACATATACAAGTCTGGGTTTTCAATAATTGCTCCTACTCTTCTTATAGCTTTAGTAAAGTCTTTTTTTATGTCATATCCATTTATATTAACCTCTCCACTTGTAATTCCTTGAAGGCCTAATATTAGCTTAATTGTTGTAGTTTTTCCTGCTCCATTTGGTCCTATAAAGCCTAAAATATCTCCTTCATTTACTTCTAGAGAAACCCCTTTTAAAATTTCTTTTTTACCTATTTTTTTATGTAGGTCTTTGCATTTTAATATTGTTTCTGCCATATTAAAAAATCTCCCTTTCATTATTTTACAAGAATATTTTACCACTAGATTCTTAAGAAAACTAGTGGTATTTTATTAAAATTTTATTAAGAAGGTTTTTATTCATAATACAACCCTTATGCGAATACAATTAAACAAAAGTATTCTTATGGGGGTTTTCTTTATGGTTGGAGTTTCAATTGAGGAACGAGCTGTTACATTAGCTCATTATATTATAGATTCGAAAGATACAGTTAGAGGTGCTGCTAAAAAGTTTGGTGTTAGTAAAAGTACTGTTCATAAAGATGTTAGTGAAAGATTACTTAAGATAAACCCTAATTTAGCTCATCAGGTACGAGAAATATTAAATGAAAATAAAGCTGAGAGGCATATTCGTGGAGGTATGGCTACTAAGCTTAAGTATAGCCATGAAAAGGTATGATAAAAAATAGTAGACTCTATGTAGTAATAAAGTGTTGATGTTTTTTAAGTTTACATTCAAAAAAAGAGAGACGGAGCTTTTGTTAGCTCTGTCTCTTTAAAATTAGTTGTTAAAATTGTTGTTTCTTCTTTGTGCTTTTCTTGCTTTTCTACATTCTGGGCATCTTTGAGGTTCATTTGTGAAACCTTTTTCAGCATAGAATTGTTGTTCACCTTCTGTGAAAACAAATTCAGCACCACAATCTTTACATGTTAAAGTTTTGTCTGCCATTATCTTTTCCTCCTTGTTAGTTTTGATATTTAATATTTTGACATATAAAACCTTTCTAATATCAATATCAAGAAGGAATAGTATTTACAAAATAATTAAATTCATTTAGACCTTTTTTAAAGTCATTTGTATTTTAGCATATAAGTAAAAATAAAACAAGGGGAAAATATATTTTCCTTAAAAAACATATATTTAAGTAATTTTAAAATTACTTGTATTTATCAGTCCCATCCCTCTGCATATAAGATAACACTCATATCATGGTCTACTTCAAGTTTATAAATAGGACTTTCTTCTCCATCGCTTCCGGTCCATTTAATTACACGATCATGCCCCAAAGCAAGTTCTGGGTATTTCTGTACCATTTCTTTTGTTAAACTATTTCCATGTTTCCAACTTGAAAATTCATTAAGGAAATCTATATTTCTAGAGGTATTTAAGTTTGATACCATAACTTTCATAACTTTTGTTATATTATCAGCATCTGTTCCAAGCAGTTTAGTCTCGATAATCTTTCTTCTAATTGTTGGTGAACTATATTTTAAAACATTAGTTATAAAGTAATTATATCTTATAAGGCCCCATTCCACAGGATTTTGGTCATTAAAATATTTATAATATTCATTATTTTTTTCTACATAATGTAATCCAGAGCCAACTGTTCCTTCTGGTTTTGAACCTGAAAATTTTATGCTTATTGACTTATTACATTCAACAACATTTTCTTCATTTAATTCTTTCCATATATTAGTTTCATCTGTTGAATACAAAAGACCGTATCCAGTAGTTAACACGAGTGTTTCAAGCTTTACTTTGTATGGTGAAGTTTGAGCTGAAGTTCTTATGCTATCAACTTTAATAGTTTCTTTCTTTTCTTCTCCATCACTTTTTATTATAAAGTCATAGCTTCCATTTTTGTTAAATGAACATTTAACTGGTTCTCCAAGGTTACTTGTATATAATGTGCTTCCATATGGTGTTTCTACTGTAATTATTTTTACGCCTAAATTCTTTAATTTTGCTACTTCTTCAGCATTGTTATAACTTATAAACATCCTTCCTTCTTCTATTATTTTATTAACAAATTGTTCTTCTGTTATATTAAGTTGACTAATTTTATCCCCATACTCTTTTGTTAACTCTTCATAACTTGAAAAATTACATAAAATTGCAGCAATTTCCTTTTTTTGTTCAAAAGTTGGTTGTGCTTCATTTTCTGCAGGGTTTAATACTACTGTAGCACTAAAGTCGCCTTTTTCTATATCTTCTCCTCCATTGGTGCCATTTATATTTTTGTTTATCCATTCATTTAATCCATTTATTGCATCTAAGTCATTTTGTGTTGCTTGGTCCATTTTGTTTTGAGCATCTTTTGCTCTTTTTATTATTCCATTTTCACTAAATATTGCGTTCAAGCTTACTCCTGCTAAAATTAGTAAAACCACTATTGTTATTACTAAAGCAATTAATGTAATACCTCTTTCTTTTAAATAGTTGCTTTTGTTTTTTGCTTTCATTTTTTCTTTGTACCTTTATATGATATATACTATCATATTCCTTTCTTTTATTTTTTATTTTGCATTTTTATGCGTATATGTTTTTTAATATTAAAATCTGCTTTACATCATCCTCCTCTTGTTTTTTGACACATAAAAAGGACAGGTACTAAATACTTTCATATTTAATATCTGTCTCATATATGCTTAATAAAGCCAATTTCTTAGCTTGGTTATTATTTATTAATGTTGTGGCTCTCTCTCTCTCTCTCTCTCTCTCTCTCTACTCCTACAAAGGTTTTAGCTTTTTTCATATTTTGTGCCTCTTTCTTACTTTTCTTTTGGATTTGTTCTATTTTTATAATACTATATCAATTTTAAATTTTCAATAGTTCTTTCAAATTTTTAATAACTTTTTTCAAAAAAATTTTCACATAAAATTTACCTCATGTATATTTTTCATATTTTCTTACATAATAACTTATTAGTATAAACATTTTATAGATATATGTTAATGTTAACGCTTAGGTATCTGTTAAGTTTGTCGATTAAATGCTATATATTACTTATAAATAGGTTATGGAGGAGATGTAACATGGCACTTGATTATCATATCATTGGGGAAAGATTGAAAAAAGCAAGAGTTGAGAAAAATATGACTCAAGAGAAACTAGCTGAACAATTAGATGTTTCAATTGCATTTTTAAGTAGAATTGAAAGAGGTAGTTCTCATATTAATTTAAAAAGATTAACTCAAATTTGTGAAATTTTAGGTGTTTCTGAAGGCTCTATATTAAATGGAGTTTCTAGTAATTCAAATAATTACTTAACATCTGAATTTAATGAAATTTTAAACTCAGTATCTAGTGACAAACAAAAATTAATTTATAAAATAGCTAAAGTCATTAGCGAAGAAGAATAATTTTTAAGGTTTTAAACCATACTAGTAGCAAGAGATTTTGTTCTCTTGCTTTTATTTTTTGTAAAAAAATGTTGATAAAGATGTTTTATTATATTATAATAATATGTGCAAAATTATTTTACAAGGAGGTATTTTTTATGGAATTTAAACAATGGGAAGGATTTAATACACAAGGCGAATGGACTAAAGAAATAGATGTTAGAGGCTTTATTCAAGCTAATTACACACCTTATGAAGGAAATGACGATTTTCTAGTAGGTGCAACAGAAAAAACTCAAAAGCTATGGAACAATGTTACAGACTTATACAAACAAGAAAGAGAAAATGGAGATGTTTTAGATGTTGATGTTAAAACTCCATCTGGAATAAATGCTTATGCTCCTGGCTATATAAATAAAGAACTAGAAGAAATTGTTGGTCTTCAAACAGATGCCCCATTAAAAAGAGCTATTATGCCAAATGGTGGTATTAGAATAGTGGAAAAATCTTGCGAAAGTTATGGATATAAAGTTGACGAAAATATTGAATACATTTATCACAACTTAAGAAGAACACATAATGATGGTGTTTTTGCTGTATATACACCAGAAATAAGAGCTGCTAGAAGCTCACACTTAATTACAGGTCTTCCTGATGGATATGGTCGTGGAAGAATTATTGGTGATTACAGAAGAGTTGCTTTATATGGTGTTGATGTTTTAATTAAAGAAAAACAAGAAGAATTTTCTTTATTAGATTCTGATGAAATGACAGATGAGTTAATTCGTCAAAGAGAAGAAATGCACGACCAAATTGCTGCATTAAATGAATTAAAAGCAATGGCTACAAGTTATGGATATGATATTTCTGAACCTGCAACAACTGCAAAAGAAGCAATTCAATGGCTATACTTTGGATATATAGCTGCTGTTAAAGATCAAAATGGTGCTGCTATGAGTTTAGGTAGAACATCTACATTCTTAGATATATATATTGAAAGAGATATGAAAAATGGTACTTTAACAGAAGAACAAGCTCAAGAATTAATTGATCAATTTGTTATAAAATTAAGACTAGTTCGTTTCTTAAGAACTCCTGAATACAACTCTCTATTTACAGGTGACCCTGTTTGGGTAACCGAGAGTATTGGTGGTATGGGTATTGATGGAAGAACATTAGTAACCAAGAACTCTTTTAGAATACTACACACATTAGTAAACTTAGGACCTGCTCCAGAACCAAACTTAACTGTATTATGGTCTAAAAATTTACCAGAAGGATTTAAAAAGTTCTGTGCTGATATTTCTATTAAAACCTCATCTATTCAATATGAAAATGATGATTTAATGAGAGTTACTTTAGGTGATGATTATGGTATTGCATGCTGTGTATCAGCTATGAAAATTGGTAAACAAATGCAATTCTTTGGTGCAAGAGCAAACTTAGCAAAAGCACTTCTATATGCTATTAATGGTGGTAAAGATGAAAAATCTGGAAAACAAGTTACTCCAGAATTTGCCCCTATCACTTCAGAATATTTAGATTATGACGAAGTTATGAGAAAATTTGATAACATGATGGAATATTTGGCTAAAACATATATTAAAGCTTTAAATATGATTCATTACATGCATGACAAATATTCTTATGAAGCATTAGAAATGGCTTTACATGATAAAGAAAGAGACATTTTAAGAACAATGGCTTGTGGTATAGCTGGTTTATCAGTTGTTGCTGATTCTTTATCTGCAATAAAATATGCAAAAGTTAAGGTAATTAGAGATGAAACTGGATTAGCTGTTGATTATAAAGTTGAAGGTAATTTCCCTAAATACGGAAATGATGATGATAGAGTTGATGAGATTGCTGTTAATATTGTAAAATCATTTATGAAAAAATTAGAAAAACATCATACTTACAAAAATTCAAGAGCCACATTATCAGTTTTAACTATTACATCAAATGTAGTATATGGTAAAAATACTGGTAATACTCCTGATGGAAGAAGAGATGGCGAACCATTTGGACCTGGTGCTAACCCACTACATGGAAGAGATGTAAATGGAGCTTTAGCTGTTATGAATACAATTGCTAAACTACCTTATGAATATTCTGAAGATGGTATTTCATACACATTCTCTATCTCTCCTGCTACTCTTGGAAAAGATGAAGATTCAAAGGTAAATAACTTAGTAAGTATGTTAGATGGTTTCTTTATTCAAACAGGACATCATATAAATGTTAACGTATTTGATAGAGATTTATTGCTTGATGCAATGGATCACCCTGAAAAATATCCACAATTAACAATTCGTGTTTCTGGATATGCTGTTAACTTTATAAAATTAACTAGAGAACAACAATTAGAAGTAATTCATAGAACAATACATGAAAAAATTTAGTTCTCGTGCATAAAATATGTTTTCTTCTGTCTTGCTGTCGTCGTTCGTGGGCAAGCCTCCGAGCTAAACGCGGGTCTTGGCTCACTCCTTCAACTGCGCGACAGGTGCGAAAACATATTTTTATGCTACTAAGTATAAATTTTAGGAGGAAATATGAAAGGTAGAATACACTCATTTGAATCTTTTGGAACAGTTGACGGACCTGGTATAAGGTTCGTAATTTTCATGCAAGGATGCAATTTGCAGTGTAAATTTTGCCAAAACAGAGACACTTGGGATGTTTGTGGTGGTATGGAATATACTGTTCCAGAATTATTAGCAAAAATTGAAAGATATAAAAGTTATTTTGTACCTTCTGGCGGTGGTGTTACAATTAGTGGTGGAGAACCATTAGTTCAACAAGATTTTTTAATAGAACTATTAACTGCTTTAAAAGCTGATGGTATTCATACAGCTATTGATACTGCTGGAAGCTTTGATATAACAGATAAGATAAAACAAATAATTGATTTAGCAGATTTATTTTTATTAGATATAAAATGTATAAATGATGATATTTGTAAATATCTAACTAGTGTTTCTAATAAAAAAGAATTGGCTTTTGCAGAATATTTAAGTAGTATAAATAAACCAATGTGGATTAGACAAGTATTAGTTCCTGGAATTACAGATAAAGAAGAAGATTTACTTAAATTAAAGGATTTTATACATAGTTTAAGTTCTGTTCAAAAAGTTGAAATTCTTCCTTATCATGACTTAGGACGTTTCAAATGGGAAGAACTAGGATTAAAATATGAGCTTGATGGAGTTTCTCCTGCTACTCCAGAGGACGTATCAAGAGCAAAGAAAATATTAGGTTTGTAAAGAAAAAACTGAAGTGGTTTTGCCACTTCAGTTTTATTCTTTTATTCTCTTTTTTAGTCCAAATGTTATAAAGTATATCAAACCTGATATCAGCACTATCATTGGACCTGTTGGTATGTTCCAATAATATGAAATAATTAAGCCGGTGATTCCTGAAAATAATGAAAATATTACAGCAAACAAATGGTATGTTCTCATATTTTTAGCTACATTTCTACTAGAGGCTGCTGGTAATATAAGCAATGAATTTATTAGTAAAATACCAATAAATCTAATTGAAATCATTACAATTATAGCTATTAACACTGCAAATACATTATCAATTGTTTTGGTATTTACTCCCCTACTTCTTGCTAATGTTGTGTTTATACTTGTTACATTTAATTTATTAAATGTAAAGTACCAAAATGCAATTACAGCAATAAATGCTAAAAATAAGTATAATATTTCTGTATTACTAATGCTTAATATATCTCCCACTAAATAGCTTGAATATTTATTGAAGTTTCCACTTTGTGCTAACATTGCAAGTCCTAGTGCTATTGCTATTGATGAAAATACACTTATTATTGTATCTGCTCCATAGTTTGTTTTATTTTTTACATAGTTTAATAACAATGCAAATACTACAGCAAATAATATCATTGAAATATTCATATTTGATATTCCTAAAACCATTCCTAATGCAATTCCTGTTAATGCTGAATGTCCTAATGCATCTGAGAAAAATGCCATTTTGTTGTTTACTATCATAGTACCTAAAATAGCAAATACTGGTGTTACTAAAATAATTGCAATTAGTGCATTTTTCATAAATGCATAATCTATAAATTCAAATGGTATTAGTGCTTCTAATATACTATATATTACTCCCATTATATATTCTCCTCTTATATTTCTCCAAAATAACTTTTAAATTCTAAGCTTTCAAATACTTCTTCTGGTGTTCCCTCTTTTACAACCTGTTTGTCTAGTAAGATTACTCTATCAGCATATTTTTTAACTAAATCTAAATCATGTGATACAAGTAAAATTGACATATCATATTTTGTTTTTAATTCATTTACTAATTCATAAAAATCTCTTGTTCCATTTTTATCAATTCCTGATACTGGCTCATCTAGTACCAATAAATTTGGTGTTGGTTTTGTTGCTATTGCAAGTAATACTCTTTGTAATTCGCCACCAGATAAATCTCCTATACTTTTATCTATTAATTTTTCTGCTCCAAATATTTTTAGCTGTTCTTTTATTTCGCTATATATCTTTTTATCCTTTTTCAAAAATACTGGTATGTGGCAAATACATGATGCAAATAGGTCGTACACTGTTGTTGGCATATGTTTTTCTATATTTATAGTTTGTGGCACATATCCTATTTTTATTCTTTTTGCGATGTTATCTTTCATATCCACAAAGCTTATGTTTCCAGTATGCTCTACTTCTCCTAAAATAGCTTTTAATAATGTAGATTTTCCTGCACCATTCCTACCTATTATTACAGTTAACTCTCCACAATGCACATGGATATTTACATTTTTTAATACTTGTTCTTTTCCAAATTTTACACTTATGTTATTTATTTTTGTGCAGTGTAAACCACATGCTCCTTTTCCACCCATTTTCTACTCCTGTTCTACATCATAGATTCTAAAACTAAAAAATTTGCTTCTAACTTGTCTATATATGCGTTGTTGTTTGTTTCCCCTGTTAGCCCTGAATCTAGTTTATATATTTTTGCTCCTGTTTCGTTTGCTAAAGTTTCAGCATTTTTTATATTGTCATCTTTATCTACTACAATGATTTTTATGTTTTCATTTTTCATTTTTTCAATTAGGTTTTTTAGTGTTTCTGCTGACATTGTACTTTCTTCATGATTTGTTTCTACTTGTGTTACTTGCATTTTAAGTTCTTGTAATAAATATTCTAGCCCCTCATTTAAGCAAATGGCCTTTGCTCCATTTAGTTTTTGAAGTTGATTTTCATATTTTTGTTTTTCTTGATTTATTTTCTGTAAATAACTTTCACAATTTGCTTTATATGTTTCAGCATTTTTATTGTCATATTCACATAGTTTTTGGCATATTGTTTCTACTTGTTTGATATAGTTTTCTATGCTTGTCCAAATATGAGGATTCGTCTCATTTTCATCTTGTATCTTATTTGATATATCAGCACTAGTATCTATTACCTTTAATTCTGGATATGCTGAAATTATTTTATCCATAAAGCTCTCTAAACCTAATCCATTTTGAATATATATATCAGCTTTTTCTATCTTTTTCATATCAGTTGTAGATATTGTATAGTCATGTAAGCAACCAACATTGGCTTCTGTCATATTTACAAGTTCCACGTCTGGTATGTTTTGTGTTATATTAGCTGTCATAACATGGATGGGATAAAATGATGTTACAATTTTCAAATTATCATTTTTTACTTCTTCATGTTTTCTAGTTGTTACCCAAATGGCTATTCCTATAGCAACTGCTATTATTAACATTATTATTAAAATCTTCTTTTTCAAATTTCTTACCTCTCAACATATTGATAGTATGGTACTATAATAACATATTATATCATGATTTTCAATATCAAAAACTGTATTACGAAAATCTTGTAAATTACATTCTTATTAAAAAAATTTATTTTTTTAATAATGAAGTGCACCCGAAATGTTAAATCTTTGTCTAACATTTTGGGTGCACTTCATTACTTAAAAACTACATTTTATCTTAAATTACATTGAATCACAAATAGGTATTATTATTCCATTTGCTTCTTTCATTTTAAACTCTATTATCTTATTCTCTTTATCTATTTTTTCCGGGAAAATGTATTCGCATACAATATCCTTATTTCTTTTGCTGAAATATAATATTGCAATTCCCTCCATATCATCTGTCACATCTGGATAACATAATTCTATTGTGTACATTCCATTTGAATCTTTTCCTTCATAATTTATAGCTTCCATTTGATATGCAGTTTTAATTTTCATAGTATATTCACATCGTTCAACAACTTCTGGATTTGAACAATATTTAGATAATATAACTTCAAGCGAACTATTCTTCATATCTTCTTTAATTTCATTAGAATAGCTTCCATCAATCTCTTCTGTAAAAGTATAATTCCATTCACAATCTTTTCCCACCAAGTATGGGTCCTTAAGTCTCTCTGCGTTATTGCTTGAAAAATAGATTTCCTTTCTAGCTTCTCTTATATTGCCTGCTTTATCTTTAACTGTAGCCTTTATTGTATATTTTTTACCGCTAGTTAATCCTGTAATCTCTTTAGTTGAATCTGTTCCTTCATAATCTACAACATATTTTTCGTCACTCTCTAATGTTATTTTATGTGATATTATAACTTTATTGTTTACCTCTATACCACTTCCTGTATCAGAAATATTTCTTGTTTTCCACGTTATACCAGTTGTACTCTTTTGTGCATAAAATCCCATAGTTGGTTTTGTAGTATCTCTTTTTATCGAATAACCTTCTGTTTTTTTCTTTACATTACCAGATTCATCCACAGTTCTAAAATAGTACATTTTATCTTGATCCGAATTAATTGTCAGACTTTCATTGCAATCAGCCCATGTTTTATTGTCATTACTATATTGATACTTTGTATTTCCAGATTTTCCTGTTAGAGTTACAATAATATCTTTATTAGTCCAATTACCTGGAACATATCCATTCATATTTGCTTTCAATGGAGTTCTAGCATCTAATATGTCACCTAATTTATCTGATAATTTATTTACATTCTCCTTATCTTGCTTTGTTGAATTATCGGTTACATTCTGTGCCTCTTTTGCCTTGTTTACTATACCATTATCTCCCAAGATTGCATTTATGCTTACACCTGCTAATATTAAAAGTACCACTATAGTTACTACTAATACAATTAAAGTTATTCCTCTTTGTTCAAAAAAATTTTTAAATTTCATTTTTATCTACCTCTTTCCTCTAAAATTATTCCCAAATATGAATTTTTTAGCACACAAAAAAAAGTTATTAAGCATTATTTTGTTAATAACTTGTTTAAACACACTTAATAAAGCTAAATTTCTTAGCTTTATTATTTATTAATAATAGCTCTCTCTCTCTCTCTCTCTCTCTCTCTCTCTACTCCTGCAACGGTTTTATCTTTTTTCATATTTTGTACTTCTTTCTTATTTCTCTTTGGATTTTTTATGTAATAATAATATCATTTTCTTTTTTATTAGTCAATATTCTTTATCCTTTTAATTTAATAATAATTTCTTTATAGTCTTCAGCATTGATAATTGCACTTCCTGATACTAACATATCAGCTCCCGCTTCTCTTACTATATTAGCATTTTCTGTGTTTATTCCACCATCTGCTTCAATATCTACTTCAAAATTATTTTCATCAATATATTTTTTTAGCTCTTTTATTTTTTCTATTGTATTTGGTAATAGTTTTTGTCCACCTTCTCCAGGTTCCACTGTCATTACTAATACTAAATGCACAAATGGTAAATATTCATAAATTTCTTCTACTTTTGTGTTTGGCTTTATTGAAATTCCAACTCTTATGTTGTTTTCATTTAATATTTTAATCCATTTAAGTATTTCTTTTTTGCTCTTTCCTGCTTCTAAGTGAAATGTTATAATATTAGGATCAAATATTGCAAAGCTTTTTATATAACTTTCTACATCTTCTACCATCAAGTGAACATCTAATGGTAAATTTGAAATCTGATTTAAATATTCGCTAAATTCTAGCATTTTATTTGTTGTATCATTTTTTACAAACTTTCCATCCATTACATCTATATGGAAGTAATTTATTCCTGATGTTTCTAGGTTATATAATGTTTGAATTGCTTTGTCATCTTTTACATTTAATATTGAAACTGACACTTCTACCATTTTTCTTTCCCTCTTTTATTAATTTTATATTAATGATAGCAATATAATACTTTTAGCATTATGATAAATTATTATAAATTTTTATATAGTTCTCATATCTTTGTGAAGAAATTTTGCCAGCTTCTAAAGCTTCTTTTACTCCACAATTTTCTTCCTTTATATGACTGCAACCTTGAAATTCGCATTTATCTAAATAAGGTACAAACTCCACAAAATAGTGACATAAATCTTCTTTTGGAATTTCATTTATTTCAAATGTTGAAAATCCCGGTGTATCTGCTATATATGAATTTTCTTTATATTTATACAAAGTAGTACTTGTAGTGGTATTTTTTCCTCTTTGATTTTTATCACTAATGTCTCCTTCTTGAGTTAACTCTTGTTCAAATATCGAATTTATCAAAGTAGATTTTCCTACTCCTGAGTTTCCTGCAAATGCTGTAGTTTCTCCTTCAAGTAAAGCTTTTATTTCTTCTACCTTTATTCCCTCTTTTGCATTTGTTTGTATAATTTTATATCCTATATCTTCATACAATTTAGCAATTCTGTCTATCTCTTCTTTATCTTCTAAATCAACCTTATTTAGCACTATAGTTGCTTTTAATCCCATAAATTCTGCAAATACCAATTGTTTATCTAATAATAATAAATCTGGGCTTGGCATTTTCATAGATACTACTAAAATCAATTGAGTTAGATTAGCCATTTTAGGTCTTTTTAGTTCGTTTTTGCGAGGAAGAATTTGCTCTATTACTCCTTCTTGCTTTTCTGAATTTGTAATAGTAAATTCCACCTCATCTCCAACTAATGGGCTAATTTTTTCTTTTTTGAATTTTCCTCTTGCTAGGCATTTATATATTTTTTCACCTTCTGCTACTTGATATACATTTGAACTAGTACAAATAATTATTCCTTTTGGCATTTATTCCCCTCATTAATTAAAACTAATTACTGGATCTTCATCTGTTAAGGTTAGTTGTTTCATTCCATACATTTGATCTCCAATCCATACTTTTACTGTTACGGTATGTTTTCCATGTACTTCAACTACTAATGAAGTTTCATCTTTACGTTTTTCTTCTTCATATTGATTGTCTCCATCAACAGTAACCTTTACTTTTACTGTTGGATTTATTTCATTACCAGTTTCATCCCTTTTAATTACTGCTTTATCTCCTAATAAAGATTGTACATTTATTTTTACTATTCCAGTTTTTATTTCTTCTATTCTATTTACAGTAATTGTAACTTTTGTTTTTTCTTCAACTGTTGTTCCAGCTTCAATGCTTTGTTTCAATACTTTTCCATCTGCCTTTGACATATCTTCTTCATATGCAACTATTACTGTTAAATCAGCTAATTTCTTTTTAGCTTCTGCCTCTGTATCTCCTATTACATATGGCATAGCCACATCTTTAAGACCTGTTCCTATACTTACTGTTAGAGTTACAGTCTCTCCAACTTTAATTTGTTTTCCTTCTGCAATGTCTTGTTTTATAACTATATCTTTTTCTACCGTCTTACTTGTTTCTTCTTTTCTTTCTACATTTAAGTGCAATTCATCTTTTAATTTTTGCTCAGCTTCTTCGTATGTCATTCCTACTACTTTAATCATCTCTACCATTTCTGAGCCTTTGCTTATTTTCAATTTAACAGTGGTATTTTCTTTTACTGTTGCACCTTCTGAATATGGTGGTTCTTGTGAAATGATTTTTCCTGCTTCCACTTCATCATCAAATACTTCTTCTGTTTCTAAGGTTAATTTTGTTTTTCCTAATGTTACTTTTGCTTCTTCTAATGTTTGACCTACAAAGTTAGGTAGGTTAACATCTTTTGGTAGTCCTGCTTTTAATAATGCTTGAACTCCAAAGAATCCCGCTAATGGGATTAAAATTACTAACACTGCAATTATTACTGTTATCCATACTTTTTTAGCTGTTGGATGTTCTTCAAAATATTTAGCTAATTTTCCTTTTTTACCATCTTTTTTTACTTCTACTTGTGGTTCTTCTCCTAAAACTGGAACTCTTTGGGTATATTGAAGTTTTTCTGCATTACTCTTTACAAATCCACCTTCTGGATCTTTTAATGCCATACTTAAATCTTTTAGCATTTCAGTAGCATTTTGATATCTTAAACTTGGCTCTTTTTCCATTGCTTTCATTATTATTTTGTTTATTGCAAATGGAATAGATGGATTTAATTTCATTGGTTCTACTGGTTTTTCTTGCATATGTTTTAAAGCTATAGATACTGGTGTATCTGCATCAAATGGTACCCTACCAGTTAGCATTTCATACATTACTACACCTAATGAATAGATATCTGATTTTGCATCAGTATATCCACCTCTAGCATGTTCAGGTGAAAAATAATGAACTGAACCAATTGTTGTTCCAAAGGCAGTAATTGTTGAATTTGATACAGCTTTCGCTATTCCAAAGTCTGTTACTTTGGCAATTCCATCTTCTGTTATTATTATATTGTGTGGTTTAATATCTCTATGTACTATATTGTTTTTGTGTGCTGTTTCTAATGCTGATGCTACTTGTATCGCAATATTTACAGACCATTTCCAAGGTAATACTCCATCTTCGTTTATAATTTCTTTTAGAGTTTTGCCTTGTACAAGTTCCATAACAATATAATAAACATTGTCTTCATGTCCTACATCAAATATTGATACAATATTTGGATGTGTAAGGCTTGCTGCAGCTTGTGCTTCTGTGTTAAATCTTCTAATAAATTCTTCATCTGTTGTAAATTCTTCTCTTAGTACTTTTACAGCTACATATCTTTTTAAAATATTACATCTGGCTTTGTATACTGTGGCCATACCACCTTCACCAATTTTTTCAAGCATTTCATATCTATTTCCTATTACTTTACCTACTAAATTCATAATTTTATCTCCCCTATATTATAGTTATAACTGTTATGTTGTCATATCCACCAGCATTATTTGCTAAATTTACTAATATCTCTGGCGCTTTTTCTTTATTTTCTCTAACTACTTCATATATTTTACTTTCTTCTACCATATTAGTTAGTCCATCTGAACACATTAATAATATATCGTCTTTTTCTAAGTTTCTTGCTCTTATATCTGGTTCCACATAAGAGGTACATCCTAATGCCTTTAATAGCATATTCTTTTTTGGATGGTGTTCTGCTTCTTCTCTAGTAATTTTTTTATCTTCTACTAATTGTTGAACATAGCTATGGTCTTTGGTTATCTTTCTAGCTATGTCTTTTTTTATTAAGTATATTCTACTATCTCCTACATGTCCTATATATATCTTACTATTATATATGAAGCATACATCTAAAGTAGTACCCATTCCTTGCAAGTTTTCATCTTTTTTTGATTCTTCATATACTACCATATTAGCATATTCCATTGCATCCTTTACTAACTTTAATATTGCTTCTTTATCATGTTCTATTTTTTTAAAATTGTTTTGAATATAATTTTTTGTTGTTTCTGCTGCTAGCCTGCTTGCTATTTCTCCTCCGTTATATCCGCCCATTCCATCTGCTAGAATGTATAATTGTAAGTCACTTTCAGAAGAAGGAATACTGTAATAGTCTTGATTCATTTCTCTTGCTTTGCCAACATCAGTTTTAGCAAAACCTTTCATCTATTTTCCTCCTATGTTTTTAAATTTTTTCTTCTTAATTGACCACATGCTGCATCTATGTCACTGCCTAGCTCTCTTCTAATTGTTGCCACAATTCCATGGTCATTTAAGTAATCTCTAAATTTTATAATATTATCATTACTGCTTTTAGTAAATTTTCCGTTTTCAATTTTGTTTATTGGTATTAAGTTCACATGACAAAGCATTCCTTTTAATAAGTTTACCAATGCTTTTGCATCTTCTAAATTGTCATTGTTATCTTTTGCCAATGCATATTCAAATGATATTCTCTTATTAGTTTTTGCAATGTAGTATTTGCAAGCCTTCATAAGTTCTTCAATTGAATATAGATTATTTACTGGCATCATTGCACTTCTTTTGGTATTATCTGTTGCATGTAGCGAAATAGATAATGTACATTGCAAATCTTCATTTGCAAAATCATAAATTCTTGGAACTAGCCCAGATGTTGAAACGCTAATGTGTCTTGCTCCTATATTTAAACCTTTTTGATTATTTATAATTCTAATTGCATGCATTACATTATCATAATTGTCAAAAGGTTCTCCTATTCCCATAAATACTATATTTGAAATATGCTCTCCAATGTCTTGTTCCACTGCCAATATTTGTTCAACTATCTCGCCTGATGTAAGACCTCTAACAAATGCTATTCCTGTTGATGCACAAAACTTACATCCCATTTTGCATCCAATTTGTGAAGATACACAAATTGTTTTTCCATGATGATATTGCATTAAAACCGTTTCTATTGCATTTCCATCTAATACATCAAATAAGTATTTTTTTGTCCCGTCTGAAGATTCTTGTTTACTAAGTATTTCAAAGTTACACATTGTATAGTTTTGTTTTAGTTTTTCTCTTAGTTCTAATGATAAATTAGTCATATCGTCAAAACTTTTTACTTTTTCTACATAAAGCCAGTTAAATATTTGCTCTGCTCTATATCCTTTTTCTCCTAGGGAAATAAGTTCTTGCTTTAATTCGTCTAGGTTATATTCTTTTATATTTTTCATTATTGTTCCTTTTTATCTATTATTACATATAATTTATATCATAATATCTATTTTTTTTCAATATGTAAAGCAAAAAAATCAGCCATCCTTACGGCTGATTAATTTTTTAGTTTTTGCTTTGTAATTCTTTAAACTTTTTTAGTCTAATATTGTATGCTTCTATTACTTCTTTTTCAAATGCAAGTTTTGGATTTTCTACTCCCATCATTTTTAATAGTTTTAACGTAAAGTATGGGTTTAATATTAATATTGGTCCAATTATATATGTTGCTAAGAAGTTATTTTTATGGATTCCTTCTAATTTAGTTTGCTCATTTATTCCTATTCCCATTTCTGCTTTTGCAAAATAGTTATTCTCGTTGTTTCCATATAACATTGTAAATTGACCTCTAAATCCTAGAATTTCTATATCTTCATATGTTCCTAAAAAGAAACTGTTATGTCTGTTTAACATATTTCTTTTAGCATATATATCAAAAATTCCAAGTGCTTCTATTTTGCTTCCATCTTCATTTTCAATATATTTTCCTAATATTTCTAAACTATTGCCTAGAAACAAAAATAGTTGATTATTATCTATTTTCTGTTTAATTTGCTCTGTATATGGTTTTAATTTTTCTATTATAATTTCTTGTGACTTTTCAGTTGATGTTCCCATATATACTAAAGAAATATCGCCTTGGTCAATAAATTTTGGTTTTTCATTTATTGTGGTTTCTAATATTTCTATTTCTGGTACGCATTTTTTTAAGTACCTTATATTTCCCATATCTCCATTTAAATTACATAGTTCTGGGTATAAAATTTCAATTTTCATTAACCGTTCTCCCCATCTATAATTTCTTTTACTTTTTGCTTTATTTGTTTTGTTTCATTTAATGAATACAAGTCGTGTAAAATAAATATTTTTTCAATTCCATCTAGTTTTAACTCGCTTGTTGCTTCAATAATATCACATTTGTGTACTATTCTTTCTTCTGGAATATCTGCCATTAAAAGTCTTACATATGCATCCATATATCGAGGTCCTGCAATAATAATTTGCTTGATTCCTTTATCATTTAGAAACTCATAATCTGTATCATATAACCATGCAGTATTTTCAGAACCATGAGCTTCTTGATGCAAATCATCCAATATTACTATTACTGCTTTATTTCCTGGTTGTTTTCTTGTATAGTCAAATGCTAGTGAACATGCAATTGGATTCATTCCTTTAGCCAATTGTGTTACAATTTCATATCCTTTATATTCTTCTTTACTATATCTAGTCTCTACAATTTTAATATTTTTTAGCGGTGTATTTATTTGTTCATATGTCAAATTCAATTGTTTTAGTGCAATTATTGCAGCTAACGTATTATATATGTTTATTATATTATCACTGATTAAATCATATGTTTCTTCATTGTTTTTTGACTTGATTGTCATCTTTTTATTTGGTAAGTCTAAGTTATTTAGTACATAATCTGCTTCTGGTGTTTTAAAATCACAATTAGGGCAATGTGCTTTTCCAATGTGATGGTATCTTACATATTCATATTCTAGAGTAGTATAGCATTTTGGACATACTCTAATATCTCTTGTAAGGTTTTCACAATGGTCTGAATCTGTTGGTAATCTGTCTATACTAAAATATATTTTCTTGTTGTTTTCTGCAATTTGACTAGAAATTAAATCGTCTGCATTTTCTATCATTATTGTTTCTTTAGGAATGTATGTGCTTAATATTCCTGAAATGAATTCTGTGTGTGCATGTCTCATTAATGAATCTCTAAAGATATTGGTACATACTAGATATGTTGGTGTTACATATGGAAATATTTTTCTTGTGCTTCTTTCGTCTATTTCAAGTACTGCTAAATCTTTTTTTGCCTTTCCTAACATTGTAGACCCTTGAATAAGCGTAGTCGCAACTCCTCTATCTATATTAGACCCATATTTATTGTTTATAAAGTCAAATTTGTTTGCTGTTAATATGTCATTTATTATATTGCATACTGTTGTCTTACCATTAGTTCCTGTTACTCCTATAATAGTTTTAGGCTTTTCTAATCTTCCTAAAAAGTCTGGACATATTCTGATAGCTATTTTTCCTGGTAAACTTGTGGCATTTCTACCTGTTAGTTTTAATATGAATGATACACCTTTAGCCACCCAAAGTGCTGTATAAAATCTAAATGTTTTTTTATTGTTCATAAATTTTTTCTCCTAATTTTTTCTATATTTATTTTATATTTATTTTTCATATTTATCAAGTGCTTTTGTCAAAAAAAACATGCCATTGGGTGCCATTGGGGACAGAGAATTTTAGTACATTTTTAAGATTAAATTTAGATCAGTCTTAAAATGTTCAAAAATTCTCTGTCCCCAATGGCATATTTTTAGTATATCTTTTTTCTTTCTTTTAAAGTCTGTTCAATACTTGATAGTCGCCTTTCAAATATCTGATTTGTCATATCTGAAATTTGGTCAAACTCTCTAAGTACATGCAATTGCTGCATTGTTGCCTTATGATGTTTGTCTAATTTTGTTAGTATATCATTTTGTTCATTTTTTAGTTCATATAATAATTCTTGTATTGCTGCGATTAGTGATTCTAAAGACTGATTTTCGTTAGTCTTCATTGGCATATTACCACCTCTTTCGCATTTTATTTACGTATTCTATTATACTACACAGTAAAACTCTAGTCAATATTTTTGCGAAAATTTGTTTTATTGACGAGCGAACTCCCTCAAAATTTACACAAAATTATTTTCTGTATTATACCAATTTTTCCACTTCTTCTTTTGTTAATCCTGTAATTTCAATAATATCCGATACATTCATTCCTTTTTTTAACATATTTTTTGCTATTTGTAATTCTTTTTCTTTTGCACCTTGCTCAATTCCTTCTTTTTTGCCATCTCTTCTTGCTTCATACATCATTTGTTCATTATCCATTCGTTCTAGTTCTGCTTTAAATGCCATTCTTCTCAGCACATCATCTTGACTAATTCTATCTAGTTCTTCTTTAGCTTCCTTGATATTTTCGTTCTCTTCCATTATCTTCGTTACCTCCATATCTTCTGGATTTTCCAGGAACATCATCCACTGCAATGCTCCATCTTCTTTATTTGTTTTATACTCTCTTATTGCTTTTGGTAATTCTATTATAATGATCTCAAAATAACTTGTCAAGATTATGCTTTTGTATTCTTCTTCTCGTATTTGCCAATTGGTTTGTGCTTTCTTTATCGCCTTAAATTCTGGTAATTCTTTATCTACTATTATTATGCTTATTGTTCTTCTTAATTGTTCATATTTTTCGCCTACTTGTAAGTTTGCACTATACATTTTCGCCCAATATAGTAAAAATCTAGGTAACATTTTTTCATGTATTGATAATTGCACCTCTATGTCACATTCTATATTGTCATTTACTACCGCTCTTAAATCTAGTCTTCCATTTTTATCTCTTTTATTATCATTTAATAAATCTTTACTTTTGTCTAATTCTATTGAATGTATTTTCATTTTTAAAATTTTCTCTAATAAATCTTTTGTAATTTTTTCTTTTCCTCTTGTGAATAATGCTTGAAAAACAACATCATTTTTCGGTTTTAATAGTCCATCATTTTCAATTTCATTTTTTGTCATAATTTTTGTCTCCTTTTAATTTTATATATTTTAGTCACATTTTTTCGTCAATAATACACCTCTCTTTCTTGCTAATTTATATTTTCTTTGTTTGTGGAAATTTTAATTTTCATTTTCTTCCATTTTTCGTGTCACCCTCTCACTCTCTGGGTTTTCTAAGAATATTAGCCAATCTAATAGCTGATCTTTTTCGTTTTCTCTACCCTTTATTTTTGACAATTCAATTATATCAAGCTCGAATTTATCTGTCAATATTAACTTTTTGGCACTATTTGTTTCTATTATTTTCCATGTGCTATGATATTCTACCTCTTCTAATCCTTTTATATTAAAATCTGCTATTAGTATTACTATTGTTTTTTCTAATTTATTATAATCGTCTCCTGCTTTAATTTGTCTTGTGTACATTTTAGACCAGTAATATAACATTCTTTCAATAATATTATTCTTGTCTATTAACTGCATTTCAATATTACATTTTTCTTTTCCGTCTAGTTCTGTTACTATATCAAGTACGCCTAATTTATCGTCTTTTAATTCTCTTCTTAATATTGGATTTTTGTCTAATGATATCTTTTCTATTTTCCTTTTTAATATTTTTTCTAGAAAGTCTTTCGTTATATTTTCACTACCTACTTCTCCAAATATTGCTTGGAATATTATATCCATTTTTGGTGGATATCTCCTAATTTTTTTGTTTTGTTTTTGTTGTTCCATATATAAATTCTCCTTCAATTTTGTATTTTAGTTACATTTTTGCACCAAAAACACACCTCTCTTTCTTGCTAATTTATATTTTCTTTGTTTGTGGAGATTTTAAGATTTTAAGATTTTAAAATTTTAATTTTTTAGATTTAATAGTATTGAAAAACGTTAAAGATTTAAAATATTATGGTTTAAAGTAGCTTTGATTTTAAATAATACTAATTCAAGATAATTCCATTGAGATTAAAATTTAATAATTAAAAACTTTAAATTTAGAAAATAATCATTGCAACAAACGGATTTCAAGAATTTCTACGCAGTGCAAACTGCTAGAAATTCTAGTAATTCGCATATTTATCTTCTACAGAACTTTTTCATACTATGAAAAAGTTCCTAGAATATAAAAGAATGCAACTAAGTAAATATTGTTATACTATACTTAATTGCATTTTGCAAGTAAAATCGTATGCCAAATTTCGACATATTTTGCATTTTTATTTTTCAATATATCCACTTGTTTTTTGAGTGTACATTTCGTCTGTTACTGATTTGTATGTTTCTCCTTTGTAGTCATCTGTAAATCCGTTATATGCTTTATATATTTCACCTGTATCAGTATTGTAAACTCTTTCATATCCTAATGTTGCGTCACTTTGTTTTTGGCTCATGATATCATAAGTTGTTTGTCTATTTTCCCATGCTTGCATATATGAGTCAAATGCTGCTTGAATTGAAGCACTTAAAGCTAAAGCTTGTTTTGTTTGCGCATTTCCATCATCTATTGTCTTTTTTACATAAGCGTCACTAAATTCAATTGAAAAATCGTATGTCAAATTTCGACATATTTTGTCTATTTTTTTCAATTATAAAGCAATTGAATTAAACATTTTGAAACATTGAACAGCTTAATAAATATTTTTAAGATTCACAACTCCAACCCCTTTTTTGAATATTTGTTTAAGGTGACAAATTGGACTCTTAAACTTCTCTTTACCTTTTGATCTTTTTATAAAGATTAACCGTTTATTTTTCTATTGCATTTTGGTGTATTTTGATATAAAATATTAGCAAATTTATATAGATGGGAGAAATATTATGGAGCCAAAAGTTTTAATTGTCGGAACAGATATAAATGCCTATTACATGGCAAGATGTTATCATGAAATTTATCATAAAAAAGTTGATTTGATTGGTAGAGTTGCTATGAGCTTTACTTCACTTAGCACTATTACTAATGTTAATATTATACCTAATTTAATCGAAGGAGACACTTTTGTTAATTCTTTAATTGAATATGCAGAAAAACAAAATTTAAATAAAGATGAAAAGATTTTGTTAATTGGAACTAATGACTGTTATGTTAGTCTTATTGCAGAAAATAAAGATGCTTTAAGCCAATATTATGTTTTCAATTATTCTTCAAAAAAGCTTATGGATACACTTTTGGTGAAAGAAACATTTTATGATGTATACAAAGATAGTGGACTTGATTTTCCATGCACATATATTTACCCTTGTGATGGTTCAGGTTCTATTGAAAGTGTAAAAGCACATTTTCAAAATTATCCTTTGATTATAAAGCCTAGTGATGGTGTTACTTATCACGAAATTGATGGACTAGCTAAGGTGTATAAACTATATGATGAGCAACAATTAGAAGATACTATTAAAAAGATCGAAAATGCAGGTTATAAAGGAAATTTAATCATTCAAGAGTTCATTCCTGGTGATGATACTGCACTACATGATTGTTTATTTTATTGTGGTAAAGATAAAAAAGCAAAACTTGCTACTTTTGCACAAATAGGACTTCAAGAACATACTCCTACTGGAATTGGAAATTGTACTGTACTTGTTAATGGTTATTCAGAATATGGTTATCCAGAAGAATTGATTTACAAATTAAAAGACTTTTTGGAGTCTATTGGATATCAAGGCTTTGCTGAATTTGACTTAAAATATGATATACGTGATAAAAAGTATAAAGTTTTTGAGGTTAATCCAAGGCAATCTAGAAGTGGTTATTATTTCTGTGCTTGTGGTCATAACTTAGTTAAATTGTTAATTGATGATTTGTTTTACAATAGCTTAGATAATAACAAATTTGAACTTGTAAAAAACAATGTAGTTTTAAGTTTTGTTCCTAAGTCAGTTATCAAAAAATATGTAACAAGTGATAATTTAAAAGCTGAAATCAATAGAATTGGCAATATTGTTAGACCTCTTCGTTATGCTGAAGATATGCCATTTAGTAGAAGAAAATATCTTTTTATGAGAGATAGAAATTATGTTAAAAAATACAGAAAATATACTTTTTAATTTGAGAGGAAAGTTTTATGAAACGTTATTTATTAAAGGATTATATTGATATCTTAAAAAAAGAAAATTTAGTAGAAGATGTTTGTTTATGTGATAGTATATTAAATACTTCAATTGAAAAACTAGAACATAATTCAAAAGAAGTTGCTAATAACACTTTATATATTTGTAAAGGTTTAAATTATAAGCCCGAATACTTAAATGAAGCAATTGTAAGAGGTGCTACTGCATATATTTCAGAACCCGAAAATGTAACAGACCCAGATTTTCCACATATTGTTGTAAATGATATAAGAAAAGCTTTAGCTGCTGTTTCTTGTATGTATTATGATTTTCCAGCTGATAAAATAAATATGATTGGTCTTACTGGTACAAAAGGAAAGTCAACAACTGCTTATTACATAAAAAGTATTTTAGATGATTACATGAAAGAACACAATTTACCAGATACTGCAATTGTTTCTTCAATTGATACTTATGATGGTAAGGAATGTAAAGAATCATTAATTACCAGCCCTGAATCTATTGATTTACAAGAACATATTGCAAATGCTGTTGATTGCAAAATGCAAAATTTAGTTATGGAAGTTAGTAGTCAAGCTTTAAAACTAGATAGAGTTCATGATGTTTTATATAAAGTTGGAGTATTTCTAAATATTTCAGAAGACCATATTAGTACAATTGAGCACCCTAATTTTGAAGACTATTTTGCTTCTAAATTAAAGTTTTTTGCCCAAGTTGAAAATGCTTGCGTAAATTTAGACTCAGACTATATTGACCGTATTTTAGAAAATGCTCAAAAATCTAAAAAGATTATTACATTTAGCACCAAAAACGAAAAAGCTGATGTATTTGCTTATGATATTAAAAAATTAACTCACACATCAATTTCTTTTAGAGTTAAAACATCTAAATTTGATGAAGAAATATTACTAACGATGCCAGGATTATTTAATGTAGAAAATGCTTTAGCTGCAATTGCTACTGCAATGGTTCTAGACATTCCATTTAAAAACATTTACAATGGTTTAAAAGTCGCTAGAGCCAGTGGTAGAATGGAAGCACATGTTAGTAAAGATGGAAATATTATTGTTATTGTTGATTATGCGCATAATAAATTAAGTTTCCAAAAGCTGTATGAGTCTACTAAGCAAGAATACCCTGATAAAAATATAATTACAGTATTTGGTTGCCCTGGTGGAAAAGCTCAACTTCGTAGAAGGGATTTAGGTACTCTTTCTGGTATTCATTCAAAAGTTAGTTACTTAACTGCTGAGGATCCCGGTCCAGAAGAGGCTGTTGATATTTGTAAAGAAATTGCTGAGTACGTTGCTAAAGAACATGGAAACTACAAAATTATTGAAGACCGTGGAGAAGCTATAAAAGAAGCTATTTTAGATAATCCAAATAGTGTTGTTTTAATTACTGGAAAAGGTAATGAAACTAGACAAAAAATCGGCAAAAAATTTATGCCTTGTTTGACAGATACTCAATATGCATTAGAAGCCTTAGAAGAATACAATAAAAAAATAGGATAATACCTAAAAAAAGAATGTCATTTAAATGACATTCTTTTTTTATTTATTTTAATTTAATTGATAATAGCTTACTTATTCCGTTTTCTTCCATAGTTACACCATATACTGAATCTCCTGCTTCCATTGTTCCTTTTCTATGTGTTATTACTAAGAATTGTGTTTGTTTGCAGAATTTCTTTAAATACTCTGCAAATCTGTATACATTAACATCATCTAATGCTGCTTCAATTTCGTCTAGTATGCAGAATGGTGCTGGATTTATTTTTAATATTGCAAATAATAGCGCTATGGCTGTAAATGCCTTTTCCCCACCTGATAATAACATCATGTTTTGAAGTTTTTTGCCTGGTGGTTGAACTCTAATATCAATTCCACATTCTAAAATATTTTCTTCATTTTCTAATATTAACTCTGCTTTTCCACCATTAAATAATTCTGTAAATACTTCATTAAAGTTTTTATTTATAAGCTCAAACTTTTCTTTAAATTGATTTTGCATTGTTGTTGTCATATCGCCTATAATTTTTCTTAGTTTAGACGCTGTATTTTCCAAATCTAAGCGTTGTTCAGACATGAAGTCATATCTTTCCTTAGTCTTTTTATATTCTTCAATAGAATCGATATTTATGCTTCCTAAGTCTTTTATCTTATTACGCAAACTATTTACTTGTTTTTGTGCTGTTGCTACATTATTAGGCTTTTGATATTCTTCTGTACTATTTGGTGTTAGTTCATATTCATTCCATAAACTTTCAACTACTTGTTGTAAATCTTGCTCTAATTTTGTTTTCTTAACATCAAGTTTTATAATTTGCTCTTTCAAACTTTCTAATGTAGAAAATTGACTTTGAATTTCATTTTCCGTATTTACTAATTTTTCATTTTTAGCAATTCTTTCTTGTTTTAGCTCTTCAACTTTAGTTCCACTATTGGTTACTTCTTGTTTGATTTGTTCTATTTGATTATTATACTCTGTAATAGTTTGTTCTAATTTAGTATTTTCTTCAGTTATTGCCAATATATTTTGATTTTTGTTTTCAATACTTTGCTCATTATTTTTAATATCTTGTGAAATTCTTTCAACCATTTCTTCAATTGAGCTTTCGCTTTCGTCAAAAGATGTAACAGATATTTTTAAATTAGTAATATCAAAATTCAAATCATCAATATATTTTTGATTATCTTTGTTATTTAATGCAAATTCTTCTATTACTTTGTTTAACTCTTCTATTTGTTGTGTTAGTGCTTGTATTTCCGCTTCCTTTTGTTCTTTTAAAAGTCTATTTTCCTCTTTTTGTTTCTCTGTTTGTGTAAGTTCTTCTTTTAATTTAGCTAGCCTATTTTCCAAACGAGTAATATTTTCTTCAACTGCAACCATTTTTTGTTTTTCTGTTGCATATACTATTTCAATTTCTTGTAATTCTTTTTCAAGTTTGGCAGTCTCTTCAATGCTATCTCCAATAGATGATGCATACTCTTCTTTTTCTGCTGTTTTGTCAGCAATTTGTTTTTCTAGTTTTTTAAGTTCTTTTTCTAGGTCTTCAATTTCTCTGCTTCTTCCTAAAATATTTACTGTTTTAGTTTGTACACTTCCTCCTGAAATAGAACCACTAGAACTTATAATGTCACCTTTTAGAGTTACTATTCTAAATGAATATTTATCTTTTTTTGCAAGTGCAATAGCTGTATCCATATCTTCAACAACTACTGTGCGTCCTAATAAGCTTAAAATTATTTGCTCATATTCTTTTTTACATTTTACTAAATCTGAGGCAATTCCAATTACTCCATCCATTTTTGTTAGTTTGTCTAACTTTTTGCCTTGAACAGAAGCTATTGGTAAAAATGATGCTCTTCCTAAACTGTTTGATCTTAAATATTCAATCATTTTTTTAGCATCTTGTTCTGTTGATGTTACAACATTTTGTAGTGATTGTCCTAAACACATTTCAATTGCTGTTTCATATTCTTTTTCAACTGAAATTAAGTTTGCTAAAACCCCATGAATTCCTTTATTTAAACTTGAATCTTTATCACATGCTACTAATAAAGATTTAACTGTTTTATTATATCCTTCTTTTTCTTTTTCAGTTTCAATTAAGAATTGATGTCTTGCTTGTTTCATTCTTTGTGTATATGTAAGTTTTGAAATTTCTTCTTCATATTGTTTTAGTTTTTGCATATTTTGTTCTTTTGCTTGAACACTCTTCTCTAGATTTTCTACTGCAATATTTCTTTTTGATTCTATATCATAAAATCCTTTTGAAATTTCATTTTTACCATATCTTGTAGAATCTAGCTCAGATATAACTGAATCAATTTCATTTTTTAATTGCTTTTTACGTTTTTCTAAGTTCTCATAATTAACATCTTGTGTATTTATTTCTGCTGCCAATTCATATTTTTTGTCTATATTATCTTGAACAATTTGCTTTTTGCCTTCTATTTCTAATTCTTTAGCAGATAATTTTTTTGATAATTCTGCAAGTTCTGCCTCTTTTTCTGCTAACTCTTTTTCAAACTTTTCTTTATTAGATGTTAAATTTGTTTTCTTTTCTAATTTTTGTTTTTGTTCTTCTTTTAGTTCTTCTATTCTGTTTTTTACCTCTAATATTTCAGCTTCAAGTCTTTGTTTATTTGCACTGTTGTTTTGTATTCTTTCATTTGATATTCCTATTTCAGAGTTTATTTTTTCTATTTTATTTGAACTTTCAAACCCTATATTTTGCATATTTTCAATTTGAGCTGTAATATCATCTACAACTTGTCTTAATTCTTCTTTAGAAGCTTGTAGAGCTTCCATCTTGCTATCTTCCGCTTCTTTTTGAGAAGTAATAATATCTTCATCTTTTACAAGTTGTTCTAGCTTTTCTTTATATGTATTGATATTATATATAAACAAGCCAACCTCAATAGATTTAAGTTCTTCTCTTAAATCTAAAAATTGTTTTGCTTTATCTGATTGCAATTTCAAAGGCTCAATATTTGCTTCAATTTCTGCTAATATATCATTTATACGAAGTAAATTTAATTTCGTTTGCTCTAGCTTTTTCTCTGATTCTTGCTTTCTAGTTCTATATTTAACTATTCCAGCTGCCTCTTCAAAAATGTGTCTTCTATCTTCTGATTTATTACTTAAAATTTCGTCAATTTTACCTTGTCCTATTATGCTATAACCATCTTTACCAATACCAGTATCCATAAATAGTTCTAAAATATCTTTTAAACGGCAAGGAACCTTGTTTATAAAATAACCTGTTTCACCGCTACGATATATTTTTCTTGTAACTGTTACCTCTGAGTATTCAATAGGAAGTTTGTTATCATTGTTATCAATTACAATTGATACTTCTGCAAAGCCTAATGATTTTCTTGCTTGTGTTCCTGCAAAAATGATATCTTCAGATTTTGCGCCTCTTAAAGACTTCATGCTTTGCTCTCCTAATACCCAACGGATTGCATCTGATATATTACTTTTTCCAGAACCATTTGGCCCAATTACTGTTGTAATTCCTGGTTTAAATTCTAATACTGTTTTATCTGCAAAAGACTTAAATCCTTGCATTTCTATTCTTTTTAAATACATTTGTTACTTCACCTTTTCTTAAGTTTTGTTATCTTTGTTTTTCATCTACCAATATTTTATTTAGATATACCGGTATATTACCACTATTAGTCTTTCCAATTAGTATTTGACTTGCATTTATGCCTTCCATTTTCATTGCTGTCTTCAAGGTTTCATATTCTGCTTCTCTTTCTTCAAGGCTCTTCTCTGATGATAACATTTTTCTCGCTAAGTCACCTAGCTTAGCAGCTTTTATTTGCCTTTTCAACAATCGAACTTGTCTCGTTTCTTCGTCACTTGGACTTTTAAAGCTCATTTCACATATAGCCAAAGCTCTACCATATTCTTTTCTCTCAATAAAGTTCTGAGTCACTATGGTAACAGCCTGTATTGAATCTGCTCCACCTAATTCAATTAACCCCTTTATTGCTTTTGATGGACTTTTAATAATATACTCATCAGCTTTTTCTCTTAGTGCTGTATGTATTTGTGTTAAAATTTGTCTTCTTTGTCCATCTAATGTTAAGCCAAACTTGCTTCCTTTAGAGCTTTCAACCTTTCTTCTTGCTTCTGCTTCAACCGCCTCATTTGCACATTGAATATCTATTTCTCCATTTGCTAGATCTTCAATAATTTTCTCAATATCTGCCGAAATATTATTTCTAATATTATCCATTAGTGTTTGTTGTTGTATTCTCGCTATCTTATTTCTAATATATCCTTCAGCACTTCCTACACCATATATTTTTGTAGGTATTTTTGCCGATAATTTTTTTAATTCTTCAATACTTTCTGCCCTGTATGCTTTTTTCATAAGATCATCTTCTATTAGTCTTCTATAAGCATTTATTACTTTTTCTAGTTTTACTCTTTTGGGGTTTTTGGGTAAGTTTCCCATATTTTTTAGTCTGCCTATTAATAAATTCATTTTTTGTATAGCATTTTCAAACTCTTTTTCACTCAACTCTCCTTTTGAAGTTTCAGACTGAGCTTCTTTAATTTGCTCACCAAAAATCTCTTGATACTTTTTAAGCATACCTTGAATTTCTTTTCTCGACGTAGATATTTCTTTACTTTTTTTCTGTATAGTTTCAGGTTCTGTCTTAGTTTTTTTGTTTCCAGTTTCTTTTTGTTTAGGTTGTTTTTCTTCTTCAATTTGTCTTTTTAACTTTTCTACTTCCTCGATTGGTATTTTAAAACCTGTTGCTATACTTTCTAAACTAAATCCATATTTAATTAATTCTTTAACTTCTAATACTTGTTCTTTGTCCATATATTCTCCTTTTCTATTATATATGTCTTCTTTCGTATATTATAAAAGTTAAATCTCTGTAATTACGTACAACAAAATTACAGTATAATTGTATCATAAATCTGTTCGTATTTAAATAGTTTAAGCGATTTTTTTTAGCAATTTTTGACAAAATTGACCATTTTTCTATATAATAAAAAACTACTACTAGTCAGCCTAGTAGCAGTTATATTCTATTTACTCAATCTCTCTAATATTTGATTACATTTATTTACAGCCTCTTTAACATCTATATGCTTTATCTCTCTGTTTTCCATTAGTATATTTCCTTTTACAATTGTAGTATCTACATTTCTTCCAGATGTATTATACACTAAATTTGCTATTTCATTTAAATTTGGAAGCATTGTAATATTATCTAATTTTTCTTCTATATTAACTAAAATTATATCTGCATCTTTTCCAACTTCAATACTACCTATTTTATTATCTAGTTGTAATAATTTAGCTCCATTAATTGTTGCCATTTTAACTGCATCTTTAGCTGTAATTCTTTCTTCATTTTCATGTATTCCACCTTGCGCTAAGCATGCAACTCTCATAGCTTCAAACATATCCATATTGCTGCCTGAACCTTGTCCATCTGTACCAAGTGCCACATTTAAACCTTGTTTTAAATATTTAGTAGTATCAGCTATTTTACAACCTAATCTTAAATTTGATATAGGATTGTGTGCGATTCCACAGTCCATTGTTTTTAAAATTTCGATATCTTCATCTGTTAATTTTACGCAATGTGCTAGTATTGTATGTACATCACTAAAATAATCCTTTAATACTTGTATTGCAGGTCTACCATGCTTATTTTTTATATCTTCTATTTCATCAATACTTTCCAAAAAATGTGTATGTATTGGTAAGTTATATTCTTTTGCTAAGTCTGCACAAGCCTCTAGTGCTTTATCTGAGCAAGTATATAACGCATGCGGTGCAACTGAATATGTAATTAAATCATTACTTTCATCTCTTGATTCATAAAAATTTCTAAACTCATTTATTCTTTCTTGTAAATCTCCACTCATATCAACAATTGGTCTTGTGATTACTGCTCTTGCTCCAGATTTTACAGCTGCCTCTCTAATTTGTTCTGGCATAAAATATTGATCATTTACACAAGTTGTTCCTGTGCTAATCATTTC
>FR889107.1:34646-36846 GCA_000435755.1 Clostridium sp. CAG:508
CAGTATACATCATCTCCTGTTAGTTTTTCTTCTATTGGCCAAATTTTATCATTTAGCCATTCATATAGTTTGCATCCTTCTGTAGTTTCTCTAAATATACTCATTGGTATATGAGCGTGTGTGTTTATTAGTCCTGGCATAACAATATGATTTTGTGCATTAATAATCTTATCAACTTTCTCTTCTATTTTATCCTCTATTTTGATTATTTTTCCATTATCTATTAAGATATCTTTTTTTTCAATTATTACATCATTATCTTTAAAAAGTAACACTTTTCCATTCTTGATTAAAATACTATTCATTTTTCCACCTCTTTCTTTGGCAATTATATCACACCACTTAATTTTTGTGCAAGGAAAAAATACTCCCATATGATATTTATTCTATCTTATGAGAGTATTCTATTGGTCTTTATTAATGATTAATTTTAAAATCTTCCTATCGCAAAATAATATGAAGTATTATTAACTATCTTTTCAGTTCCCAGTACTGCTGCTTTGCTCGTATCATTATACGCTACATAGCACGATTTCATACTCGTCCTACGCATTCCACTTGTTCCTGCATCATATATATCTATTGTATTATAAGCAGATTCTGCCCATTGACTCCATGTCATTCCCTCTTCTGCTTGATATGTAACATTATCAATTGTAAATGATATTTTTGTAGATTCATCTGGTGTATCTACACTTTCAGTTCCATTAACATGATTCTCTATCCAATTATTTAATTCGTTTATTTCCTTCTGATCATTTTCTGTTGCTTTATTCATTTTGTTTTGAGCATTTTGTGCTTTTTGTATTATCCCACTATTTCCAAATAGTGCATTTACACTCACTCCTGCTAAAATTAATAAAACTACAATTGTAACGACTAAAGCTATTAAAGTAATGCCTATTTCTTGTTTAATTTTTGTTTTCATAATTTTCTTACCTCCTTCTTTTAATTTCATTTGTCTTTTTCTTGATTTCTCCAAATTCATATCTCATGTTCACCTCCTTCTAAGCTTCTCTTTCGCATAAGAAACACAAAAAGACAGGCTTACTAAACATTCTTATGTTTAGTGCCTGTCTTAAATATGCTTAATAAAGCTAATTGCTTAGCTTGGTTGTTATTTATTAATGTTGTGGCTCTCTCTCTCTCTCTCTCTCTCTCTACTCCTGCAATGCTTTCTGCTTTTATCATGTTTTGTGCTCCTTTTGTTTTCTCTTTTGGATTTACTATGTAATTATAATAATATAACTTTTTATATTTTTCAATAGTTTTACTTAAATTTATAGCTAAAAAGTTTATGCATAAAAAAACAGTATAGCCTATAACTATACCATTCTTTATCTTATTATGTATTAGGCAACATGCTCTCTTATGTATTCGACAACATCACCAACTGTAACTATTTTTTCTGCATCAGCATCTGGAATTTCCATATCAAATTCCTCCTCTAATGCCATAATTAGTTCAACTATATCTAATGAATCAGCTCCTAAATCATCTATAAAAGATGCTTCTGTAGTAACTGCTGTATCAGCAACTCCTAATTGCTCTATAATTGTTTCTTTTACTTTTTCAAAAACTTCCTCTGAACTCATGATAATTAAGTCACCTCCTTTATATTCTGCTTATACTTCTTTACCTAAAAGATAATACAAGTATCAATAATTGTCAAGCACTTTTTTAAAATATTTTATTTTTATTGTTTTTCTTCTTCTAGCTCTTTTGTAAATTGTTCTTTTAATTTTTCAACTGCTTTATTTTTTACAAATTGTTCTGCTTGTTTTATTGTAAATTCAAATACTTTTGCATCACTACTTCCATGTGCTTTTACAACAGGTTGTTTTACACCCAAGAACAAGGCTCCACCATATTCTTTGTAATCTACACTTTTAGCAAACCTTTTAATTGCTGGCATACTTGGAAGTGCTGCTATTTTAGATATTAAGTTCTTCTTTAAGCTTTCTGATAGTGTTCTTTTTACAAATTTTCCTAATCCTTCAACTGCTTTCAAGAAGTTATTTCCTGTAAACCCATCTGTTACAACAATATCAACATTTCCTGAAAATGCATCTCTTCCTTCAACATTTCCAATAAAATTAACTCCTAGCTCCTTGCTTTGCTCTTTTAAAAGTTTATATGATTCTTTCATTAACTCATTGCCTTTTGTCTCTTCTGTTCCGATATTTAATAGCCCTACTCT
>FR889108.1:0-5327 GCA_000435755.1 Clostridium sp. CAG:508
TAATCTGGAAGATTGAAAAATATCAATATTTAATATATAATAAACATGTAAAAAACATTGAAAAAAGGAGTAAAAAAGGTGGCAGAAGTTAAATGGACTAATGAACAATTACAAGCAATACAAGAAAAAGATTCAAACATATTAGTAGCCGCTGCAGCAGGTAGTGGTAAAACTGCTGTGCTTGTAGAGCGTATTATTCACAAAATAATTGATGAACAAATGGATATTGACAAAATATTAGTTGTAACATTTACAAATGCTGCAGCTAGTGAAATGCGTGAAAGAATACTAGAGGCAATATACAAAAAGTTAGAAGAAAATCCTGAAAATGTTCATTTACAAAGACAAATAATACTTTTAAATAAAGCAAGTATATGCACAATACACTCTTTTTGTTTAGACGTTATTCATAATCATTTTTATGAAATTGATTTACCAAGCAATTTTAAAATTGCAGATACAGCTGAAATAGATCTTCTTAAACAAGAAGTATTAGATGATTTATTTGAGCAAAAATATACTGAAAATGATAAAGATTTTATAGAACTTTTAGAAAATTATACAAATTATCGTGGAGATGAAGCTTTACAAGAATTAGTATTAAAAATATATAAATTTATACAAAGTAGTCCATTTCCATTAAAATGGTTACAAGAAAAATTAGAATTATTAAAAATAGAAGATAAAGACATATCTCAAACAATATGGGGAAAACTTATAATCCAAGCAGTAGAAGATGATATACAAGAGAGTATTATGCAACTTGAAACAGTTAAATCTAAAATGGCGTTATATCCTGAAATGACAAAATTTTATCAAAAAATATGTGAGGACTTAATAATTATTAAAGACTTGCAAAATTATAACTCATGGGATGAGCTATATATAAAATTATTAAATTTTAACTTTAGTAAATGGCCAGTTGACAAAAAAGTAACAAATGACTTGAAAGAAGATTCGAAAGAAATAAGGGACAAAGTAAAAAAACACATTAAAGAAAAAACTGCAAAGCTATTAAGTTGCTCACAGGAACAAGCAGTAAAAGACTTGAAAATTATTACGCCAATATTAGAAAAACTTGCAAATTTGGTAACAGAGTTTACAAAAAACTTTGCAGAGAAAAAGAAAGAAAAAAATTGCATTGATTTTAATGATATTGAACACTTTGCATTAAAAATATTATTAGACGAAAACAATAACCCAACGGAAGTCGCAAAAAAATATAAAGAAAAATTTGAAGAAATTGCAATTGATGAGTATCAAGATAGTAACTTGGTACAGGAAGCTATATTAACAAGCATTTCCAAAGGCAACAATATTTTTATGGTAGGAGATGTTAAACAAAGTATATATAAATTTAGACAAGCAAGACCAGAGTTATTTTTACAAAAATATGATGAATACAAAAATAAAGAAGAAAAGACACAAGAAGATAATTTAAAAATACAGCTATTTCGCAATTTTAGAAGTAGGCAAAATATATTAAATATTACTAACCTAGTATTTGAATCAATAATGAGCAAAGAATTAGGAGATATAAATTATAACGAAAACGAATACTTAAACTATGGAGCAAATTACCCGGAACCAGAAGAAATAAAAAATTATGCAGGTATTGCTGAGTTAGATATTATAGATTTAAAAGAAGATGAATCAATTACAGCTTTTGAAGGTGAAGAAGACGAAGAGGAACAAGAAAAAGTTGAAGATGATGTATTAGAGGCTAAGTTTGTAGCAAACAAAATACAAGAATTATTAAATAGTGATTATATGGTATTTGACAAGAAACAAGGCTATAGAAAAATTAGACCAAAAGATATTGTAATTTTACTGAGAGCAACATCGAATTTATCTCCAATATATGAAAAAGAACTATCTGATTTGGAATTACCAGTATTTAGTGATACATCAGGAACTTATTTAGATACAGTAGAAATACAAACAATATTATCAGTATTAAAAATTATTGATAATCCATTACAAGACATTCCACTTGTAGTAGTATTAAGGTCATCAATTTGCAATTTTACAGATAATGATTTGATTACAATAAGATTAACAGATAGAAATTGTAATTTTTATGAGGCTTTAATAAAAACAAGGATAATATGTGATGGCGATTTAAAAGACAAAATAGAAAGCTTTTTAGAAAAACTTGAAAAATGGAAAAGCATATCACAATATATGCCTTTGGATGAATTTATATGGCAAATATATTTAGATACAGGATATTACCAATATGTAGGGTTACTTCCAAATGGAGCAATGAGACAAGCAAATCTTAAAACATTATTTGAAAAAGCTAAACAATATGAAAAAGCAAGTTTTAAAGGGTTATTCAATTTTATACAATTTATAGATAAACTAAAAAAACAGAATGGTGATTTAGCTTCAGCAAAACTTATTGGAGAAAATGAAGATGTAATTAGAATCATGAGTATTCACAAAAGTAAAGGACTAGAATTTCCAGTTGTGTTTTTGTGTAACTCTCATAAAAAGTTTAATATGCAAGACTTAAATGATAATATTTTATTACATCAAGATATAGGCTTTGGCCCAACAATTATGGATGCAACTAAAAAAATTAAGTATTCTAGCATAGCCAAAGATGCAATTAAATTAAAAATGAAGCAGGAAACACTTTCAGAAGAACAAAGAATTTTGTATGTTGCATTAACAAGAGCAAAAGAAAAGCTATATATTACAGGAAGAAGTAAAGATTTTACTAAATATGTGCAAGATAAAAATAAAGTACTTGAAATGTATGAAAGTGAAAATATAAAACTAGATGCTAAACTTATGAAAAAAGCCAATTCATACTTAGATTGGATTATGTGTGTGTATTTGTTTAATCAAGGAAGAACAATTACACTAAAAGGAGAACAATACAAATTAAGTGATATTATAACTTTAAATGTTAGTAATAAAAAAGACTTGTTAAAAGCTTTAGCAAAAGAAGAAGTAGTTGAGCAAATTGATTTAAAAGAAAAGATAGAACAAATATTAAAAAATAAATCAGATGAAGAAAATAAAAAATCAGAACAAGCATTAGAAGAATTACTAGAATGGAAATATGACTATATTGTAGACACAACACTTCCTACTAAATCATCTGTTACAAAAATTAAGCAAGAAAAAATTAAATTAGAAGAAATACTAAAAGGAATAGAAAGTGAAGAAGTAGAATACAAAAAATCATATACACCAAAATTCATGCAGGAAGATAAAAAAATATCAAATGCAGAAAAAGGCACCTTAGTACATTTATGTATTCAAAGATTAGATGAAAGAAAAGATTATGAGTTAAAAGATATTCAAAATATGATACTTAACTTAGTTGAAAAAGAAATAATTACACAAAATGAAGCAGATGCAATTGATGTAAATTTAATTTATCAATATACAAAATCACAATTATTTGAAGAATTAAGACAAGCAAAAGAAGTACACAAAGAGCAACCATTTTATATAAACATACCTGCAAAAGATGTTGTAAGTGAAGCGGAAAACTCAAAGAAAAACATTTTGGTACAAGGTATTATAGACTTATATTATATTGATAAAAACGATAATTTAGTGTTAATTGATTTTAAAACAGATTATATTTCAAATGAGCCAAATGCAAAAGAAAAAATACTTGAAAAATACAAAGTACAATTAGAAATATACAAAACAGCACTAGAACAAGCACTAGGCAGAAAAGTCAACAAAACAGCCATATGCCTAGTAAAAGACGAGTATTATTTGGAAATATTGTAGTTGTATATTACTAATGATAGAAATAATATAGTAAGAAATATTAAAAAAGGAGAAATAAAATAATATGAATGGCTTTGTACACTTACATATACACAGTGAATTTAGTTTACTAGATGGAGCAAATAGAATAAAAGACTTACCCGTAAGGGCAAAAGAATTAGGAATGAATGCTATGGCAATTACAGACCATGGTGCTATGTTTGGTGCAATTGACTTTTATAAAGCATGTAAAGCAAATGACATTAAACCAATAATAGGTTGTGAAGTTTATGTTGCACCAAGAAATAGAAAAGATAAAGATCCTAATTTAGATGCTAGATATAGCCATTTAATATTATTAGCTAAAGATAATCAAGGATATAAGAACCTTGCAACTTTAGTTTCTTTGGGTTATACAGAAGGTTTTTATTATAAGCCTAGAATAGACCATGAAATAATAGAAAAATATCATGAAGGAATAATATGCTTAAGTGCATGTTTAGCTGGTGAAGTAAACCAAGCAATACTTGCAAATGATATGGAAAAAGCAAAAGAGGTTGCATTATGGTACAAGTCTATATTTGGAGAGGACTATTACTTAGAAATTCAAAACAATGGAATAAAAGAACAAGTTTTAGCAAACCAAAAACTAATACAATTATCAAGAGAACTAGATATTCCACTTGTGGCAACAAATGACGCTCACTATTTAAAAAGAGAAGATGCATATAACCATGAAGTTTTACTTTGCATACAAACCGGAAAACGTATGACAGATGAAGATAGAATGAAATTTGACACAGATGAGTTATATGTTAAATCACCAGAAGAGATGAGTGACTACTTTAAAAATGTACCAGATGCGATTGAAAATACGGTGAAAATAGCAGAAAAATGCAATGTAGAATTTGAATTTGGACATACAATTTTGCCAAATTATGATGTACCACAAGAATTTGCAACTCACTATGATTATTTGGAAAAACTTACTTATGATGGACTAAAAAATAGATATGGAGAAAATCCAAGTAAAGAAATATTAGAAAGAACAGAATATGAATTAAGTGTCATTAAAAAAATGGGATATGTAGACTATTTCTTAATTGTATGGGACTATATTCATTATGCCAAAACACATAATATACCAGTTGGACCAGGTAGAGGTTCTGGAGCAGGTTCGATAGTTGCATATAGTATTGAAATTACAGATATTGACCCTATTCAATATAACCTAATTTTTGAGCGTTTTTTAAATCCTGAAAGAATTAGTATGCCTGATTTTGACGTTGACTTCTGTTATGAAAAAAGAGATAAGGTTATAGAATATGTTGAGCAAAAATATGGTAAAGACCATGTTTCACAGATTATTACATTTGGAACAATGTCTGCTAGAATGGTTATTCGTGATGTTGCAAGAGTACTAGATATGCCTTATGCAGAAGCGGACAAACTAGCTAAAATGATACCAAATGAAATACATATTACAATAAAAAAAGCTATGGAGCAAAACAAAGAATTAAAAGAACTTTACGATACAGACGAAGAAATTAAAAAAATGTTAAATATTGCCATGGCTTTAGAAGGAATGC
>FR889108.1:5351-30279 GCA_000435755.1 Clostridium sp. CAG:508
TTTAGAAGGAATGCCGAGACAAGCTTCAACACATGCTTGTGGTATAGTTATTACAAAAGAACCAGTAGTAAGCTATGTACCACTTTACGTAAGAGATGGAGCTATATCAACACAATATATAATGACAACACTAGAAGAACTTGGACTTTTAAAAATGGATTTTTTAGGACTAAGAACATTAACTGTTATTCAAGATACAATAGACTTGGTAAAACAAAATCAAGGAATAGATGTTAAGTTTGACGAAAAGATGAATGATCCTAAGGTATACAAACTATGGCAAAATGGAGAATCAGTTGGTATATTTCAATTTGAAAGTCAAGGAATGACAAACTTCATGAAGGAATTAAAACCAGACTGCTTGGAAGATATAATTGCCGGAGTTTCTTTATACAGACCTGGCCCAATGGATCAAATACCAAGATATATTGCAAATAAAAAAGATCCAGAACATGCAGTATATACACATCCAGCACTAAAACCAATTCTTGAAGTTACTTATGGCTGTATGGTTTACCAAGAACAAGTTATGCAAATAGTTAGAGACTTAGCTGGTTATTCATTAGGTAGAGCTGACTTAGTAAGAAGAGCCATGGGTAAGAAAAAGCTAGATGTAATGGCAAAGGAAAGAGAAATATTTATACATGGACAAACAGATGAAAATGGAAATATTGTTGTTCCTGGTTGCATTAGAAATGGTATAGATGAACAGTCTGCAAATAAAATATTTGACGAAATGGCTGAATTTGCTAAATATGCATTTAACAAGTCACATGCTGCAGCTTATGCTGTTGTATCATATAGAACAGCATATTTAAAAGCATATTACCCAACAGAATTTATGGCAGCAATGCTTAACAGCTTTTTAGGAAACTTAGATAAAGTGCCTGGTTATATTGAAGAATGTAAAAGACTATCAATTCAAATATTAAAACCAGATATAAATAAAAGCTATACAAGGTTTACAGTTGATAAAAATCAAATTCGTTTTGGACTTGGAAGCATTAAAAATGTTGGAACAGCTGCTGTTGACGAAATAGTAGAAGAAAGAACAAAACATGGAGAATTTAAAGATTTTAGCGATTTCTGTGAAAGAATAAAAGAAACAACAGTTAATAAAAAATGTATTGAAAGTTTAATAAAAGCAGGAGCTTTTGATGAACTAGGACAAACAAGAAAGACTTTGATGTTATCTTATGAAAATATTATTGATACAATAAGCAACGATAAAAAAGGATTTGATGGTCAGGTTTCAATGTTTGACTTAGGAGGAGAAACTCAAAATGAAGAAATAAAATATAATTATATAATTGAACCTGAATATGATGAAAAAGAGAAACTTTCAATGGAAAAAGAAATGCTAGGAATATATATTTCAGGACATCCACTAGAAAAATTGAGAACACAAATTGAAGCAAAAACCACAATAAATAGCTTGAAATTAAGAGAAATATCAGAACCAAGTGAAATAGAAGAAGATGAGAAAATTACAGAATATCAAGACGGGCAAAATGTAATATATGCAGGCATAGTAACAAGTGTTAAAAAGAAATATACTAAAAACAATACAATTATGGCATTTGTTACAATTGAAGATTTATATGGTGCAACTGAATTTATAGTTTTTGATAGTTGCTATAGACAATGTTCTGATATATTAGTAAATGATAATATTGTTGAAGTAGAAGGTAGGCTAAGTATTAGAGAAGATGAAGAACCTAAAATTGTAGCTAGAACAATAAAAGAATTTGCAGAAATCAAGAAAAAGGCATTTGAATTAAATGTTACAAATCTTAACGAAGAAACTAAAGAAAAACTTAAAGGTGCAATATACTTCTTCAATGGAGAAAGAAGTAATATGCAAATGCAAATAAGAAACGGAGAAAAACTTGATAAAGCAGGTGGAATTTATATGACACCAGAAATTTTAAAACAATTTCAAGAGCTAGTCGGAGAAGAAAACGCTCAAATAGTAACAATATAAGTACTTCCACTTTTTACTTCTTGACAAAATATATAACTTAATATTACAATAAAATTAGGTGAAACAAATGAAAAATCAAGTACTAAAAACTACATTAAAACTAATAACTGCTGTTTTATTAATTACAATAATTACAGTGGTTATTTATATTGCATATTTAGTACTTTCACAAAACAAAACAACATATGCTTCTACTCCAAATGAAGAAACTTATGAAGTTGTAGAAAATAATGAAATAGATATAAATAAAATAATAGAAAAAAATACTCAAAATACCAAAAAAGAAGAAATAATAAAAAAAGAAATAGATTTGGAATATACTACGAAATATACTAATAATCCGGATTTGCCAACAGGAATTATACAAGTAGTTCAAGAAGGAATAGATGGAAAACAAGAAATAATAACCAAGAAAACTTATGAAGGTGATAAACTTATTACAGAAGAACAAGTTGGAAGTACTATCACAAAAGCATCAACAAACAAAATTGTTGAAATTGGTACAGGACCTTATAAGTCAAATTATAAAGTGAAAATAGGGGACAAGCTCTATCTTACCACTAGTTTCTTAGCTATTAGAATTGAACCAAAAGAGGAGAGTGAAAAACTTATAACTTTATATAAAAATACAAAAGTGGAATTGATGGCAAAGCAAGGAAATTGGTATAAAGTTAAGTATCAAACATATATTGGTTGGGCGAAAGCAGAATGTTTTACATATTTAAATCCAAATGAATCAAAACAAGAACAAATAACTGCACCAAATAGTAAATATACAAAACAACAATTGTTAAATACACTAAGTTTTAATATGAAATTGAATAAACCTAGTGGATTGTCTTTAGAACAATTTAAAAAAGTTTTTGCTAATGAGAAAAAAGACAAATCAAACATATTTAAAAACAATGCACAATATTTCTATTATGCAGAAAAACAATATAATGTAAACGGCATATTTATTGCAGCTGTAGCAATACACGAAAGTGGTTGGGGAGGTTCGAGCATAGCGACAAACAAAAAGAATTTGTTTGGATATGGTGCTTATGATAGAGACTCCTACAATAGTGCATATGATTTTGAAGACTATTCAGAAGGAATAGATTTACTGGCAAGAGTGTTTACAAAATATTATTTAAATCCAAAAGGAACTAAAATATATGATGGAAATACAGCAGACGGAAGTTACTACAATGGACCAACACTTACAGGAGTTAATGTAAAATATGCAACAGACAAAAAATGGGCAAATGGAGTATATTATTGGATGAAATATTTATATAATAACTTATAAGAAAAAAACTGGAGATTTTTTCAAAAATCTCTAGTTTTTTCTTGCTATTTTCTTTACTTTATTGTATCATATAGTATATGAAAAAATAAAAATTGAAAAGGGGCAACATTTATGAAAAAAATAGTCGCAATATTATTTATTTTATTATTTATATTTGGAACAGTTACAGTATATGCAAGTAACACAAACCAAAATGTATTAACATCAGAAACAGCAACTACAAATTTAGTTGAAATGAAAGATAAAGCCTTAAAGGCACTAGAAGATTATCAAGTAGCATATGGTAATAACACGTATGGATTAGTTGCATACATCTTAAATATTGTTAGAATATATAGTATTCCTTTTGGATTTGTAGGAATAGTATTCGCAGCAATTTATCGTTATGTTATAGGTATTAGAAAATTAGATGTTCAAGACAAAGGATTTGGTGTATTAGTTGCCATTATAACAGTAATGGTGATTTGCCAAGTATTACCATTGATTTTTGCGATAGTTGTTAGAGGTTGGAGGGGTTAAAACAAATGAAGGTATTATTTGCAGTTAATAATGAAAATATTTCTGAGTCGATCACAAAAAAATATCAACAAGAATACAAAGAAATTATCTCTGCAAAAAACGTATATTATTTTAATGCAATAGTTAAAGAATTACAAAGAGATAAAACTTATGATAGAATAGTTATAAGTGAAGATTTACAACCATTTTCAAATAATAATTATGAACAGATAGACAAATTTATATTTGAAAAATTGGATAGTATTAGTGATGAGGCAACACAACAAAATGGAAATGACATTCCAATAATTTTAATTTGTGCAGATAGAAGAGAAAAATCTGATGCATTATTAGTAAAATTATTTGGAATAGGTGTATATAATGCTCTTATTGGAAAAGATAGGAGTATTACTGAAGTGTGTAAATTAATAAATCATCCTCGCAGTAAAAAAGAAGCGAAAATGTATTATCATGTGGATTCAGAGGATGTAGATTATAAAGCAGAAAATGAAGGAGACGTTAGTGAAGTCGAAATTCAAAATATATTAAATCACTATAAGAAACTAGGAAGAAATGAGGAAAAGTATGTTGAAAGCTTTGAACATATAGCTAGTCAATATACAGATCCTCAATTAAGACTAATTGCAAAATTTTTACCTTTAAATGTCAAAGCAGTATTAGAAGCTAATAGTCCAAAGTACCAAGAGGTAGTATCTTTTGGAACAGCGACAACAAGCAGACCAAAATACAATGATTATGCTAAAAATAATCAACCAAAAAGAGAACCGAAAAAAGAAGAATCAAATCTGGAAATAATCCAAAAAAATTTAAGTAAAAATAGAATAACAGAACCAGTTATTATACCATCTTCAATAAGCACTGATAAAATTAAAAAAGTAAAACCAGTTGAACTACCTAAAGCAGAAAAAATTGAAAAAGAGGAAGCACCAAATATTGCAAATTTAGACAGTGCATTTGAAGATATTGTACCAACAGCAAAGTCAGAGGTTGAACCAATTAGAAAAGTTACTGTTGAACCAACAGTTGAACTAGAAGCTGAATCAGTACAACCAAAAAGGAGAGGCAGACCTAGAAAAATACAAACTGAAGAGCCAGTAACTAATGTAGTAAAAAGAGGAAGAGGCAGACCTAAGAAACAAGTAGAAGAACCTGTACAAGAAGTTGCTCAAAGCGAAGAAATTGAAGCACCAGAATTACCTATGCCGGAAGAAGAAACATCACCACTAAATCTATTTGAATTAGGAGAAGAAGACGAAACTCCAAAAGCAACAACAAGTTCTGATGATGATATGATTTTACCAGGTTTAGATTCAGATTTTTTATTCGAACAAGAAGCTGAAAGTCCAATTGGAGAAAATACTGCAATGAATGAAACACCACAAAAAGTTGAAAGAATAGAGTCATTTAAAGAACCAACAACTCCAGTAACTCCAATAGCTCCAACAACTAATAACAGTTACAATAGCATGAATACGGCTAGTATGTTAACGAAAGATAAAAAAGTGGTTGCATTTGTTGGAACTTCAAAAAACGGTACATCATTCTTAGTTAACAATACGGCAGAGCTACTTTCACAAAAAGGAATAAATGTAGCAATTTTAGATTTGACAAGAAATAAAAATGCATATTATATATACACAGAGAATGAAGAAAATCTAAGAAATGTAGCATATTCTTGTATAGAAAATTTAAAGATTGGAAATGCACAAGGAATTCAAGTTCATAAAAACTTAACTGTGTATACTACACTTCCAGGTGATACACAAGCTGAAAGCGACTATACAAATATATTAGCAACTTTAACTAAAAATTATTCGCTAGTTATTTTAGATTGTGATTTTGAAACTGATTATAACTATTTTGCACAAGTGCAAGAAATATATTTAGTACAAAGCTTGGATATATTAACGATACAACCACTTACTGCATTTTTAAGAAATTTAAAAGCTAAAAACATGTTAAATCCAGAAAAAATAAGAATTGTATTAAATAAAATGGTAAACTTAAAAAGTGTTAATGAGAAAACCATTATTGGAGGAATTGCATATTACAATGATCCAGCAATGTCATTTATGACAGAATTATTTAATAAAGATACAGTTAATTACTGTACAATTCCATTTGAAGAACAAACTTATGCTAAATATTTAGATGGAATCATTAACTGTAAAATAACTCTAAATGGATATTCTAAGAATTTTATTGCATCACTTAATGTATTAGGCGATATGGTATATCCTTTGATAAACAATAATGCAAGAAATAACTCATACAGTAGTTATAATCCAAACAATTCTTTTTCACCAAGCATGAATAATACATTAAATAGAATGAAAAATAATTATTAAACATTATAAAACATTAAACATTGTAAAAGAGGTGATTTTTTGATACTAGCAATCATAATTGTATTGATAATAATAGTTATATGTTTATTTTTCTATAACTTATCAATAAGTAAAAAAATAGAAAATTTTAATAATATAAACCAAAAAATAACAAATTTAAATATATTACAGGACTTTATGAATACTATTAGTGAAGTTACCTCTGTTAATGAAAAGATTGAAAAGATAAATAACATTTTAATTGAAAGGTATAATATTAAGTATTCAACAATAGTTATATATAACGGTACAGAATATGTGGTGAGAGCATCAAATGTTGAACAAAAACATTGGGATACATTGAGAAATTTACAAAATGAAGAAATATTTAAAGACAGTATACAAACAGCAACACCTAAATATATTACTATCGAACGAGAGGGAGAAAGACTTCCATATCAAAAAATGGAGTTTGGAAGAGCTAAATCGGCAATGTTTTTCCCACTTTATGTAGAAAATGTATATATTGGATATTGGATTATAGAAGGAAGCAAACCACATGAATTTGATAATGTTGATACAACTATATTAGAAGTTATAAAAAATAATATTGTATCTGTATTAAAAACAGTTGAAAATCAGCAAGTGATTGAGAACATAGTAAGAGAAGACAAATTTACTAGTTTAAAATCTGCAGAGTATCTATTTGGTGAAGGTAAAAAAATCATTGATAAATATACAACTTCAACAGTATGTTTATTTAAAATTACTAATCTAGAAGATATAAACGAAAATTTTAGTAGAGAAACAGGAAATCAAATAGTAACAGCTGTAAGTGAAGAAGTAAGTTCAAATTTAGCAGAAGAATATATTCTGGTTAGATATATGGGACCAAAATTTGCTATAGTATTTTCAGGAATTGAATTAAATGCAATAGTTAGCTTTATGGGGCAATTAAAAGAAAAGATAGAAAAAATAGAAATTGAAGGAGCTAATCCAAAAATAAATATTGTTTTATCTACATATTACAAAGGAACAGCATTGGAAGGACTTACTAAGAAATTGGAAGAATATTTAGATGAAGCAGATAAAGAAGAAAATACAATCAATTATTTATAAGGGGGAAGGTTATATGATATCTGATGAAACTGTCAGCTTTAAAGTTGAAAAAGACAAAAATATTAAAGCAAAGGAAATTTTAAAAGAAGTATACCATGCTCTAGAAGAAAAAGGATATAATCCAATAAATCAAATAGTTGGATATATTTTATCAGGAGACCCAACATACATTACGAGTCATAATGATGCAAGGAATCTAATTAGACAAATTGAGAGAGATGAACTACTTGAAAAAATGGTAAAAAACTATATTGGATTGGAAGAATAGCAAAATGCGAAAATTAGGAATTGATTATGGAGATAGTAGAGTTGGACTAGCCATAACTGATGAACTAAATATAACTGTCCAAGGGTTAGAAACAGTACATCACAACGGTAATGATAAACTGGTATTAAAAAGATTAGATGAAATTTTAAATCAATATTCAGTTGATACTTTTGTTATTGGCATGCCAATAAACATGGATGGTAGTAAAACTGAAAGAGTTGAAGTGACGGAAAAGTTTATACATAAATTAAGATGCAAATTTCCAAAAATTCCAGTAGAAACAATAGATGAAAGGCTAACAACTGTAGCAGCACATAAGACTATGAACTATCTTAATATAGATAAAAATAAAAAAAGGCAAATAGTAGATACTATTTCTGCTGTATATATTCTTGAAACATACATGAATAAGCAGAAGAACAATGCATAAATGTTGAAAAAATAGAAATACTAAAAAATAGATATTAACATTGTAGAAATACAATTTATAATATATAAAAAACGAGAGGAGAAAGTTTAAAATGAGTGAAGATTTAAACAAAGAAGTAGAAAACGTAAATGAAGGAGAAGAACTAGACAATATAATCATATTAAATGATGAAGATGGAAACGAAGTTGAATTTGAATTCTTAGATTTAATAGAATATGAAGGAGAAGAATATGTAGTACTTTTACCAGTTGAAGAAGAAGAAACAGAAGAACCTGGTGAGGTTGTAATTCTTAAATTAGAAGACACAGAATCAGAAGATGAAGAATCTTATGTTAGTGTGGAAGATGAAGAAGTACTTAATAAAGTATTCGAGAAATTCAAAGAGAAATTTGAAGATGAATTCAATTTTGTAGATTAAAAATACTTGGAGACATTTCCTTTACCCAAAGGGCATGTCTCCATATCTTTAAAAGGAGAAAGAATATATGAAAAATTTATCTAGTTGGCTAATAGCCATATTTGCATTTTTATTTTGGGGATATAGAGTTGTAGCAACAGTTTTATATGCTATGGGAACAGAGCTTGTTTTAACACCTATGGATATGACTATGGAAATTACACTATTATTTATAACATTTATATGTATATGTTTTATACCAAAAAGAAAGTTATTAGCAGTTACAATATATTTAATTGCACATTTATTTTATTATGGAGTATATATATATCAGAACATAGTTGCTATTATAAATAATACAGCGTCACTAGAGTTATATATGAATATATTTGTTGCGTTAATAGGAGTTATAATTCCAGTTGCAGCATTCTTTGATGTATTGTTGGATAAAAACAGGAAGGCGAACCCGGTGCACAAGCAAACAGACTGGTTTTATAAAAACAAAGATTATGATAGAAAATTAGATGAAAGAGCAGATAAAAATCAATATAGGACATTATAAGGTTGGGAATATAAATTTTTCCAACCAAATTTACATTTACCAAAGGGATGAAGTTAAGAATGGAAATAGAAAGAAAATTTTTAGTAAAAGATATTAATGCAATAAATGAAATAATTAGTAAATATCCTAAAAAAACCATCACACAAGATTACTTGTATGTAGATGATTATACAGCAGTAAGAAAAAGAAAAATTGAAAAAAGTGGCAATACTAAATATGTATATACAGTAAAAACAATGAAAGTTGGAATATCTGTTAATGAATTTGAAAAAGAGATAACAAAGGAAGAATATGATGCATTAAAAATAAATGCGGAATATATTACCTTATCTAAAGACAGATATGTAATTCCATATGTAGATGAATTAAAAATTGAAGTTGATGTATTTAAGGAAGTGTATGAAGGAGTAGTATTTGCAGAAATAGAATTTAAAAGTAAAGAACAAGCAGCTCAAATAGAACTTCCAAAATGGTTTGATAAAGAAATGAGCCAAATAATCACAAACAGCAAAATGGCTACTCAAAATATGAAAAGCTTTATAGAATTTGAAAAATGAGGAGAAAAATGGAAGAAAATAAAATGAATATTAACTGGTACCCACGGACATATGGCAAAAACGAGAAAGCAAATAATAGAAGACCTAAAGCTAATTGATATAGTTGCAGAAATACTAGATGCACGTATACCTATTGCTAGTCAAAATCCAGATATAAAAGAAATTATAAAAGACAAGAAAAGATTAGTAATCTTAAATAAATGTGATCTAGCCTGTGAAAAAGAAAATAAAAAATGGGTAGAATATTTTGAAAAAAATAATATTCCAGCAGTTCTTGTAGATTCAGTATCAGGCAAAGGAATACAAGAGTCAATTAAAAAAATAGAGCAGATTTATGATAATGAAAAATTTGAAAACAAAGGTAGAATAGGCAAATCAATAAGAATAATGATATTAGGAATACCAAATGTAGGCAAGTCTTCATTTATAAATAGAATAGCAAAAAAGAATGTAGCACAAACAGGAAACAAACCGGGAGTAACAAGACAAAAGCAATGGATAAAAGTATCAAGCAGAATAGAACTATTAGATACACCTGGGGTTTTATGGCCAAAATTAGACCAAAGAGAAGTAGCTACAAATTTAGCATATACAGGAACGATTAAAGATGATGTTCTACAAACTGTTGAAATTGGATTTGAGCTATTAAGAACATTGATTACAAATTATACTCCAAATCTAATGGAAAGATATAAACTAACTGAAGAACAAGTAAACGAAATAATGCAGAACCAAGAACTAGAACCAAACGAAAAAGTATTAGAGGTTATGAACTTAATTGGCAGAAAAAGAGGTGCGATTATTTCAGGAGGAGAAATAGACATAGAAAAAGTTGCAAACATAATAATTGATGATTTTAGAAGCGGAAGATTAGGAAGAATTACACTTGAAACAGTAAAAGGAGAGTAAATATTGGAAATATTTAATAGAAATAAAGGAATAGAAGAAGTAAATCAAATGTCTCCATTAACTTGGGCATATGTGGGTGACTGTGTATATGAACTATATATTCGTACAAAATTAGTAGACACCACAAAATTAAAACCACATGAATTACATATAAAATCCGTAAAATATGTAAAAGCACAAGCACAAGCAGAGACCTTAAAAAAACTAGAAACAATACTAACAGAGGAAGAAAAAGAAATAGTAAGAAGAGGGAGAAATACACAAACACATCATATTGCTAAAAATGCAAGTATGCAAGATTATATGTATGCTACAGCATTTGAAGCACTAATAGGATACTTATATCTAACAAAACAAGATGACAGATTATTTGAAATGATGAAAATGGAGAGTTAAAATTTTGTAGATACTTGTATTGACTAAAGCTTACAAATATGTTATATTATTTAAGTAAGCTAAAATGGCCCCTTGGTCAAGCGGTTAAGACGCAGCCCTCTCAAGGCTGAATCATGGGTTCGATTCCCGTAGGGGTCACCAAATATAAAGACTTAGAAAGCTAAAAAAATAGTTATTTCTAAGTCTTTTACTTTGTAAAAAAGTATGCAGTAGACATGCAAAATAGAAGGAAATGCAATTTGCATTTCCTTCTGTTTTTTGGTTACTTAGGAGCCTTTACCTGACGGGCTTTGGTAACTACTTTTTTTCCTGTGCTTTCCTTCACTTTTTTTGAGGTCGTCTCCGGAGTCAGAAACTCAGGAACTTGCCGAGAAGCATCAAGTTTGATTTTGTCAATAATCTCTTTATTGACACTACCAGGGGTCAACTTCAAGTTGTCCTTAGCCATAATATGCTCCTTTCTCAATATAGTCACATTAAGTGAATAACGAAATTGTATCATATTTTTTGTGAAAAGTAAATAAAAGTAGTTGACAAAACAAAAATTTGGTATATAATACAAATGTACAAACAATAATTCGTATAAAGGAGATAAAAATGGTTACTACATTACATATAAAAAACGTTGGAATTATAGATGATTTGAGCCTTGATTTGAATGAAGGCTTTAATGTATTAACAGGAGAAACCGGTGCAGGAAAAACCTTAATAATTGGTTCACTTGCAATTTTAGCAGGTGGTAGATTCTCAAAAGAAATGATCAGAAATGGAGAAGAATTTTCATTTGTAGAAGCAAATTTTTATTGTCCAGATAATGAATTAGCAATAGAAAATAATATTATAGTATCAAGAGAAATACACCTAAATGGTAGAAATTTATGTAAAATAAATGGAAGATTAGTTACTGTAAATGAGTTAAAAGAATTTATGAGCAAAATACTTGATATTCATGGACAACATGATAGTCAATTAATTTTGAACCCTATGCAACATATTATATATTTAGATAAGTTTATCGGCAAAGAATTAGAAGATAACCTAAATAAATATAAAGTAAAACTTGCAGAATATAACACTTTAAAACAAGAGCTAAAAAACACATATGGAGAAGATCAGGAAAAAGAAAGAAGACTTGACTTACTACGTTATCAATATAACGAAATTGAACAAGCAAACTTAAAAGAAAATGAAGAGGAAGAGCTTGAAGAAAAACACAAAATGATGCAAAATGCAGAAAAATTAAAAGATAACTTATGTGAAGTTGATAATGAATTAAATGAAAATGCAGTAGTTGCAATAAGTAATGCGATTCGCAGTTTAGAGAAAATACAAGACTGTGGTAGCAAATATACTGAGAAATTAAGTATACTAAAAAGCAGTTACTATGATATACAAGAACTAGCAAGGGATCTAAGTTATATGAGAGAGGACGTTAACTTTGACGAAGAAGAAAGAAATCAAATAGAAAATAGACTAGATTTAATTTATTCATTAAAAAGAAAATATGGAAATACAATTTCAGAAATACTAAAATATTCAAGCAAAGTAGAAGAAGAAATACATAAAATTGAGAATTTAGATGAATATCACAAAAAAATAAAAGCAAAAATAAATGTATTAAAACAAGAATTACTTGAAATTGCAAACAATATGACAAATACTAGAAAAAAATATGCAAAGGAATTATCTACTAAAATAAACAAAGAATTAAAAGACTTAGAAATGCCAAATGCTAGATTTGAAATACAAGTAGATACAGCAGACAAATTCTACGAAACAGGAATAGATGAGGTGGAATTTATGATTTGCACCAATATTGGAGAAGAATTAAAACCACTTGTAAAAATAGCTTCAGGAGGAGAAATGGCAAGAATTATGCTTGCAATAAAAAATGTGTTAGCAGATGTTGATGAAGTAAGTACATTAGTGTTTGACGAAATTGACACAGGAATTAGTGGCAAAGCTTCAAAAGCAGTAGCAGAAAAAATGAAATCAATAGCAAAATCACATCAAGTAATTTGCATTACACATTTACCATCAATTGCGGCAAAAGGAGACCATAACTATTATATAAGTAAACAAACTAAGGAAAACAAAACATATACGCAAATTAAAAAACTAAGTGAAGAAGAAACAATTGAAGAAATTGCAAGAATTTCATCAGGAGAAGTTACGGAAATTGCTAAAGCACATGCACAAGAATTAAGAAAAGCTTCATAATAAAAGTTTTCATAAATTTTCTTCCAAATGTTTACATATTGACAATTTTGATATATAATATGAAATATTATAAAATTTAACGAAAAAGGGGAATTGTGTATGGAAGAAAACAACGTAAACAACCAAGAACAAGAGTTAGACTTAAATCAACTTATGAAAGTAAGAAGAGAAAAGTTGGAGGAACTACAAAAAAGTGGTAAAAACCCATTTGAAATTACTAAATATGATAGAACAGAAGTAGCTAGTCAAATAAAAGAAAACTATGAAGCTTTTGAAGGAAAAGATGTATCAATAGCTGGTAGAATTATGGCCAAACGTATAATGGGAAAAGCATCATTCTGTACAATTCAAGATTCAACAGGTAGAATTCAAAGTTATGTTAGTATAAATGATCTAGGTGAAGAAAGTTACAAACTATTCAAAACTTATGATATAGGAGATATCATAGGAATAAAAGGTTTTGTATTTAAAACAAAAACAGAAGAAATATCTGTACATGCAAAAGAAGTTATATTACTTTCAAAATCTTTAAGACCATTACCAGAAAAATTCCATGGATTAAAAGATACAGAAATTCGTTATAGACAGAGATATATAGACTTAATAGTAAACCCAGAAGTTAGAAGGACTTTTGAACTAAGAAGCAAAATAATAAAAGAAGTAAGAAAGTTTATGGATGGAAAAGGATATATGGAAGTTGAAACACCAACACTTACAACAGTAGCAACAGGTGATGCAGCAAGACCATTTATCACACACCATAATACTTTAGACTTAGATATGTACTTAAGAATTGCACCAGAGTTAAACCTAAAAAGATTAACAGTTGGTGGAATTGACAAAGTATTTGAAATTGGTAAAAACTTTAGAAATGAAGGAATGGATATAAAACACAATCCAGAATTTACTAATATGGAATGGTATTCAGCATATGAAGATTATAATGATATGATGAATATGTCAGAAGAATTAATTTCTACTGTTGCTAAAAACGTACTAGGAACAACAAAAATAACATATCAAGGGACACCGATTGACTTAACTCCAAGCTGGAGAAGAGTAACAATGATTGACTCAATAAAAGAAGTTACAGGCATTGATTTCAATACTATTCAAACAGATGAGGAAGCTAGAAAAATAGCAGACGAAAAAGGTGTAGAATATGAAGAATTAAAAAATACAAGAGGACATATTATAAATGAATTTTTTGATACTTTTGTTGAAGATACATTAATACAACCAACATTTATAATAGACTATCCAGTAGAAATATCACCACTTACAAAAAGAAGAAAAGATGATCCAAGATTAGTAGAAAGATTTGAATTATTTATTGGTGGTAGAGAATATGGAAATGCATATTCAGAATTAAATGACCCAATAGATCAATATGAAAGATTAGCAAAACAAGCGGAAGCAAAAGAAAAAGGTGACGAAGAAGCTGGTGGAATGGACGAGGATTTTGTTACTGCATTAGAAATTGGTTTACCACCAACAGGAGGAATGGGCATAGGACTAGACAGGTTAATAATGTTACTTACAGACTCAGCATCTATAAGAGATGTATTATTCTTCCCAACAATGAAACCTTTAGACTAATTTTTAGATGGAAACTACAATAAAACAAGTGGCTGAGAAATTAAGATAAATTTTTTGTGCGAAATAAATAAAAAATGGGGCAAATAATATGAAATTAAAAAAATTATTATTAGTAATAGAAATTATATTAGCAATATTTTTAATTATTGGTATAGTATACCTGTCTTATAAGCTTTATCTTAAAGTTATGGGCATTCAAGATTATGCACAAGTTGGTAATAGAGAAATATTTTATACCTGCGGGAGTAAATACGGAGATGCCACAATTTATGAAAATGGTTTAATGATTATTAAAGATGGCATGAAAGAAAAGGCTAAAATTAATCTAAGTAAAGATGAAATAAAAGAATTAAAAAAATTAATAAATAAAGACAAAAAAGATCACAGTGAAGAAACTTTTCCGGATTCCGGAAACGGTTGGATAAATACAGACAGAGTCGTTAAATGTTATGGCTATTATTATAGCATTCTAGATCCAGCAATACCAAGGACAGTATATAATGGTGATTATTCAGAAAAATATGTATTTAAATTATTAGAAAAATACTCAAATAATTAAAATAAAAGGGGAAACGAAAAGAAAGGTAATTTTTAATGAATTTTGATACTAGATATTTATATATAATCTTAGGACTTATTGTTATAATGAACTTATTCAGTGGAAGTTTTGACATACTAGGTGTGCTCCTTACATTACCAGGAGTACTTGTAGCAATAACTTTCCACGAATATGCTCATGCATTAGCAGCATATAAACTAGGAGATGATACTCCAAAAGTACAGGGAAGGCTTAACCTAAATCCACTAACACACCTAGACCCAATAGCTGTAGTATTATTAGTGTTTACTCATATAGGATGGGGAAAACCAGTAGAAATAAATCCTAATAATTTTGATAGAAAAATATCTGCTAGGGCAGGAGAAGCAATAGTTGCTGCAGCAGGACCAATAATGAATATCTTACTAGCATTTGTAATTGCAATTATATTTTATGCATTACAAGTATTTGCTACAGGTTTTGCAATTGGAACACAAACAGGTATGAGTATAATGACAATGCTACAATATGCTGTAATTGTAAATGTGGGCTTAGGAGTATTCAATTTAATACCATTGCCACCACTTGATGGCTCAAAAGTATTGATGGGATTTTTACCATATAATGCAAAAAGATGGTTTGAAGAGCACGAAAAAGTATTTTATATAATATTCCTTGTGATTTGGATTACACCAATAGCAAGCCTAATTATTTCTCCAGCAATTGATGCAATAACATCTGGAATAGATAGTTTAGTTAGTGGACTCTTTAGTCTATTTATGTAAAAGGAAATTTAAAATGAAAGATATAATAACTTTAGGAATTGAATCAAGTTGTGATGAAACTTCTGCTTCTATTGTAAAAAATGGAAGGGAAGTTCTTTCTAATGTAATAAATTCACAAATAAAAATACATGAACAATTTGGTGGAGTAGTGCCAGAAATAGCCTCTAGAAATCATATAGAGGCTATTTCAAATGTAGTAAAAGAAGCTATAAACCAAGCTGATATTACTATGGATGACATAGATATAATTGCTTGTACCTATGGACCTGGATTAGTAGGAGCCTTGTTAGTAGGCGTATCATATGCAAAAGCACTAAGTTATGCACTAAATAAGCCACTAGTAGGAACAAACCATATACATGGTCATATAGCAGCAAACTATATTACACACCCAGAACTTGAACCACCATTATTATGTTTGGTAATTTCAGGTGGACATACACACTTAGTACATATAAAAAGTTATTCGGAATTTGAAGTACTAGGAAGAACTAGAGATGATGCAGTAGGAGAGGCTTTTGATAAAGTCGCAAGAGTAATTGGCTTAGGTTATCCAGGTGGACCAAAAGTGGACAAACTTGCAAAAGAAGGAAATCCAAACATAGAACTTCCAAAGACACATATAGAAAATTTGGATTTTAGTTTTAGTGGTATAAAAACTGCAGTTATAAACCTACACCACAAAAATCCAGATATAAACAAAGCTGATTTGTGTAATAGCTTTGAAAAAACTATTACAGAGGTGTTAATAGATCATACAATAAGAGCAGCAAAAGAGTTAAATATAAATAAAATAGCACTAGCAGGAGGAGTATCTGCAAATTCATATATAAGAAGTGAATTCTTAAAACTAAAGGATAAAGGATATGATATATATTATCCAGAACCAATATTATGTACAGATAATGCAGCAATGATAGCATCAGCAGGATATTACACATATATGACAGGAAATACATCAGACTTAAGCCTAAATGCAGTACCAAACTTAGGCATAAATTAAAGAAAGGAAAATCAAATGGCAATATACGTAATTGCTGATTTGCACCTTTCATTTTCACAAGATAAGCCTATGAGCATATTTGGAGAAAACTGGGAGGGACACAGCGAAAAGATTAAAAATAATTGGATATCTAAAGTTAAACCAGAGGATACAGTTGTATTGCCGGGCGATTTTTCATGGGCTATGTATTTACAAGATACCTACAAAGACTTTGAATACCTGAATTCATTACCAGGAAAAAAATTGTTATTAAAAGGAAACCATGACTATTGGTGGACAACAGTAACAAATATGAGAAATTTCTTGGAAGAAAATAAATTTAAAAATATTGACTTTATATATAACAATAGTTACTTAGTAGAGAATAAATTATTAACAGGAACTAGAGGTTGGAATTTACTAGACACAGAAAATAGTAGCAAAATGATAAAAAGAGAAAGTATTCGTTTACAGTTAGCTATTGAAGATGGAATAAAAAAATATGGAGATGATAAGGAAATAATAGTATTTATGCATTACCCACCAATATCAAATACAAATAAAAAATCGGATTTTTTAAAAATACTAAAACAATACGATATAAAAAGATGCTATTATGGCCATTTGCATGGAAAATCACATCAAGATGCAGTAGAAGGAATTGTTGACGGAATAGAATTTAAACTAATAAGTGCAGATTATTTAAACTTTGATGTAATTAAAGTTACATAAACACTTGAAATACTTGAAAAATGTGGTATAATATAAAAGCTAAATTATTTTTTTGAAAGGAAGATTATAAAATGAGTGTAAAAGTAGAAAACACAGAAAACAAAAATGAAGTAAAATTAAGTTTCGTAATAGAAGCAGAAAAATTTGATGAAGCAATGAAAAAAGTATATGCAAAAACAGCTAAATACTTTACAATTCCAGGCTTTAGAAAAGGTAAAGCACCAATGCAAATGGTAGAAAAACAATATGGAACAGAAATATTCCATGAAGACACATTTAACGAATTAGTACCAGATATTTTTGATGCAGCAATTAAAGAAAACAATATCCAAGCTGTAAGCCAACCAGATATTGACATTACTCAAATTGGTAAAGGAAAAGACCTTATATTCACAGCAGTAGTACAAGTAAAACCAGAAATTAAATTAGGAAAATATAAAGGTATAGAATTAGAAAAAATTGAGTATAATGTATCTGATCATGACATAGAACATGAACTAGGACATATGGCTGAACATAATGCAAGATTAGTAAGTGTTGAAGATAGACCAGTAGAAAAAGGAGATATAGCAGTTATCGACTTTGAAGGTTCTATTGATGGTGTTCCATTTGAAGGTGGAAAAGCAGAAAAGCATGAACTAGAAATCGGAAGCAACACATTTATTCCAGGTTTTGAAGATCAAATAATTGGAATGAAATTAGATGAAGAAAAAGATATTACAGTTACTTTCCCAGAAGACTATTTCTCTAAAGAATTAGCAGGAAAACCAGCTGTATTCAAAGTAAAACTTCATGAAATAAAGAAAAAAGAACTTCCAAAAATGGATGACGAATTTGCAAAAGACGTTAGCGAATTTGATACATTAGAAGAATTAAAAAATAGCATTAAAGAAAAAATGCAAAAAACAAATGAGCAAAGAGCAGAATATGAAACAGAAGAAGCTGCTATAAATGCAGTTTGCGACAATGTTGAAGTGGAAATTCCATCAGGAATGATTGACAGCGAAGTAGAAAACATGATGAAAGACGTTGAACAAAGATTACAATATCAAGGTTTGACATTACAACAATACTTTATGCTATCTGGAAAAACAGAAGCACAAGTAAAAGATGAAATGAAAGAACAAGCTGAAAAAGCTGTTAAATCAAGATTAGTAATAGAAGCTATTATCAAAGAAGAAGACATTAAGCCAGAAGAAAAAGAAGTTGAAGAAAAACTTAAAGAAATGGCTAAAAACTATGGCAAAACTGAAGAAGAAATGCTTAAAAATGAATATGTAAAAGAATATATCGAAAACAATATGAAATTTGAAAAAGCTATTAAGTTCATAGTTGATAATGCAAAATTTAAAAAATAATTATTATCTAGTTTTGGCAAAATGCATTTAATGTATTTTGCCTTACTATGAAATCCAAAGAGAAAGGTTGGTACAAATATGAAAGAACAAAACAGTTTGGTTCCTTATGTTATTGAACAAACAGCAAAAGGAGAAAGATCATATGATATTTTCTCAAGACTATTAAAAGATAGAATTATATTTTTAGGAGAAGATGTTAACCAAACCTCAGCAAGTTTAGTAATTGCACAATTATTATTCTTAGAGTCAGAAGACCCAGATAAAGAAATTCATTTATATATCAATAGCCCAGGCGGATCTATTACAGATGGAATGGGAATTGTAGATACAATGAATTATATAAAATGTCCAGTTTCAACTATATGTATTGGAATGGCTGCAAGTATGGGAGCTGTACTTTTAGCAGCAGGTGAAAAAGGCAAAAGATTTGCAACACCAAATGCAGAAATTTTAATCCATCAACCACTAATTGGTGGTGGCGGCTTATCTGGCCAAACAACAGAAATTAAAATCCATGCAGACCATATGGTTAAAACAAGAGAAAAATTAAATAAATTCTTAAGTGAAAGAACTGGTCAACCATTAGAAGTAATTAACAAAGATACTGAAAGAGATAATTATATGACAGCAGAAGAAGCACTAAAATATGGACTTATTGATGGTATTATGGAAAAAAGAGTTTAATTATATAAAATGGAAAGGAAATTAGCTAAAAATGGCAAATAAAACTAAAGGTGTAAAATGCTCTTTTTGTGGTAAATCACAAGAAGCAGTAGGCAGAATTATTGCAGGACCTGGAGTATATATTTGTGATGAATGTATAAAGGTATGTAATAATATTTTAGAAGAAGAAATATATGAAGATGCCGAAATTACGTATACAACCAAAGTGGGAGACGAATTACCTAAACCAACTGAAATAAAAGAGGTTTTAGATTCATATGTAATTGGCCAAGATGAAGCTAAAAAGACACTATCTGTTGCAGTATACAACCATTACAAAAGAATAAATCATCAAGACGAACCAGATGATGTAGAGTTACAAAAAAGTAATGTTTTATTACTAGGACCAACAGGCTGTGGTAAAACTTTATTAGCACAAACATTGGCAAAAATCTTGCAAGTACCTTTTGCAATTGCTGATGCAACAACATTAACAGAAGCAGGATATGTTGGAGAAGATGTAGAAAACATTTTATTAAAACTTATCCAAGCAGCTGACTATGACATTGAAAGAGCAGAAAAAGGTATTATATATATTGACGAAATAGACAAAATTTCAAGAAAATCAGAAAATCCATCAATTACAAGAGATGTTAGTGGAGAGGGAGTACAACAAGCCTTACTAAAAATTGTAGAAGGAACTGTTGCATCTGTACCACCACAAGGTGGCAGAAAACATCCACACCAAGAATTTATACAAATAGATACATCAAATATACTATTTATTTGTGGTGGAGCATTTGAAGGACTTGAAAAAATAGTAAAAGATAGAATTGGTCAAAAATCAATAGGCTTTGGAGCAAAAATAGAAAGCAACAAAGACATAGACAAATACAAAGTATTTGAACAATTACTACCACAAGATTTATTAAAATTTGGTTTAATACCAGAATTTGTAGGTAGATTACCAATTATAGCCACGTTGCAAGAATTAGACAGAGAAGCTTTAATTGATATTGTAACAAAACCTAAAAATGCATTAGTAAAACAATATCAAAAACTATTCAAGCTAGACAATGTTGAACTTGAATTTGAAAAAGAAGCTCTAGAGTCAATAGTAGACAAAGCAATAGAAAGAAAAACAGGGGCTAGAGGTTTACGTTCTATTATAGAAGAAATTATGAGAGACATAATGTTCGAAATTCCTTCTAATCCTAAGATAGAAAAATGTATAATAACTAAAGCAACTGTAGAAAATGGAGAACCTCCAAAGATTATTATAAACAATAATAGAGAGGTACCAGAAGTAAAACCAGTAAAAGCCAAAAGACAGGCAACAACTAAAAAAACAGAAACAGCATAAAGAAATATAAAATTAAAAAACAGAAAATGTCAAATATTTGTTTGACATTTTTTTGTTTGTGTGTTATTATATAAAAGGATATGAAAAATGGTTATATTAACCAATTAAACAAATAAATAAGGAGTGATGTTATTTTGGCTAGAAAAAAAGATCCAATGGCAATAAATAAAAGAGAAAAAGCAATATTAAAATTTATTCAAAAACAAGTTGAAGAAAACGGATATGCACCATCTGTAAGAGAAATAGGAAAAGCAGTAGGACTAAAATCAACAGCAACAGTACATGGATACTTAGCAAAATTATCTGAAAAAGGTTATATTAAAAAAGAAGACCAAAAAGGTAGAACTTTACGTCTATTAAAAGGTGGAGACGGAGAACCAGTTAAAAAACATGAAGACAAAAACTATTATACAGGTAGAGAAATGGTTGAAGTACCTGTTATTGGTAAAATAACAGCAGGAGAACCAATTTTAGCTGTAGAAAATATTACAGATACATTCCCTATCCCAATTGATTTTGTTGGAAATAGTGAAAGCTTTATGCTTACAGTTCGTGGCGAAAGTATGATTGAAGCAGGAATTTTAAATGGAGATTATATTTTAGTTAAAAAACAAAACACAGCAATAAATGGAGAAATAGTTGTAGCACTAATTGGAGATGAAGCAACAGTAAAAACCTTCTATAAAGAAAAAGACCATATTAGATTACAACCACAAAATAGTACAATGGACCCAATAATTGTACCAACATGCGAAATCTTAGGAAAAGTAGCAGGGGTATTTAGAAAACTATAAAATAAAGAAAGAGGAGTATATATGAGCGATTATTTATCAATATGGATATTTAATAGTAGACCTAGAATGAAAGTATTATTTTGCTATGTACTTTTATTTATAACAGTCTTCGTATTTTCAGATATAATGATATACTTATACACTAAGTCATTATATCAACCAATGGAAAAATATGAAGTAAATATAGAAGCACCACAAGTAACAATAAATGTAGCAGAAGCATCAAATGTAAATGGAAATGTAAAAGGTACTATTAAAAATACTACACAAGAAAAAATTACAGATAAATACATAAGATTTGACTTTTATACACCAAGAGAAGTTAATGTAGGAACTAAATACTTGAAAATAGATGGATTAGAAGTAAATGAAGAAAAACAATTTGAATTAGGTTTTAAATATGATAATGTAAGTAATGTAAAAGTTTCAATGGCAGGAGAGGACGATTTACTAAAAGCAACCCCAGAAGAACTAGAAGTTACTCCAGCATTTGGACCAGCAGGAATATTACAATTGTTACTTTTAGGACGCCTATTTGTATAAACTAAGTAAAACATGGAAAAAATAGAGTATGTAAAAACATATTCTATTTTTTTACTAAAATATTGAAAAATAGATTGCTATTTTGATTACTTTGTAATATAATTGTAACGAAAACGTAACAAAAATGAAATATACTTTGTCGAAAGGAAAGATTCAAATGTTTAAGTATGGACAAGATATAGGAATAGATTTAGGTACAGCAACCGTAATTGCCTATGCTAAAGGTAAAGGAATAGTGCTAAGAGAGCCTTCTGTAGTTGCAGTTGATAATAATACAGGAGAAGTATTAGCAGTAGGAAAAGAAGCCAGAAGAATGCTAGGAAGAACACCAGGAAATATAGTAGCAACAAGACCTCTAAGAGATGGCGTAATTTCAAATTATACTGTAACAGAAAAAATGCTTAAATATTTCATAAACCGTGTTTGTGGTAATTTTATATTTGCACCAAGAATTATGATTTGTATACCTTCACAAGTAACAGAGGTAGAAAAAAAGGCAGTTATAGATGCAGCATCACAAGCAGGTGCAAGAAAAGTATATTTAATTGAAGAACCAATAGCAGCAGCTATTGGAGCAGGAATAGATATATCTAAACCATGTGGAAACATGGTAATTGATATTGGTGGAGGAACAACAGATATAGCAGTTATATCTTTAGGCGGTTCAGTAGTTAGCACTTCAATAAAAGTGGCAGGAGATAAGTTTGACGAAGCAATAGTAAGATATATTAAAAAGAAATATAATACAATTATAGGAGAAAGAACAGCTGAGGATTTAAAAATAAACATAGGCTGTGTATATCCTAAAATTCAAGATATGGAAATGGATATTAGGGGAAGAGATTTAGCAACAGGACTTCCAAAAACAATAACAGTTCGTTCAAGTGAAATGCTAGAAGCATTAATAGAACCTGCAATGCAAGTAGTAGATGCAGTTCATAGTGTACTAGAAAAAACGCCACCTGAACTTGCAGCAGACATAAGTGATAGAGGAGTATATATGACAGGTGGAGGATGTCTAATAGATGGATTAGACAAACTTTTACAAGAACAACTAGGACTAAATGTAATGATAGCACAAGATGCAGTATCATGCGTAGCACTAGGAACCGGAAAAGCCTTAGATAACTTAGATGCATTGGATAGAAAAAGAAAATAAATAATAAAGTAGAGAGTGAAATCACTCTCTATTAATTTTTATAATTCGTTTTTTAATGCTAAAACTTGCAAAAATTCAGATAAAATTGTATAATAAGTATTAGATTTTAGTCAAGGTAAAGACTTGAGAAAGGAATGAAAATAAAAATGAGAGGTTTAAGAGACTTTAAAGTACCAGATTTTAAATTTCCAAAATTCAAAATGAAAGACATTTCTGAAATAGAAGAAATGAATATAAATTATGATGAAATAGAAAAAAACAAAGATAAAAAGAAAGATAAAAAGGAGTTTGTTGCAACTAACTACAACAGCATAAAAGAAATATTTGAACATTCAATAAAGACATATGCAAACAAAGAATTTATACTAGAGAAATTTGATCCAAAAGGTAGATATGAAGAAATATCATATGAACAATTTGGAAAAGATGTAATAGGTTTTGGAACAGCACTAAATAGAGTATTAAAGTTAGAAAATAGACCAAGAATTATGATATTAAGTGAAACAACATACGACTGGTATGTATCATATGTTACATTACTTTGTGGAGATGCAATTGCAATACCAACAGATAAAGAACTACCGGAAAATGAACTTGAAAATGTAGTAAAAAGGTCTAAAGCAGATGCAATTATATATTCAGAGAAAAAAGCAGATTCAGTAAAAAAAATAATGGAGAAATTTCCACAAGTTAAGTATTTTATAAAAATGTATTCTGAAGATGGATTACAAAACAAAACAGTCGGAATGCAATATCTAATAAATGAAGGAACAAAATTTGTTAATTCAGGAGATGATTATTTTGCTAAAGTAGAAACTGACCCAGACGAATTTAAAGTATTACTATTTACATCAGGAACTACTTCAAATGCAAAAGGAGTTATGCTTACAAGCCGTAATTTAGCAGAAAATATAAATGCTGCGACAGCCTACGCAAAAGTATATCCAGAAGACAGATTTTTCTCTGTATTACCATTACATCATACATATGAATCAACAATAGGATTTTTACTTCCAATGGCGTGGGGAAGCTCAATTGCAGTTTGCCAAGGACTAAAACATATTGTGCCAAATATGCTAGAAAGCAAACCAAGTGTACTAATTTCAGTACCTCTTTTGATAGAAAATTTATATAAGAAAATAAATGCAAGTATAAAAAAAGCTGGCAAAGATGGTCTAGTTGGCTCAATGCTACATATTACAAATGCACTAAAAATGGTAGGAGTTGATGTTAAACGTAAAGTATTTTCAGATATTTATGAAAACCTAGGTGGAAACTTAAGATTTATAGTATCAGCAGCAGCTCCGATAGACGCAAAAATTGGAAAATGGGTAGAAGATATAGGAATTACATTTTTACAAGGATATGGACTAACTGAAACTGCTCCGATTGCAGCACTAACACCCGAATATCAACCTAAGGTTGGTTCAGCA
>FR889108.1:30313-41846 GCA_000435755.1 Clostridium sp. CAG:508
CAGCAGGAAAAGCAATACCAAAAGGAGAAATTAGAATAGAAGATCCTAATGAAGATGGAGAGGGAGAGGTTTTGATAAAAACTCCTACTTTAATGATTGGATATTATGAGGATGAAAAGGCAACAAACGAAGTAATAGAAGTGATAGATGGAGAAAGATGGTTCCATTCAGGAGATATAGGATACCTAGATAAAGATGGATTTTTATATATAACAGGAAGAAGCAAAAATGTAATAGTTACTCAAAATGGTAAAAACATCTATCCAGAAGAAATTGAACTATTATTAGCGCAAGTACCAGAAATTAAAGAATGTATGGTATACGGAAAACAAGATGAAAAAGATCCAAGTAACAAAGAATTAATTATTTCTGTAAAAGTTATACCAAATTTAGATAAAATTGGAGAAAATTTGACAGATGAAGAAATAAGAGAAATTATCTGGCCTAAAATCAAAGAAGTTAATAAAAAACTGACTTCATATAAGGCAATCAAGAACTTAGAAATTAAGCATGATGAATTTGAAAAAACCACAACAATGAAGATTAAACGTTATGCAGAAATCAAAAAAAGCAAATAAAATTTTATTACAAAAAAATACAAATTATTACAAAATAACCTTGACTTTGTAAGAATATTGTAATAAAATCGTAACAGAAATGTAAAAATAAAAAGATGAAATCCTATTGTAGTTTTTTATGATTCAGTATATAATATTAACGCATAGGAAAAATAACGTAGGATAAAGGAGGGAAGTTTACGATGTCTAGATCTGGCATAGTAAACGTGAGAATGGTTATCACGGAAGAAAAAATTTTATCAAACATGGATAAAGTGCAAAAATTAATAAATCCTAACAGCAAAAAGCAAATTATTCAATTAGAAGAGGATGCATTTTTCAAGGATTTAATAGAATCTATAAAAACATATTTAATCGAATATCCTAAAAAGAAAAACTTTCCTAAAAGTGTATATAAAGCAGCTTATGAATTAGTTGAATATGCAACAAATCAATTTGAAGAAAATACTAAAAAAATAGAAGAACTAATTCGTCAAAGAGAAAAGAATATTGCTTTAGCAGCTGAATTAAAAGAAGCGCTAGATGCAGTTGAAAATAAAGAAGATGATTGGAAAGAAACAGTAAGAAATATTTCTAACGATTTCTCAGAGGATATAATTGATACATTAAATTTAATAGGAAGAACTAAATCAGCAAAATCACAAAATTATCAAGATGCTGTGAAACTAATAAATGCAAGAATAGTTAATTTAGAATCAAACTTACATATCGAAATAGATATGGAAAGAATTGAAGACAGATCAAAAGCATTAAGCTATATTGGAATTGAAATAGCAGATGCATTAAAATTAATTCCAGCACCACAAGAAGATAATGAAGTAGAAGCTGTGTTAGACCAAATAGAAGAGGTAACTCCAGAGGATAAAACATACTTTGAACAAACTAGAGTAGAAGTAAAACCATCTTTATGGCAAAGAATTAAAAATAGCAAAATTGTTAGAGCAATTAGCTATGCTATGAAGATTAAAGTTGTACTTCAAGTTCCAGCACTTCCAGAAGGAAGAGGAGAACAAAAAAATTAAAGAAGGTATGATATAAAAGTGGTTGGAGTAAAATCTAACCACTTTTAAAATTTTTTAAAAAATAATTACTTAAGTACTTGACAATTTTAGCAAAATGTCATATACTTAAAACTGCATTACAAATGCGCCATTAGCTCAGTTGGTCAGAGCAACCGGCTCATAACCGGTGGGTCCTAGGTTCGAATCCTAGATGGCGCACCAAAAAACTATTGACAATATTAGAATGTCAAAGTATATAAACAACTAAATAATATATGGGCAGATGGCCGAGTGGCTAAAGGCGGCAGACTGTAGGCTTTGATTAAAATCAAAAAATCAGAAATTGCAGCTCATACAAGTGATTGTATGATGAAAACCGGGCTAATTCGGGGAAGTCTTAACAGTATAAGCTGATGATAATCCCGAGCTAGAAAGAAATTTCGAGTGTAGAGACTTTATACCTGGTATCTTAATATATAAGATAAAGAGAAAGTCCAGACTACAAACATGAAAATGGTAGTGAAAACTATAGTAGTAAGAAATCTGTTCTCGTACGAGTACGATGGTTCGAATCCATCTCTGCCCACCAAAAACAAATAAATAAAGAGGATATTTTTTAAATGTCCTCTTTTTCTTGCATCTTAATCAGTTCATCTGCCTGTTCTTGAGTTAAATATTCATTTTCAACCATTGTAGAAATAACCTTTTTTTGTCTACTTAAAGTTAAATTTATATTAGCAGTGGGCGCATAAACACTTGGTGCATTTGGAATTCCAGCCATCATAGTTGCTTCGTATAATGTCATGTCTTTAGAAGGTTTTTTTAGGTAACCTTGACAAGCTTCTTCAATACCATAATATCCATCACCAAAATAAATAGTATTAACGTAAAACTCTAGAATTTCATCTTTTTGATAATTTTTTTCTAAATCATAAGCCATAAATATTTCTGCAATTTTTCTGTACATTGAATTAGTATCTGTACCGATGAAATATAGATTTTTAGCAACCTGTTGAGTAATTGTACTACCACCTTCCATAAAATCTTTACTACGTATATTTGAAACAGTAGCTCTTATAATAGCAATTACATCAATAGGTCCATGTTTGTAATAACGATGATCCTCAACAGAAATAACTGCATTTTTATAATCAGATGGAAGACTACTTAATTCAACATAGCTATCATCCTTTTTTATTTTTTCAATTTTATCAGCTAAGCTAATTGAGTTTAAAGCATTTTTGTAAACTTGGTGACCTTGATAAACAATAAAACCACCAGCAATGAGTGCGACAATTAGTATAAAAAGTAAAGTCCTTTTAATAAATTTAATCATAAATAAAAACTCCTATATTTAAATTACAATTATATTATAAACCTAATATCAGTAAAAAGCTATTAAAATTTTCTTAAATTTATATGAAGATTTATTGACAATTTAGTATAATTATCGATATAATTTTAATGGTGATTAATTTGGAAGGAACAAAAGAAGAACAAAACATGAAAGTATATCCCATTTATAAAATGTTATCATGGGATTTGCTATTTTATTATTCAATAAACTTTATATTTCTAACCCAAATAAAAGGGTTTAGTGCTTCTGCTGTTTTACTTTCAGAAGCATTTTACCCTATATTCAAAGTGGCAACACAATTACCCCTAACAGTATTAGTAGAAAAAATAGGAAAAAGGAACAGTTTGATTTTGGCTAATAGTATAAATGTACTATCAGTTTTAAGCTATATTATTGCAACTAATTTAGCATTTGTATTTATAGGACAATTCTTTTCAGCAGTAGCATTTAATATAAAAGGCATTGTAGAGACTAACCTTTTATATGACAGCCTACCAAAAGACGGAAAAAGAGGGCAAAGATTTTCAAAGATAGATGGAAAAGGACTAGCATGGTATTATTATGCAGATGCAATAACATCTATTGCTTCAGGTTTTTTATATGTAATAAATGGATATTTTCCACTGATATTATGCTTAATTTGTTGTTTGATTTCAACAATGTTAGCATTTAAATTTAATGATGTAAAAGAATCAGAACAAGAATCAGTGAATATAAGACAATATTTAAAAGATATAAAACGTTCTTTAAAATATATGTTACAGTCAAGCAGACTAAAGTATCTATTTGCATTTGGGGCAACATTTGCTGCTTTATTAGGAGTATTAATAAGCTTAAGAAGTGGAACTTTTGAGCAAATAGGAGTGCCAGAACAATACTTTGGAGTTGTGTTTGCTGCACTTGGAATAATGTCAGGAATTACAGCAAAAAACCAACATAGAATTCATAACAGATTTACAAATAAAACATTGGCAGTAATATCTATTCCAACAACGGTTTCGTGTATTCTAGTAGGATTTTGTGTGCTAGGTAACTTTAGCTTTAAAGCAACACTAGTAATACTTATAGCGCTATTCTTAATACAATTTATAGCTAAAGGAGCTTTTTACACTCTAATAAAAAGATATTTAAATAACTTTACTAATTCAGCAATGAGAAATAAAATTACATCTGCATACAATTTAGTAGAGAGCATAGCGAGAGCAGGAGTTGCACTAATAGCATCATGGCTATTAAAAATAACTACAGCCTCTAATGCAATGTTAGTAATAGGATGTATACTTACAATAGTTATAGTTTTGTTATTAGATAGAATGAGAAATAAAGTTGGACTGAGACCAGAAGAATATTCTAAAAAAGAAATAGAATTTTTAGATGTGCACTAAAATTTATTGACAAAAATTAAAAGTTAATAGATAATAACAGGTGAAAGATACCAAGGAGGAAGATATGTATATATTTAATAGAATTACAGTAAATCCACAATTACCAAAAAGGATAGAAAAATTATCAGAGATTGGATACAATCTTTGGTGGTCATGGAATACAGAGTTTTTAAAATTATTTAAAGAAATGGATATAGATTTATGGGAGAGTGTAAATAAAAATCCTATAAAATTTCTAAAATTAGTAACACAAGAGAAGTTAGAAGAAGCTGCACAAAATCCAGAATTCTTAAAAAAATATGATAGAGTTGTAGAAAATTTTGAAGATTATATGAAAAGCAAGAGTAATTGGTTTGATAAAAAATATCCAGATAATAAAAATGACTTAATTGCATATTTTTCAGCAGAATATGGACTAGATCAAACATTACCAATTTACTCAGGTGGACTTGGAGTACTTTCGGGAGATCATCTAAAATCAGCCAGTGATTTAGGCATACCATTGGTTGCAATAGGTCTATTATATAAAAATGGATATTTTAATCAAAAAATAAACGGAAGTGGAGCTCAAGAAACTGAATATAAAGATATAGATATAGAGAATTTGCCATTGGAAAGTGTAAAAGATTCAGAAGGCAAAGATATATTAGTGGCTCTTCACTTTCCAAAGAAAAAGATATATTTAAAAGCTTGGAAAGTAAATGTTGGAAGAATTGAACTATATTTACTTGATTCTGACATTGATGCAAATATTCCAGAATATAGAGAAATTACCAAAACTTTATATGGTGGAGACCGAGAAATGAGAATTCAACAAGAAATTATACTTGGTCAAGCTGGTGTAGCAATGCTAAAAGCATTAGGATATAAGCCAACCATATATCACATGAATGAAGGTCATTCTTCTTTCTTAATATTAGAACTAATATATAACTTAATGAAAGAAAAACAAATATCTTTCCCAATAGCAAGAGATATCATATCTGCAAAAACAGTATTTACAACACATACACCAGTTCCAGCAGGAAATGATATATTTGAATTAAGCTTAGTAGAAAAATACTTTGAAGGATATTGGGATAAGCTAGGAATTACAAAACAAGAATTTTTCCAAATGGGAATGAAGCCAAATGCCAAAATAGATACAACAGGCTTTAATATGGGAATATTAGCATTAAAAGTTGCAGGAAAGAAAAATGGAGTAAGTGAACTACATGGTGCAGTTTCAAGAGAACTATTTGGAGAAGTGTGGCCAGAAATTGCTGCAAATGAATCTCCTATCACATATGTAACAAATGGAATTCACACTTGCTCATGGCTTTCACCATATTTAAAAGAATTATATAATAAATATTTAATTCCATATTGGCAAGACAAAATCTATGATAATGAGGTGTGGAAAAAAATAGCTGATATTCCAAATGAGGAGCTTTGGAAAGCACACCAAGAGCGCAAAGTAAAAATGTTAGCAGTTGTTAAAGAAAATACAATAAATAGACTAAGAAGATGTGGATATAATTATGATGAAATAATGAAAATAGTAGATGGCTTAGACCCTAATGCTTTAACAATAGGATTTGCTAGAAGATTTGCAACATATAAAAGAGCTACATTGATATTTAAAGACTTAGAGAGAATAACACAAATATTAAATAATAAAAATCAAAAGGTACAAATTATATTTGCAGGAAAAGCACATCCAGCAGATAAAGAAGGCCAAGATTTAATAAAATATATACATGAAATTTCAATGAAACCACAGTTTAAAGGAAAAGTATTTTTATTAGAAAACTATAACTTAGAAATGTCTAAATACTTAGTTAGTGGAGTAGATATTTGGTTAAATACACCTAGAAGACCAATGGAAGCATCAGGTACTAGTGGACAAAAAGCAGCTGTTAATGGTGCAATTAACTTTAGTGTTTTAGATGGTTGGTGGGCAGAAGGATATAATTCTAAAAATGGTTGGAAAGTTGGAGAATCATTAGAATATTCTGACTATGAAACACAAGATAGAGCAGATAGCCAAAGCATATATGACACATTAGAAAATAAGATAATTCCAATGTACTATGAAAAAGATGAAAATGGAATTTCAGAAAAATGGATGCAGACCATGAAGGAATCTATAATGTCAAATGGTGGAAAGTATAGCACTGCTAGAATGTTAACAGACTATGTTCAAAAACTATATATTCCATTATGCAACTTATATAACAATTACTATACTGATTTAGGAAAAGTAGGGGAGTTTGACAACTGGAAAGAAAGCATGAAAAATGCATGGGATGATATTGAAATAACTCAAGAAAATAATTTAGATAATATTACTTTAGACGCAGGAAACAACATTGAAGTAAAATGTAAAGTTAAGTTATCAAACATTAATAAAGAAAATATCGAAGCACAAGTATATTATGGAAGAATAAGTGAAAATGGAACAGTAGATGATATTACTATAATTCCAATGGAACTAGAAGACAGTGATGAAGAAACTAGAACATATACTTACAAAGCAAAAGTAAATCTAGTAAATGGTGGAAACTATGGATATACTTTTAGAGTAATGCCAAAACATGAAATGATATTAGATTCAGCTAACTTAAATTTAATAAAATGGATTACAAAAGAATAAGGGGCGTAACATAAACGCCCTTTATGTATAGGAAGGAGCTTAAAATGAGAAAAACAAAAATTATATGTACTTTGGGACCAGCAGTTGATAGTCCAGAAGTATTAGAAAGACTTATTCTAGCAGGAATGAATGTAGGTAGAATTAACTTCTCACATGGAAATTATCAAGACCAAGAGGAAAGAATAGAAAATTTTAAAAAAGTAAGAGCAAAAGTTGGAAAGAAAGTTTCTTTAATGTTAGATACAAAAGGACCAGAAATTAGAATTGGAAAATTCGAAAATGGAGAAATTTGGCTAAATCCTGGAGCTACATTTACACTAAAAACAGAAGACATAATTGGAAATAAAGCACAAGTTTCAATAACCTACAAAAACTTATACAATGAGGTAAGTGCAGGCACAGTTATTTTAATAAATGATGGACTGATAAAAATAAAAGTTACTGAAATAAAAGGGACTGATATTGTGTGCCAAGTAATAGATGGTGGAAAATTAACTAATACTAAAAGTATAAATATTCCAGGAATGGAAATAAATCTTCCAAGTCCAACAGAAAAAGATATTGAAGATATAAAATTTGGTATAAAAGCAGGATTTGATTGTATTGCAGCATCTTTTGTACGTAGTGCACAAGATATATTGAACATAAAAAAAGTATTACAAGAAAATGGTGGAGAAGGCATCAAAATAATAGCTAAAATAGAGAATAGACAAGGAATAGATAACTTTGACGAAATACTAGAAGTGTCTGATGGAATTATGGTAGCAAGAGGAGATTTAGGCGTAGAAATTCCAATGGAAGAAGTTCCAATTAGACAAAAAGAATTTATTAGAAAATGTAACAGAGAAGGGAAACCAGTTATAATAGCTACTCAAATGTTAGAGTCAATGACACATAATCCAAGACCAACAAGAGCAGAAGTGAATGATGTAGCAAATGCTGTATATGATATGGCAAATTATGTAATGCTATCAGGAGAAACTGCAACAGGAGAATATCCAATAGAATGTGTTGAGACCATGAGTAAAATATGTGAGGCTGTTGAAAAAGCAGACTAGTATTGAAAAATAATTACAATTTTGGCTGCGTCAAATTTCATTTAAAACGCGGTTACATACACACGTATGCGCCCTTGCCTTTTAAATAAAATTTTCCTTGCCAAAATTTAATTCTTTTTCAATATGGCAATGTGAACCAATATATGTTGAAAGGAATGGAGTAATATATGGCGAATGTTTGTGACTATGTTAAATGGAGAGGAGACTTAGAACTGAAAAATGACGAGTTCAATGAAATTGATGGACTAATCTTATCAAGGCTATCTTACTTTCCATTTGAACAACTAGCAGAAGAAAATGAAGAAATAACTATAGAAGAATTTGCAAAAAGATTTGAACAAGCTGATCAAACAACCTTAAGAATACTTTGGGAAGATGACAAGTACCTTATACCATTACTTGGTAAGTCAGCAAGGTTTGGAAAAGTGCTTGTAACTAATATGGTAAATAAATTCAATAAAGAAGAGGAAAGACAATTTTTTGCAGTTACAGTTGTAATGCCAGACAATACAATATTTGTAACATATAGAGGTACAGACGATACCTTAGTTGGCTGGAAAGAAGATTTTAATATGAGCTTTAAGGCACATATTGCTTCACAAAGAGATTCAGCACAATATGTAAATGAAATTGCAAAAAGATATAAACAAAAAATAAGAATAGGTGGGCACTCAAAAGGTGGAAACCTTGCAGTATATGCTGCGGCATTTGCAAATAAAACTGTAAAAAATAGAATCATAAATGTATATAATAATGATGGACCTGGCTTTATAGAAGAAATAACAGACACAAATGAATATAAAGAAGCAATAAACAAAGTACATACATATATTCCGCAATCATCAGTTATAGGAAGACTACTTAACCATGAGGAAAAATACACTATTGTTCAAAGTGTTCAAAAAGGTCTTATGCAACATGATTTGTACAGTTGGCAACTTGAAGGTAAAAAACTTGTAAGCTTAGCAGAGGTTACAAATGGAAGCCAATTTGTAGACAAAACATTAAAAGAATGGTTAAAAGAAATAGAACCAAAACAAAGAGAAATAGTAATTGATGCAATATTTGAAATAATAAATACAACAGACGCAAATAGCTTCAAAGAAATAAAAGAAAGATTATTTACAGATGTAAGACTAATGCTTAAAAAATACCAAAGCTTAGATGATGAAAGTAAGAAAATGATTATGGAGTTCTTCCAAACTTTAATAAAGACTGCTAAAAACACAGCAATGGAAGAAATACCGGCATTTAATAGAACAAATAAAGAATAAAAAAATAAAGTGGCATCTTATAGGTGCCACTTTTAATATATTTACATTCCACAACCACAATCATTATTGTTTGTGTTATTATTAATACTATTTGTATTATTCATTCCACTTGTAAAAAATTTTCTTTGAGCAAGTCTATCTTGAACATTTCTTAATGCCTCCCCAAACCTTTGAAAGTGAACAACTTCTCTTTCTCTTAAGAAACGAAGAGGGTCAACAACGTCTGGGTCATCTGCACATAAATCAATCAATTTTTCATAAGTTGCCCTAGCTTTTTGTTCGGCAGCCAAGTCTTCTTGTAAATTAGCAATTGGGTCACCTTTACAAGCAAGACAATTTGCAGAGAAAGGCACACCAGCAGCAGATTGAGGATATATATCTACACCGTGATCAGTATAGTAAGCGCCTAGACCAGCAGATTTAATTTCTTCAATACTTAAGCCTTCAGTTAATTGATGAACAATAGTACCAACCATTTCTAAATGTGCTAGTTCTTCAGTACCTATATCATTTAAAGTTGCCTTTGCAATTTGGTCAGGCATACCAAATTTTTGAGATAAATAACGAAGGGAAGCGGCAAGCTCACCATCAGGACCACCATATTGAGAAATGATAAATTTAGCAAGTTTAGCATTTGGGCGTTTTATATTAACTGGATATTCTAATACTTTATTATAAGTCCACATATTAAATATTTCCTCCTTCCCATGGCCATGGTTCTTCAAGCCATCTCCACTTATTACATGGGTAGTAAATGCTTAAAGGTCCATAAACTTTTTGATATTTGTCTTTTATATCTTTCAATTGTTTACAATATTCTCTGTGTAAACAAAGAGCTCTTTCATCATCTGGATGAGTGTTTAAATATAAACCTAACTCAATAACAGCAAAATTTAAACTTTTAATACTATTTAGCATATCAGCTCTATTGTAATCTCTATTTTCATCTTCCATTAACCATTACACCCCTCTCCAATTTCATTAGTTCTTCTTAAATAGTCATTTTCAGCCATACTTTGACCAGGCATATATAGACTTACTAATTCAGGGAATATGGTTCCCATTTTTAAACCACAGCAAGGTGTAAAGGTTTTATCCATTTCTTGAAGTGGAACATAGCTTTGACCTAACATTGGGTTAGATGGAAACATATTAGAAATAGGCTCTTCATCAAAACCACAACCACATGAATTGCTGTTCATCATATTATTACAGCCACAACCACAACTATTTACAGGGTCTTGGGCATAATCTGCTGTTGTGCCAACATCATTACATAATGACTCTATAATCTCAGGATTATATTTGTTTTGACAACAACATCTGTTATAACGATTAAACATGTTTAATATTCCTCCTTAAATTAAATTCATATTACATTTTATGACATAAAAACAAAAAATGTGATAAAAGAAAAAAGCGGATGCAAAATGCAACCGCTAGGAATATTAATTTAATTTAATAATAGCATGTAATTTATTATCAGTTTTCATTACAACGTAATGTGCATCATTCTCGTAAGAATAATAGCAGTCAACTTTATCACCTAACATACTACCAGACTTATACATAATTTCAAAATTATTTAATTCGCCTTTTTCATAAACTTCACTAGGTAATGCCTCATAAGCATATAGGAGATAGTACAAATTATGCATATGATTATTAAAATCAATATCTCTTCTTAAAACATTAAAACTAAAAGTATGCTCAGAATTGCTTGGTTCTTTTAATTTTGCAATTTCAAGTTTATCAAATACCAATTTGTCTTCAGGTTCATAACTAAGTTCTATTTCTTTGGTAATCTTGGTAAGAGTTTTTGTATCAGAATTAACTAAAGTCCACTTAGAACTTGCAATACAAATTAAATTATCTTCATTATCATAAATTTCGAAATTTCTAAAAGTAAACAGTTCATTATATGGTACAGACCAAGTTCTAACCTTTACAGTATCTCCAAAAGCAACTCTTTTAAGAACAGATACTTTCCAATTAAGTAAAATCCAAGAAACATGAGTAAAAGGTATTTGAGCTATACCATAACCCGCAATATCAGAATGAACAGTAGCAATATCTTCAAGCAAACACAAAATACCATAATTAGTAATCAAATTACTAGTTCCAATATGCCTAATATCAACTTTATATTCTCTTTCAATAAAACTCATTTTTTCCTCCCAAACTTTACAAAATAGTTATAAGATATTATAATACAAATATTAAAAAATAACAATTATATCAAGAG
>FR889108.1:41953-56158 GCA_000435755.1 Clostridium sp. CAG:508
AAAAGTGAACTTAGAAAAATGTAATATATGTCCAAGAAATTGCCGGAGTAAATAGAACAAATGGAAAAACAGGATATTGCAGATGCAATGACAAAATAAAGATTGCATTGGTTTCTACGCATAACTACGAAGAACCAAGTATAAGCGGTAAAAATGGCTCTGGAACAATATTTTTTAGCAACTGTAATTTAAATTGTATATATTGCCAAAACTATGAAATAAGTCAGCTTGGAAAAGGAAAAGATGTAACAGTAGAAGAACTTGCAAAAATAATCTTGAGACAACAAGCAAAAGGAGTAAATAATATAAATTTAGTTACGCCAACAATGTATGCTTACCAAATTATAGAAGCATTGAAAATAGCAAAAGCAAATGGCTTGCATATACCAGTTATATACAACACTAATGGATATGAAAATGTAGAAACTATAAAAATGTTAGCTGGATACATAGATGTGTATTTACCAGATTTAAAATATTACTCAAATGAACTAAGCACTAAATATTCTAAAGCAGATAATTACTTTAAAATAGCAACCACAGCAATACAAGAAATGCAAAAACAAGTTGGAATGCCAGTATTTGATGAAGATGGTATAATACAAAGAGGTGTAATTATTAGACATTTGGTATTACCAAACCATATTCAAAATTCAAAACATATTTTAAAATGGATAAAAGAAAATATGCCTGAAGGCACATATGTAAGTGTTATGGCACAATATTTTCCAACATATAAAGCGAAAGAAGATAGGTTATTAAATAGAAAGTTAAGCAAAAAAGAGTATAAAGAAATAGAAAATTACTTATATACCTTAGAATTAGAAAATGGATATATACAAGAACTCGGAGAACATGAAGAAGAATATGTGCCTGACTTTAATATGCATATGTAATATTACAAAAACATTACAAAAAAATTAAGTTTGTATTACAACCACTTTTCCATAATTTACTTTTATGTTTAATTATGATATAAAAATATAAGTATATATTAGGAGGAAATATAATGAGTAAATTTGATGATATTTATTTAGACATAGTAGATAAAATTCTAAAAGATGGCTATTATGACCAAAATAGAACAGGTGTAGCAACATATAAATTACCACACCAAATTATGCAATTCAACTTAGAAGAGGAATTTCCAATACTAACTACAAAGTTTGTAGCATTTAAAACAGCAGTAAAAGAACTATTATGGATATTTCAAAAACAATCTAATAGTGTAGAAGAGTTAAAAGCAGAAAATGTGCACATTTGGGACGAATGGGAAATGGAAGATGGAACAATTGGTACAGCATATGGTTGGATAGTAAAAGAATTCCATCAAATAGATACGCTAATAGAACAACTAAAAACAAACCCACAAAATAGAAGGATGATTATAAACTTATGGCAAATTCCATATCTAGACACAGGTGCATTATATCCATGTGTATTTAATAGTTGTTGGGATGTAACAGATGGAAAATTAAATTGTATGTTGACAATTCGTTCAAATGACTTACCTTTAGGAAATCCATTTAATGTTGTGCAATATGCAGTATTAGTACATCTATTAGCACAAGTGACAGGATATAAACCAGGATTATTAACAGTTTGCATTAGTAATGCACATATTTATGAAAATCAAATAGAAGGAATGAAAGAACATTTATCAAGAAGAGACAAAGCATTACCAGCACCAAAATTATGGATAAACCCAGAGATTAAGGACTTTTATAAATTTACAATAGATGATATCAAATTAGAAGGATATGAACATTTAGGAAAAATAGAAATGCCAGTATCTGTATAAAAAGGAGAAGGATATGTTAAGTATTATAGTAGCAATAGCAAATAATAATGTAATAGGAAAAGATAATAAACTAATATGGCATTTACCAGAAGATTTAAAAAGATTTAAAGCACTTACAACAGGTCATACCATAATTATGGGAAGAAAAACATTTGAATCTTTAGGTAGGGTGCTACCAAATAGAAAACATGTTATATTATGTAATGATGCACAAATGAATATTGATGATGAAAATGTAGAGATATTATCAGATATAAGCCTATTAGATAAATACAAGAATTCAGAAGAAGAGAACTTTATAATAGGTGGAGCAACTATATATAAATTGCTTATGCCATATGCAGATAAAATGTATATAACAAAAATAAATCAAGATTTTGAAGGAGATGTATATTTTCCAGAAATTAAAGATGAAGAATGGAAAGCTATTAAAGTAGAAAAAGGCTTAAAAAATGAGGCAAATCCATTTGATTATGAATATATAGACTATATTAGAAGATAAAATAAATAATAGCTAACAACAAAAATTGCTAACCTATAACGGTTAGCAATTTTTGTTGTTAAAAACTAATTAAGGTTATTTTAATATGACAAGCCTTTTAAAATATTTTCATATCTTTCATAACTTGGCATATATTTAGCAATTATTTTCCAAAAATTCTTTGTATGAATTTTGTATTTCATATGGCAGAATTCATGTAATACAATATAATCAATAACATTTCTATCATATTTAGCAATATTGTAATTTATAGATATTTTTTGTTCTTCACTAGAGAAATGTGCCATAATATTGTTAGCCATCTTTTTAACTTCATAATCTTCTGGTGCATAACCTAACAATAATCTTGTTTTTTCCATAGCTCTTTCAACTTCTTGTTCAGCAACCTTTTCATAAAGTTTATCAACTAATATTTTTAAAACTTGAGCAGTTTCTATTTTTTTGTATTTATTAGGAAGAACAACCTCAATAGTACGATTCACTAAATTGATACTAGGAGCATCTACACTTTTGTAATATAAACGTACTTGATGGCTTGCACCTAAAACTATAATATTTCCTTTATCAGAATATACCATATTTTGTTGTTGATATTCTTCTATTTTATTTAAAATCCATTGCTTTTTTTCTTCAATAACTGTTTGAATTTGTTTTCTAGAAAAATACCAAGGGGCATTAACTACAACCTCACCACCATCTACTGAAACATAGCAGTTTGAACCGATTTCCTTGTTTACTGTATATGAAATTACATTACTTCTATTTTTAAAAATACTCATAATTAAAGCCTCCTAACAAAATAAATATTCTCCAAATCAATGTTCGTATATAGTATACAAAAAGTTGTTCGGTTTGTCAAGTAAATTTTGAAAAAAATTAAATTTTTTTGAAAAACAAAAATATGATAAAAATGAATATGATATACAAAAATTAATAATACTAAATTTATAAAAACTATTTAAATGTATATGATTTTATGTTATACTTTAAATAGTATAAAAAGTGAGGTGTTGAAGATGCAACAGGTAACGAGTTTTCAAGAAATAGAAACATTTATTAATCAAAATGGAGAAATGGTAATTGGAAAAAATAGTAAAAACAACGTGATTATAATGAGTATGGAAGAGTACAGAAACAATGTCTTAAATAATGCGACAATAAAGAAACTGTTAAAATCAGAAGAAGATATTGAAAATGGCAGAACAAGAAAAGCAACAGAAGTTATAAAGGAGTTAAGAGCAAAGTATGGATTCTAAAAATGAATTATTTGAAGTTGAATTTACTGATAAATGTATAGAAGATATGGAAGAAATTTATGAGTATATTGCAAATAATTTAAAAGAAAATAATTCAGCAAAACGACTTATGACAGAAGTAATGGATAAGGTTTTGAACTTAAAAAATACACCGGAATTATATATGAAAATAGGTAAAAAAGATAAACTAAAAAGAGAATATTATAGAATGGTAGTAAAAAACTATATTATACTGTATACAGTAGATTTTGATAACAAAAAAGTATATATTTCCCAGATGATATATGGTAAAAGAAACTATTTAAAACAATAGAGAATAACAGGAGGAAGCAAAATGTATGATGTAATAGTAATTGGTAGTGGCCCAGCTGGAATTACAGCAGCAATTTATTCTAAAAGAAGAAACTTATCAATATTAGTAATATCAAAGGGAAATGGCACATTACAAAAAGCAGAAAAAATAGATAATTACTATGGATTTGAAAATGGAATATCTGGCAAAGAGTTATATGTAAACGGAATAAAACAAGCCAAGAATTTAGGTATAGATTTTATAGAAGACGAAGTAATAAATATTGAATATATAAATCAATTTACTATAGAAACTGTTAATTCAAAGTATGAAGCAAAAGCAGTAATCCTAGCTACAGGAGTAAGTAGAAATGTTCCAAACATAAAAGGAATAAAAGAATTTGAAGGAAAAGGTGTAAGCTATTGTGCGGTATGTGATTCTTTCTTTTATAAAGGCAAAGATGTTGCAGTATTAGGAGACGGAAACTATGCTATACACGAGTTTGAAACATTAAAGCCAATTGCAAGTTCAGTAACTATACTTACAAATGGAAATACTATGGTAGAAAACAGAGATAGCAGTATTGAAGTAAATAGCAAAAAAATACGAGAATTTAGAGGAGACACAAAGCTTGAAAAAGTTGAATTTGAAGACAATACAATACAAAATCTAAACGGAGTATTTATTGCAATGGGAACAGCTTCGAGCAGTGACCTAGCTAGAAAAATTGGGGCAAGAATTGAAAACAATAATATTGTTGTAAATGAAAATATGGAAACTACAGTGCCAAGTTTATTTGCATGTGGAGACTGCACAGGTGGATTACTACAAATATCAAAAGCTGTATATGAAGGTGCAAAGGCTGGTTTAGCTGTGTTAAAATAAATTTTGGAGGTAAATAAAATGAGTGTAACAGAATTAAACAAAGATAATTTTGAGAAAGAAGTGATGGAGGCAAATGTACCAGTTTTAATAGATTTCTGGGCAAGTTGGTGTGGACCATGCAGAATGATGTCACCAGTAATAGACAAAATTGCAGAAGAAATGGGAGACAAATTAAAAGTATGCAAAGTAAATGTAGACGAAAACCATGAACTAGCAGAAAAATATGAAATAATGACAATTCCAGCATTTATAGTTATAAAAAATGGTGCAGAAGCAGGCAGAACAATAGGAGTACAACCAAAAGAAGATATACTAAAACTTATATAAAATTTAGTTGAAATCTATTGCAAAATATAAAAAGTTATATTATTATAAATATAGTAAAGATCCAAAAGAAAAGTAAGAAAGAGGCACAAAATATGGAAAAAGCTAGAACCTCGTAGACGATGGAATTGAAGAAGGAAAAGCAAAGGGTGCAAGAGAAAAACAAATAGAAATAGCAAAGAGTATGCTAAAAGAAAATATGGATATTGAAATGATTATAAAGATTACAGGACTAACAAAACAAGAAATAGAAAAATTGCAAGAAATGTAAGAATAAAAAGATTAATCAAATCACTTGAAATTGTTTCGAAAGTAGTATAAGATAAATACAGTAAAAATCTAAAGAAAAAGAGTAGAAAGAGGCACAAAATATGAAAAAAGCTAGAACCTTTGCAGGAGTAGAGAGAGAGAGAGAGAGAGAGAGCCACAACATTAACAAATAACAACCAAGCTAAGAAATTAGCTTTATTAAGCATATTAAAGACAGATATTAAATATGAAAATATTTAGTACCTGTCTTTTTCGTGTCTTAAGAATGTTTTGGGAGAAGATAAATATACAAATGCCTAGAAGTTTTGACGATTTGCACTGCATAGGAATTCTTGAAATCCGTTTTTGCTGTGCCCCGAAATAAAAGGAGGTCGATGTAAGACAGATTTTAATATTAAATATATGAATAAAAATGCAAAGTAATGTACTTGATAAATGTCAAATATTAGAACAGAGTACAAAAAACTAAATGTATAATTTAGAAAATTTAAGAAATAAAAGGAAAGGAATATGATAAATAATATCATATAAAAGGTACAAAAAATGAAAACAAAGAACAAAAGAAATTATCTAAAACAAAACGGTATCACATTAATTGCACTAGTGGTTACAATAGTAGTGCTACTAATATTAGCAGGAGTAACCATAAATGCATTATTTGGAGATACAGGAATAATAAAAAGAGCACAAGATGCTCAAAATAAAATGGACCAAGCACAAGATAGTGATTTGACAAGTTTAAATAATTTAAACAACTGGATAGAGAATCAGACAAGAGATACAGAAAAGGTACCAGACATTCTGGAAAGATATATTTTAGGAGAGGACAAAAAGGGAATATTAGCAACGAATATAGTAGATATTTCAAATGTACCTACTAATTTGAAATTTATAAATAACGATATAATACCTAATGCAGAAACAGAATTAGAGTTTAGTTCTTATGAGGTCAATGAGCAAGATATAGAAATAACATTCAAATATCAAGACAACTATTATATTGCTACAGCAGATGCAACAACAAGAATTACAAAAACGATAACTAAAATATCCTTAATATTTAGCGGAAAAATAAAAGTTGAAAATGAAATGACTTTAGAAGGAATAGTTATTAACCTTGCTAAAAAATACACAGTAGTATATACAGAAGATGGAGAAGAAAAGAGAACTAGTACAACTACTGGGTGGATATGGCCAGTTATAGCTAGCAAAATTCAAATAGATGAAAATTGTGCAATTGCATTTTTTAACAATCATATTTATACATTGAACTTGCCAAATAAAGAAATTATAATAAACCAAATATACGAAATAGGAAATGTGGACAATTGTGTAGAAGAGAATGGATTTACAGCATTTTTTCAAAATGATAATTGGAATTTATGTTATTCTCCTAATACAGAATACATTGTGCCTAAAACAGTAAATGGAAAAAGCATAGATGAAATATGGATAGATTTCATATCTGGAACTCCAATATTTGCAGAGCCTATAACTATTGGCTGTACTGGAGATGTGATTTCAATTGAAAAAATAATAGTGACAACTCCTGATGTAAGTTTTATTTTTGAACTAGAAAAATTTGAGTGTTTATCTTTAAAAGAACTAGATTTATCAGCATGTGGAGATAATATAGAAATATCGACAACTTTTACAGAAAAATATGCAGACGTGAAAATTTATGTAAGTCCAACGGTAAAAGCCAAATATCCATCAAATGATAATATAATAGCAAAATAGAAAAAACTTTCACTAGAATCACTTGACACTTGTGAAAACAGCGAGTATAATAATATATAGTTTGAAAAATAAAGACAAGAATGAGACAAAGTAAAATCAAGGTTGTTGAAAGAGAGAGTTGGTCACCGGCTGAAAGCCAACTTAAATAAACAGATTTGAAAAACTACCTCATTAGTTCCTAGTTAAAAGCTAGGCGTATATCTGCGTTAAAGAGTAATTAAGTTAAAAATAGGATGGAACCGTGTATATAAGCACTCCTAAGGTAGCAATACTTTAGAAGTGCTTTTGTATTGCTCAAAAAATAGAAATATAAGCACTAAAATTTTTTTTATTAAAAGGAGGAGAAACTATGGTAAAAGTAGAATTAAAAGATGGTTCTAAAATAGAGGTTAATGAAGGTTCTTCTATTTTAGAAGTAGCAAAAAAATTGAGTGAAGGCTTAGCAAGAAATGCTATGGCTGCCAAAATTGATGGAGAGGTAAAAGATTTACGTACTATAATTGAAAAAGACTGTAAATTAGAAATTTTAACTTTTGATGATTTAGATGGTAAAAAGGCATATTGGCACACAACATCTCACATTATGGCACAAGCTATAAAAAGACTATATGGAGATAGCGCAAAATTAACAATTGGCCCATCTATTGACAATGGATTCTATTATGATTTTGATGTAGAAAAACCATTTACAGAGGAAGATTTAGCTAAAATCGAAGAAGAAATGAAAAAGATTGTAAAAGAGGATTTACCAATTACAAGATATACTCTTCCAAGAGAAGAAGCTATTAAGTTAATGAAAGATAGAAAAGAACCATACAAAGTAGAACTAATTGAAGAATTACCAGAAAACGAAGAGATTAGTTTTTATGATCAAGGTGAATTTAAAGAATTATGTGCAGGACCACATATTATGAGCACAGGTTCAGTAAAAGCATTCAAGTTATTACATTCATCAGCTTCATATTGGAGAGGAGACGAAACAAAACAAACTCTTCAAAGAATTTATGGTATTGCATTCCCTAAAGCAAGTATGCTAGAAGAATATTTACACATGTTAGAAGAAGCTAAAAAAAGAGATCACCGTAAATTAGGAAAAGAATTAGATTTATTCTTCTTTGATGAGACTGCACCAGGTATGGCATATTGGATGCCTAAAGGCTTTACAATGATGAATATACTTATAGACCTTTGGAGAAAAGAACATAAAAAGAGAGGATATCAAGAATTCTCTGGTCCACAATTAAACAGTAGTAGTTTATGGAAAACATCAGGACATTGGGATCATTACAAAGAAGATATGTTTGTTTTAATAGATAGTGATGGAAAAGAACAAGCTTTAAAACCAATGAACTGTCCAAACTCTATTAAAATTTATCAAAGCAAATTAAGAAGTTACAAAGACTTACCTTTAAGATTTAGTGATATAGATGTTATACATCGTAACGAAAAATCTGGACAATTAAATGGTTTGTTCCGTGTAAGAATGTTTAGACAAGATGATTCACACAACTATGTTATGGAATCACAAATTAAAGAAGAGATTAAAAACATTCTTGAAATTGCTAAAAAACTATATAATATATTTGGATTAGACTTTATATTAACATTATCTACTAGACCAGAAGATTATATGGGAGACATCAATTTATGGAATAAAGCAGAAGCGGACTTAAAAGATGTATTAGATGAAATATGTGGTAAAGACAACTATCGTGTAAATGAAGGTGATGGAGCTTTCTATGGTCCAAAAATTGATATTAAAATGAAAGACTGTTTAGGAAGAGAATGGCAAATGGGAACAGTACAAGTTGATTTCCAATTACCATTAAGATTTAATTTATCATATATTGATTCTGACGGAGAAAAGAAAACACCAATTATGCTACACAGAGCATTATTTGGTTCATTTGAAAGATTTATTGGTATTTTAACAGAACATTATGCAGGTGCATTCCCAACATGGTTATCACCAGTACAAGTAAAAATATTACCGATAGCTGATGCACATAAAGAATATGCTGAAAAGGTTCTAGAAGAACTAGACAACAATGGAATTCGTGCAGAACTTGATGAAAGACAAGAAAAAATTGGTTACAAAATTAGAGAAGCACAACTTCAAAAAATTCCATATATGTTAATTATAGGAGATAAAGAAGTAGAGGCAAACGCAGTAGGAGTTCGTTCTAGATCAGATGGTGATATTGGAGCAATGGGACTAGAAGACTTTATATCAAAAATTAAAAAAGAAGTAGAAGAATATAAATAAAAATAAAAACAAGAGCATACCAAATTCGGTATGCTCTTGTTAGAAGTTTCTATTACAAAAATAAAATGAATTTTTGTTGTATATTTTTGAATTTTGTGATAACATTATAAAAATTTAATTTAGGGAGATGGTTTTACGTGGCGACATTTAATGATTTTATGAAATTAGATATTAGGGTTGGAACAATTGTAAAAGCAGAGATATTTAAAGAAGCTAAGAGACCTGCATACAAACTAGAAATTGATTTTGGAGATGAGATTGGAATAAAAAAATCTTCTGCACAAATAACAGAGGTATATAAACCTGAAGAACTAGAAGGCAAGCAAATACTTGCAGTTGTAAACTTCCCAGAAAAACAAATAGCAAATTTTCTTTCACAGGTATTAGTATTAGGAACATATAGTAAACAAGGAGTAGTGTTAATACAACCAACTGAAAAGGTAGAAAATGGAGATAAACTAGGATAAAAGGAGTAATAAAAATGTTAGAACATAAGATATTAATAGATGAAGATACTTTAAATAAAAGAATAGAAGAATTAGCAAACCAAATTTCAAAAGACTATAATGGAGAGGACATTGTTCTAGTATGTACATTAAAAGGAGCTGTATATTTTACAATAGATTTATCTAAAAAAATTACTGGAAGTGATGTAATATTAGATTTTGTGAGAGTTAGTAGTTATGGTGTAAATAATAGATATACAACAGGAAAATTAGATTTTAAATTAGATATAAGTGAAGACATAGAAAACAAAAATGTAATAATTATTGAAGATATAATAGATTCAGGAATAACATTAAACTATTTGCGTGATTATTTAAAAACTAAAAATCCAAAGAGCTTAAAAATATGTGTGCTTTTGGATAAAAAGGAAAGAAGACAAAAAGAAATAAATTTAGACTATGTTGGATTTGAAATAGAAAATAAATTTGTACTTGGATATGGTTTAGACTATGATGAAAAATATAGAAACTTACCATATATAGGATATGTAGAAGAGTAAAAGTGGACTTTATTGAAGCCCACTTTTATTTTTGATGAATATCAAGTTGATTATATGGTATTATTATGTTGTTTGCATCTAATGTTAATTTTATAATTCTTAAAGCATATCTTCTTGAAGCTAGTTTGTATTCAGGTGAACAATATATCATTATCCTATAAGCTACAGAAGAATCTTTAAATTCACTTATGCCTAAATATTTTGCACCTTTAATATTAGGACATTGAGATATCTGTTCAACCATTATATCTATAAGTTTTTCAATTTTTTCTGTAGGTTCATCATATGAGACTGGCACATCAACTACTAATTGGTCAGATAATCGTAAGGATTGCGATATATTTCTATTAGCAATAACAAAGATATTATCGTTATTTACATCTTTTAATTTAGTTGACTTAACTCCAAGCTCAATTACTTTACCTTCAACATCAGCAATTTTTATAATATCTCCCACAGAAAAGTAGTTATCAACTATAATATTAAATCCCATAATAATGTCTTTTAAAGCATCTTGAAGAGCAAGACCAGCTATAACAGAAACGACTCCCAGTCCAGCTATTAGAGAGCTAACATTAAATCCTAGCAATTGTAAAATAAATAAAAATGCAATAATTATAATAACATAGTTTATAATATGTTTAGCAAGTTTTATGTATGTGATTTCTCTCTTGAATTCTCTTGAATTATCACGTTGTTCAATTCTTCTAATTGCTCTATTTAGAACTCTATCCTTTGCTCTTAAAAGAATTATAGAGATAATAATAGTTAACAAAATAATCCATACATGTTTATTTATAAGGAATTGATTTAAATCTTCTAAATTCATATAAAACACCTCATAAATATTATATATAATCATTTGAAAAAATTCAATATAAAATATAGTATAAGCATGATTTTATATGATATAATAATAAAAAATTATATTAGGAGGCAAACAAATGAAAAATAAGAAAATTATATATTTAATAATTGTACTATTAGTAATTGGAATAGCAATTGTAAGTGGAATTTTATTAAAAAATAAAAATATAGATAAGGGTGACATTCCTGATGAAACAGAGCCGAAGAATCTTATTGAGGCAGTAATGAAAAAGAATAACAAAACTACAATGGATTATAAAAAGTTTGTAGGAGGAGAAGTACTAAGTACAAATACATTATTTACTAAATACACTTTTGTAAATGATAATACAGTATATATTTTTAATCCTAAGAAACTAACGCAAGATGAGATGAGTTATAAGAAAGTGTATGAGATACCATATGATATGAAGGTATTAAGTTTATTGCCGTCTAATAGTACAGATATACCTTTTATAGATGATATGGATAACATATATAGGCTACATGACAATAACATAGATAATAATGAAAACAATTATGAAAGTTATGAAAAGGCAGTATATGAATTAAAAAATTATACAAAGAAATCATATACAGAGGACCTATATGCAAAAAAAATAGATTATAATTTTATTACTGCTTATTGGTATGTGAAAGATAACATACTTTATAAACTTGAACAAAAAAGTCAAAATGCAGGAACGAACACAGAAATACTCAAAGTAAGTGGAAATTATGAAGGCGAAGAAATAATAAAAATATATAATGAGAGAATATTAAAAACGGATAAAGGGTTTTATGAAATACTAAATTATTATGACGAAAACGGAAATATTCAAACAACAACTATGAAGATAGATTTATTAAGTAAATATTATGATGAGGTATTAACCTTTACTTATGAATATGTTATTTTACAAGATAATACAATAATACCTATAAAAGATGTAATAACAAATCAAAAAGAATATCAACCAGACGATTATATTCAAACCTTAGATAAGAAACCAGAATCATTTGTAGAATAAAAATAAAAAGACAATACTTTAGTATTGTCTTTTTCGGACTGTTGACAAAGTATATAAAAATATTTTGTTCCTAAATTTACTAAATAGACTTTTAAAAAATATTGCAATTATGAGCAATTTGACTTATAATAAATATATAAAATTTGCGGGTATAATTTAGTGGTAGAATGTCATGCTTCCGACCTGATCGCGCGGGTTCGATTCCCGCTACCCGCTCCAAAAAACTTAGATAATTTACAGGAGGAAAAAATGCGCAAAAACATTGCAGAAGATAAAGAAAAATTAAAAGAAAAACTGGAATATATTGGATTGAATTTAGAAAGAATACCGAAATTTTTAACAGAATTTACTCCATTTTCTTTTAGACCTTTAAAATCATATAATGATACAACATATAAAGTATATAAATATATTGATGTAAATAATATTGAAATTCTTTTAACTCCAACAGATAGACTAACCAATTTAAATGAAAAATATAAATTAAGTAGTCCAATTGGAAACTATTTAGACTCAAAGACAGAGCAAAATGTCGAGAAGTTTGCTACATTTTTAAGATTACTTAATGATACAAATATAGAAGATATAAAAAAAGTAGAGAAAGAACAAGAAAAACTAAATGATCAGATACCTAACCAAGTAAAATATGATGGAAATTATACATGGCAAATATACTATTCAGATGTATCAGATCAATACTTTATGCTAGTACCAACAAATGAATATAATAATTCAGCACTATTTTACTTGCTAAAAAAACAAATAGAAAGCAAGAAAAAGAGAAAAAAAGAAAACATATTTGTACCAATTACTTATCAAGAGTATTCAGGAAACTATTTATTAAAAAGTCAAATAACTGATTTGGAAAATTATTTGTGGTATTACACTAAAGAATGGCCTAATATTTTTGAAGTATATGATAAAAAACAAAAAATGTGTATAAAAATAGTGGGAAGAGCTAATGTTTATGAAAAAATAAAAAGCGATTATATAATAACTTTAGATAGTAAGGAGCAAGCATTAAAACAATACAAGTTAATAAAAGCTCTATTTATTTTGTCGACAGCATTTCCAGATGACTTTAATTTCAAAACAAAAATAAATGATGAAGGTTCACTAGAGTTTTCACTAAAAACTACATTATGGGAAAAAGAAATTAACTATGAAAATCTAACAGATTTTATACAATTTGAAGCAAATCAAAAGAGAATGTTAATCAACTTAGAAGAAAAGAAAATACAAGAGGCACAGGCAAAATTAGAAAAAATAAAAAAAGAAGTTGAAAAGCAGAATGAAGAATATCTAAGTAAACAACGTCAAATATCTACTTTCTTGGAATGCAAAAAGAGCTTTTTAGGAAAAGTTAAATATTATTTTTCAACAAGAAAAAAAGAGTTAAAGCCAATAAATAAGAATAAGCCAAACAATATAGAGAAAAAAATAGAAAAACAAGCCAAAGAGGAGAAGGTAGAAGCGCAAACAAAGCAGTACACAATTGAAGATTTAATAGAGGTGTGTACTAAATTAGAAGCAAGACAGAAAATGGCAAAAGCACTAAAAATAGATGAAAAAGCTTTAGAGCTAAAACAAGTAAATCTAGAAAGAAAAATAAAAAATGCAAATATTTATTTAAATGAAATAGAACTTCATAAAAAAAGCATTTTTGAATTTTGGAAGTTTACAAATAAAGATGAATTACCTAGCTTAAATGAAGGCGAAGAAGAGAAGAATGTTGAAAAAGAAAAGATAGGTAAAAGTTTTAATTATGAGGATGATATTGAAGATTTTGGAAAAAAAGCAGATGAAGTTCAAAGAAGAAAATTATCTAAGAATGAAACAGATGCAATATTTGCAGTTAAACAGTCATTGATATCAGCACAAATAATAAATAAAACTAAAAGCGATAAACTAACAGCAACACAAAAGAAATTATTAGAGCAAGAATTGCAAAAACTAAAAACAAGTTATGAAGATAATATAGAAACA
>FR889108.1:56205-79129 GCA_000435755.1 Clostridium sp. CAG:508
TAAAGGATTTTGATATATTTGGAGGTCTTTCGGAAGACATTACTAAAATAAAGACTATAGATAATAAAAAGCACAGGGAAATAGAAAAAGATAAATATAAAGTACTAAACATAAATAAGCAAACAGATTTAGACTTATATATAGATACTCTAAGAAATTACTTAAATCTACTAAAAGAAGCATTTTGCAAAACAACAACATTTCAAAATATTTCGCTATATCTAACTTCTAACAAAGAACTAGACACTAAAAATTTGAATATATTTCATTTGAGTGAAAATGAAGCGGTTAATGAAAATAAATTAGAAGATGAAATATACTTATACAAAGTAAATCTAAAAGAAGCTATGCCAGTATTGTATTATTCAAACATTATATTTTATGATAATACAAACCAGACTTTGCCATTAGGAATGAATTTATCAGATGAAATATTGGTTGATTTAAGTAAATACAAACTAGTAGAAGCAAATAAAGAAGACTTTAAAATAAACTATTTAGAAGACGAATACACAAGTAAAATAATTAAAGTACACTGCATTGAATACAATGTGAAATAAAAAATCTCTAGAAAAATCTAGAGATTTTTTTGTGGTGCAGGTGGTGGGGGTCGAACCCACACGAATGTTACTTCGCAGGATTTTGAGTCCTGTGCGTCTGCCAATTCCGCCACACCTGCATAAATATTACCTACATATAATAGCAAAAAAAACAAAAAATATCAAGTGTTTTTTAGAATAATCATGTAGTTTTTGGAAATAATATTTTGGGAGGTAGATTATATGATTAATTTTAGAACTGATTTAGCCTTAGAAAGAAGAGATTTATTTAAAAAAGCCAATAATATATCAAATGAAGTAGATGGCTTAGAAACACAGGAAGAAAGCTTTACAGATGATATAAAAATATCAAGAGTAAAAGTACTGAATGATAATGGAGAACAAGCAATAGGTAAAAGAAAAGGCACATATATTACTATAGATATTAAAAATTTGAAAATAGCAGGAGAAGACGAAATACAAAAAGCATCAGAAGCAGTAACCAAGGAATTGAAAAATTTAATTGGAGCCTTAGTAGATCCACAAGAAGACATATTAGTAGTTGGACTAGGAAATCTATATGTTACACCAGATGCATTAGGACCTAAAGTAGTAAATGAAATAGATATTACAAGACATTTACTAAACTATATGCCAGATGTACTTGATAAAGACACTAGATCAGTAAGTGCTATAGCACCAGGGGTTCTTGGAACTACTGGAATAGAAACCCTAGAAGTCATAAAAGGGATAGTAGAAAACATTCATCCCAAATTGATAATTGTAATTGATGCACTAGCCTCAAGAAGCATAGAAAGAATTAGCAGTACAGTACAACTTGCAGATACAGGAATTGTTCCAGGTGCAGGGGTCGGAAATGAAAGAAAAGAACTAACAAAAGACACTTTAGGAGTGCCAGTTATTGCAATAGGAATACCAACTGTTGTAGAAGCGGCAACAATAGCTGCAGACAGTTTAGATTTATTCATTCAAAAAGTTCAAGAAGAAGCAAAGTCAAATGAATTTTTAAATCAATTACAAGAAGAAGATAAATATGAAATGATAAAAGAAGTATTAACGCCAGAAGACTATAACTTTATAGTAACTCCAAAAGAAATAGACGATTTAATTGAAAATATGAAAGACGTAGTTGCAAGAGGGATAAACTTTGCAACACAAAAATAAAAATCCTGCCACAACAATTGTTGTGACAGGAAAAAGGATTAGTGCTTAATAGTAATTTTTGCCATTCTTACTCCGGGCTTTTTCCAAAACAGGTGACCAGTTGCAGGAGTGATGAAGAAGGTAACATCGAATCCGGCTCTCTGAAAAATTTTTCTGGCAATTTGCGGATCCAAAAACTTTTCTTCAAAGGCTTCATAGGACATTTCGTAAGGAAAAGTTTGATAACCTTCTTTTGCTTTTTTGTACTGTTCTTCTAAGAAATTACTTACGGTTCCTCCTAAAAGGAAAAAAATCAAATCATTGTCTTTCCGATATGCTTCATTGTAGGCTTTGGTAATATCATTGGCAGTTTTCATTGTGTGTATCTCCTTTATATAAAATATTTTTCACTATTAGTGAAGTTATATAAATTATACCATAAAATCGGACAAAAAGCAAACACACGTACTTAAAACAAAAAATGTTGCTATTTGAACAACAGTATTATATAATAAGACAAAATAAAGAAGGAGAAAACAAATGGCAATAATTATAAATGGAAAAGAACTAGCAGCAAAGGTAAGAGCAAACTTAAAGATAGAGGTTGATGGACTAAAAGAGAAAGGTATATTTCCTAAATTAGCAGTAATAATGGTTGGAAACGATAGTGCATCAGCAGTATATGTACGTAATAAAAGTAAAGCATGTAATGAAATTGGAGTTGAGTTTGAAGAATTTTTATTACCTGAAAACACAACAAGAGAAGAACTATTAAACTTGATTGAAGAACTAAATAATAGAAAAGATGTTAATGGAATTTTGCTTCAAAGTCCCATACCAAAGCATTTAGACATTAGAGAAGCTTTTAATGCGATAGACTATAAAAAAGATGTAGATGGATTTCATCCAATAAATGTAGGCAAACTAGCTATTGGAGAAGACTGCTTTGTATCTTGTACACCAGCAGGAGTTATGAGAATGCTAGAAGAATATAAGATAGATATAGAAGGCAAACATGCAGTAGTTATTGGTAGAAGCAATATTGTAGGTAAACCTTTAGCACAATGCTTATTAAACAAAAATGCAACAGTAACTATTTGCCACTCAAGAACAAAAAATTTAGGAGAAATAACAAAACAAGCAGACATTTTAGTTGCAGCAATTGGAAAACCTAAATTTGTAACAGCAGATATGGTAAAAGAAGGCGCAGTGGTAATAGATGTGGGAATAAACAGAAATGAAGATGGAAAACTTGTAGGGGACGTTGACTATCAAAATGTAGAAAGTAAAGCAGCATATATTACTCCAGTTCCAGGTGGAGTTGGACCAATGACAATTGCTATGTTAATGGAAAACGTAGTAAAATCAGTAAAATAACAAAAAACGGGGCTTGATCATTTTAGGAGGAAATTTTATGAAAATTATTTATCAAGCTCAAAAAGAATATCCAGAAAAATTAAACAATATATATTCATCACCTGCTAAATTATATTTAGTGGGTGATGAATTAGTTTTAAATAAGCCATCAATAGCTATAATTGGTTGCAGAGATGCAAGCAACTATGGCAAAAGAGTGGCTTTTAATTTTGCTTATGAACTTGCCAAAGAAGGCTTTGTAATAGTAAGTGGACTGGCAAGAGGAATTGATACATATGCACATTTAGGTGCAGTTAAAGCAAATGGTAAAACAATAGCAGTATTGGGAAGCGGACTAAAACATATATACCCAGCTGAGAATAAAGAATTATGTAATGAGATTATAAAAAAAGGTGGAGCAGTAATAACAGAATATGAGCCACATATAAAGCCATTACCAATGAACTTTCCATCAAGAAATAGAATAATTAGTGGACTTTCAAATGGAGTATTAGTAGTAGAAGCAAAACAAAAAAGTGGAACCTTAATTACGGTAGACTATGCTCTAGAACAAGGAAAAGATGTATTTGTAATACCAGGTAACATCACAAGCACAAATTCATATGGCACAAACGATCTTATCAAACAAGGAGCAAAGCCAGTTACAAATATACAAGAAATTATAGAAGAAATAATTTAAAATTTAATGTTACCATTGGCAATTTTATAATAATGTGGTAAAATATATGAGTAATTTAAAAGGAGAAACAATGCCAAAATTTTTTGTAAAAACAAACCAAATTGAAGAAAATAAAATAAAGATAATTGGAGAAGATGTAAAACATATAAATCAAGTATTAAGAGCTAAAATAGGCGAAGAACTAACTATTTGCAATTTAGATACAACCTTAAACTATATTACTACAATATCTCAAATTACTCCTGAATATGTAATGTGTGATATACAAGACTGCGTAAAAAGCTTTGTAGAAAGCAATGTGCAAGTTACAATTTTTCAGGGGCTTCCAAAAGCTGATAAAATGGAATATATAATACAAAAAAATACAGAATTAGGTGCTAAACAAATAGTGCCAGTTGAAATGGTAAGATGTGTAGTAAAACTAGATAGTAAAAAAGAAGGCAAGAAAATAGAACGTTGGCAAAAAATTGCAGAGTCAGCTGCAAAACAAAGTGGAAGAGATCTAATACCAACAGTAGAAATGCCAATTGATATAAATAATTTATGTGAAAAAATTAAAGAATTTGATGCAGTGATTTTAGCTTATGAAGAAGAAAAAGAAAATACATTAAAAAACGAGTTGAAAAAACTAGATGGAACTAAAGATTTAAAAATTGGAATTATAATAGGTCCAGAAGGTGGAATGGACAAAACAGAAGTAGAAAAACTTGCAAAAGCAGGTGCAAAAGTGGTAACATTAGGAAAAAGAATATTAAGAACAGAAACAGCATCAATTAGTATTATGAGTAACATTGTATATGAATTTGAATTATAAAAGGAGAAATTAAAATGCCAACAGAAAAGGAAAAGAAAACTACAAAAAAGACTACAAAAAAAGCAGAGCCAGTAGAAAAGAAAACAACAACAAAGAAAAACACAAAACCGGCAACTAAAAAGGAGACTGGTACAAGATTAACTGCAAAAAAAGAAACTAGTACAAAGACTACAACTAAAAAAACAACAGCTAAAAAAGCAACAACTAAGAAAATGGAACCTAGCAAGAAAACAGAGAAAAAACCAACTAAAAGTAAAAAAACAGTGGTAGAAGAAATTGATACAAAAGCTGAGACTGAAGAGGTTGTAGAAGAAGTTGAAACTAAAAAAGAAGTCAAAACAGTAGATATGCAAGAAATGCAAAAAGTTCTAAAACAAGAAATAAAGTCAAAGAAAACTGTAACAGAAGAACAACAAAAAAAGATGAATGGAGAAGTATTTAAAAATATAATTATAGCAATTGCAATAGTTCTATTTTTAAACTGTATAATTCTTGGCTTTATGAATATTGAAAGCTCGATATTTATAGTAGACTTAAAAGTATTTGCAGTATCTTTACTTGCAGTAGCAATAGGAATTTTTGAATTTGCATATAAAAAAGATAGTGGAAAAGCAGCAATATATGGAATTGAAATATTATTTTTAGCACTTTGTATGTTAGCATTTATTTATATAGACATAATGTTAAATAGTAAATTTGTAATAATTGCAGTACTTTTAACATATGCAATTGCAATATATTACACAGCAAAATCAATAATAGTTTACAAAAAAATGAAAAAACAATATTTAATTGATTCAATAAAAAAAGAAATTGTAAAAAAATAAATATGAGAGGAAAATAATACAATGAAAAGTATGACAGGCTTTGGAAGAGCAAAGCTAGAAAAAGATGGACGAGAGTATTTGGTAGAAATTCGTTCAGTAAACCACAAATATGCAGATATTACTGTTAAAGCACCAAGAAACTTACTATATTTAGAAGACAAAGTTAGAAAATCAGTATTAAATAGAGTTGCAAGGGGAAAAATAGAAGTATTTATAAGCTATGCTAATTATGGACTGGATGGAAAAAACGTAGTACTTAATAAAGAATTAGCTAAACTATATATAAAAGAACTAACAGAACTTGCAGAAGAGGCTGATATACCAAGTGGACTTAGAGCTACAGAAGTTTCTAAAATGCCAGATGTATTAAATATTCAATTAGAAGAAGATAGTTTAGAAACGATTTGGCAAGAGTTGTCAGAGTGCTTAGAAACAGCTATAGACAATTTCATAGATATGAGAAGCATAGAAGGAAGTAAAATTAAACAAGATTTACAAACAAGATTATCAAGTGTAGAAGAAAATGTTAACAAAATTTCTGAACTTTCTACTGGACTTGTAGAAGAATATATAGTAAAATTAGAAGAAAGAATAAAAGAGCTTTTAAAAATTGACATAGTAGATAAAGATAGATTAGCTCAAGAAATAGTAATTTACTCTGATAAATGTTCTACAGAGGAAGAACTAACCAGACTAAAAAGCCATATAGCACAATTTAAAAACTTATTAGAACAAGAAGAACCAGTGGGCAAAAAGCTAGATTTTTTAATTCAAGAAATGAACAGAGAAACAAACACAATTGGTTCGAAATCAGGAAAATTAGAAATTACTAATTTGGTAATAGAAATGAAAACTGTATTAGAAGACATAAGAGAACAAATTCAAAATATTGAATAACAAAGGAGGACTTTTATGCAATTGATAAATATAGGTTTTGGAAATATTGTATCATCAGATAGAATAATAGCTATAGTAAGCCCAGAATCTGCACCAATTAAAAGATTAGTACAAGATGCCAAAGATACTGGAAGGGCAATTGATGCTACATGTGGTAGAAGAACAAGAGCTGTAATAGTAATGGACTCAAACCATGTTGTATTATCAGCAGTTCAACCAGAAACAGTAGCCGGAAGATTTGAAGGCGACACAAATAAGGTAGAAACTGAATAGAAAGAAGGGAAAAATATGTTAGTAAAACCAACTGTATTAGAATTATTAGAAAAGGTAGATAATCGTTTTAGATTAGTAACTGTTACTTCAAAAAGAGCTAGACAAATAGCTGCTGGAAGTACACCTTTAACAAAGAAAGATGAACCATCACCAGTATCACTTGCTGCTGATGAAATAGCAGAAGGTAAGGTGAAACCATGTTAGTATTATTATCTGGAGTTTCAGGTGCTGGTAAAGATACCATAAAAAAAGAGCTAATAGCAAGAATGGATAATGTTGAATCACTTCCATCTTTTACAGATAGAGCTCCTAGAGAAAATGATATACCAGGCAAAACATATAATTTTGTATCAACAGAGGAATTTGAGGCAATGATAGCTAGAGGAGAATTATATGAATACTCAGCTCATCATAATCATTACTATGGAACCTCAAGAAAATTATTAAATGAAAAGATGCAAAATGGTAAAATTATAGTAAAAGACATTGAAGTAAATGGTGTTGAAAATTTAGTAAAATTATTAGGTAATGACACTAAAATTGTAACTATATTCTTAAAAGTTCCAAAAGAAGAACTAAGAAGACGTTTGGAAAGCAGAATAGATAAGCCAAGCCCAAAAGACATTGAGTTACGCTTAAACCGTTTACAATATGAAGAATCTAAAATAGGAATATATGATTACGTAATAAAAAATAACAACCTAGAAAAAACAGTTAATATCATAATGGAAATAATAAAAAGTGAATACAATATGACAGAAGCAGAGTTTTAGACTTTGCTTTTTTGTCTAAAAAAAGAGTGAATATGATAGCAGAAGTAATATTAAATAGTAATGCAAAGCAATTGAATAAGGTATTTGATTATAAAATACCAGACGAATTAGCACCTAAAATAAAATTAGGTGCTAGAGTTCTTGTGCCTTTTTCAAATAGAAAAGAATTAGACGAAGGTTTTGTAGTTAATATTAAAGAAACTTCTGAATATAAAGTAAAAGAAATTAGTGATGTAAATGGCAACTATTTAGACGAGAAAAGCATAAAACTTGCAAATTGGATGGCTAAAAGATATTTCTGCAATATATCAGACTGTATAAAACTAATGTTGCCACCGGGAACTACTGCAAAAGTTGTAGAAAATAGAGTAAAAGAAAAAAATGCAAACTTTGTATATTTAAAAAAAGATGCAGAACAAATACAACAAGAAATAGAGAGCAGAACTATTAAATCAGATAAACAAATAAGAGCATTAGAATTTTTAATAGAAAATGAAGGAGTAATAATATCAGACTTAGAAACATTTGCAGATGTGAGTAAAGCTGTACTAAACACATTACAAAAAAATGGATATATAGAAATAGTGGAAAAGCAGGTAGAAAGAAATCCATTTTTACATAAAGCAATAAATAGAGACAAGCCATTTCCACTAAATGACGAACAGAGTCAAGCATATAATGCAGTAGCAGATGCGATAGATGATCAATTTAACTCTGAATTTTTACTATTTGGAGTAACTGGTTCAGGAAAAACAGAAATATATTTGCAACTAATAGATAAAGTGTTAAACTTAGGAAAATCAAGCTTGATGTTAGTTCCAGAAATATCATTAACACCACAAACAGTAGATAGATTTATAGCACGTTTTGGAGAAGAAAACATTGCAGTATTACATAGTAAACTATCAGTAGGTGAAAGATATGACCAGTGGAACAAAATAAAAAGAGGAGAGGCTAAAATCGTAATAGGAGCACGTTCTGCAATATTTGCTCCAATGCAAGATTTAGGTTTAATTATTATAGACGAAGAGCATGACCAATCATATAAATCAGAAACTACGCCAAAATATCATACTAGAGAAATTGCTAGATATTTAGCAAAAGAGAATAGTATATGTTTAGTAGAAGGAAGCGCTACACCTGATTTAGATACATATTATAAAACGCAAACCGGAGAAATAGAACTACTAAAATTAACTAAAAGAGCTAATAATGCAAAACTTCCAGAGGTAGAGGTAATAGACTTGAGGCATGAACTAGAACAGGGCAACAAATCTATGATTAGTGGAAAACTACACCAAGCAATAAAAGAAAACTTGCAAAACCATAAACAAACAATACTATTTTTAAACCGCAGAGGATTTTCAACCTTTGTAATGTGTAGAGACTGTGGACATACTATAAAATGCAAAAATTGTGATATTACATTAACATATCATGCAAGTAACAAAAAGCTAAAATGCCATTATTGTGGGTATGAAGAAGAGGTTGTAAAAGAATGTCCAGAATGCCATGGCAAAAACATTAGATATTTTGGGGCAGGAACACAAAAACTAGAAGAACAAATAAACTTACTATTTCCAGAAGCAACAACAATACGTATGGATGTGGACACAGTAACTAAAAAGAATTCACATGAAGAAATATTAAACAAGTTTAAGAACGAAAACATAGACATTTTAATAGGAACACAAATGGTAGTAAAAGGACACCACTTTCCAAATGTTACTTTAGTAGGAGTTATTGCAGCAGATAGTAGTTTAAACATAGACGACTTTAGAGCAACAGAAAGAACCTTCCAAATACTAACACAGGTGGCAGGTAGAGCAGGGAGAGAAGAAACACAAGGCAAAGTAATAATACAAACATATAATCCTGACAACTTTAGTATAGAATGTGCTAAAAAACAAGATTATCAATTGTTTTATGATACAGAGATTATGTTGAGAAAACAATTGAAATATCCACCATTTTGCGATATAATAGTAGTTGGTGTTAGTTCAGAAAACAAAATGTCAGCATTTAAAATAACAGAGCAATTACACAAATACCTAAAAAACAGAGTAATTACCGAGAATTTAGGAATAATGTTATATAAAGGAATGCCAGCACCGGTAGACAAAATAAAAAACAAATATCGTTTTCGTATAATTATTAAATGTAAATTTGGTGACGAAACAATCAATTTGATAAATGATATGTTAAATGAATATGGACAAACCAAAGAAGGAAAAAGTGGAAGCGTTAGATTAAGTATTGATTTGAATCCTAACAATTGGCTGTAATTTTTAAAATAATCAGCATCTTGCTTTGTCAAAGTGCATTAAAAACGCGGTTACATACAAGCGTATGCGCCCTTGCCTTTTTAATACACTTTTCCGCGCAATATACTAATTCTTTTAAAAATTTACATTTGAACTAAATAGGAGAGATAAAATTAGAATAGGGGGAAAATGACTTTGGCAATAAGACTTATAAGACAAACAACAGACGAAATACTAAGAAAAAAATCAAGAGAAGTAGAAATAGTTGATGATAAAATAAGAGAAATATTAGACGACATGGTGGAAACTATGCACAAATATGACGGAGTAGGCTTAGCAGCTCCACAAATAGGAATATTAAAAAGACTAGTAGTAATTGATTTGTATGACGAAAAAGGACCAATTAAATTAGTAAATCCTAAAATAGTAAAAGAAAAAGGAACACAAGAAGTAGAAGAAGGTTGCCTAAGTTTTCCAAATCAGTTTGGCAAAGTAATAAGACCAGAAAAAGTAGTAATGGAAGCCTTAAACGAAAATGGAGAAAAAATAGAAATAGAAGGAGAGGGCTTGTTAGCACAAGCAATAGCTCACGAAATAGACCACTTAGAAGGAATACTATTTATAGACAAAGTTATTCCAGGCACACTAGAATATTCAACACCAGAAGAACAAAAATAGGGGGAATGTAAATGCTTAATATTATATTTATGGGAACACCAGATTTTGCAAAAGAAAGCCTTAAATGCTTAGTAGAAGCAAAACATAACATATTAGCAGTTGTAACAAATCCTGACAAACCTCAAGGCAGAGGAATGAAAATGGTAGCATCACCAGTAAAACAATATGCCTTAGAAAATGGTTTGGAAATATATCAACCTGAAAAAGTAAAAAACAACACAGAGTTTATAGAAAAAATGAAAGCTTTAAAGCCAGATGTAATATGTGTTGTAGCATATGGAAAAATATTACCACAAGAATTATTAGACATTCCAAAACTAGGTTGCATAAATGTACATGGTTCATTATTACCTAAATACAGAGGAGCAGCTCCAATACAATGGGCAGTTTTAAATGGAGATAAAACAACAGGAATTACCACAATGTATATGGATTCAGGAATGGACACAGGAGATATGATTTTAAAACAAGAAGTAGAAATAGGAGAAGATGAAACAACAGGAGAACTTTGGGATAAACTAACAAAAATTGGAGGAGAACTATTAGTAAAAACACTTGATTTAATAGAACAAGGAAAAGCGCCAAGAGAAAAACAAGGAGAAGATTTTACAATGGCTCCAATGCTTAGTAAAGAAATGGCAAAAATAGACTGGCAAAACCAAACAGCAGAACAAATTAAAAATCTAATTAGAGGCTTGAACCCAATAATGGGAGCATATACATTTTTAGATGGTAAAAAGCTAAAATTTTGGAAAGCAAAACTAATGTCTGAACAAGAGCTATTAACTACATTTCCTGAACTAAAAGAATATGAATACAAACTAAACGAATTAGAAGCGGGAACAATATTATTTACAAATCCAAAACAAGGGCTATTTATCAAAGCAAAACAAGGAATACTACAAATACTAGAAATACAAGCAGAAAATGCAAAAAGAATGAGCACCTCAGACTTCCTAAGAGGAAACAACATCCAAGCAGGAAGCATATTAGAATAAAAGTGTGCCAATGGGGACGGAGAATTTTGGCACATTTCATAACTTTAATTTAAATAAATTGTTTCAATAATTAAAATGTGCCAAAATTCTCCGTCCCCATTGGCACACTTCCTAAAGAAATGTAAAATTTATGTGAAAAATGTTAACAAAAAGCATTATGTCGTGTATAATATAGGGCATAATGCTTTTTAGAGAGGAAGAAAATTAAATGCATAAAATATTAAAAAACTTAAAACAGTCATGGCTAGCAGTAGCTATAATTATCATATTACTTGCAATTCAGGCATATGCAGACTTAGCACTACCTGATTACATAACAAGAATTGTAAACAATGGAATAACAGAAGCAATAGTTGATCCAAATAACTACCAAAGCCAATATATATGGATAGAGGGGCTAAAAATGTTAGCTGTAGCAGCAGTTAGTATGGCATGTGGTATCACAGTAATGTTTTTATCATCTCGTGTTGGAGCTAAACTTGGAAAAGCTTTAAGAGAAAAGATATTCAAAAAAATATTAGGATTTTCAATTAGCGAATTTAAAGAATTTTCAACAGCATCTTTAATAACTCGTAGTACAAACGATATTCAACAAATACAAAACGTAGTATCAATGATGTTTAGGGTAATTGTTTACGCCCCTATAATTGGTATAGGCGGACTATTTAAAGTCATAGCTTTAAAGCAAAATCCAATGGCATGGATAATAGGAGTTGCACTTGGTGCAGTATTACTAATTGTATTATTACTATTTGTTGTAGCAATGCCAAAATTCAAAAAGATGCAGGAACTAGTTGATAAATTAAACCTAGTATCAAGAGAAATGCTTACAGGTATACCAGTAATTAGAGCTTTTAATACAGAGAAAAAAGAAGAAGCGAGATTTGAAAAAGCAAATAAAAACCTAATGAGAAACTTTATGTTTGTAAATAATGCAATGAACCTAATGATGCCATTTTTAATGCTTGTAATGAACTTAGTATCTTTACTAATAATTTGGGTAGGAGCAAAAAATGTAGATATAAATGCAATTCAAGTTGGAGATATTATGGCATTTATACAATACACAATGCAAATTGTAATGGCATTCTTAATGATATCTATGCTTTCAATTATGCTTCCAAGAGCAAGTGTATCTGCAAAACGTATAAATGAGGTGTTAGAAAAAGAAAATAGTATAAAAGACCCAGAAAATCCAAAACATTTTGATGAAAGCAAAAAAGGAATAGTAGAATTTAAAAATGTTACTTTTCAATATCCTGATGCAGATGAACCTTTATTATGTGATATAAACTTTACAGCTGAACCAGGAAAAACCACAGCAATTATAGGTAGTACGGGAAGTGGTAAATCTACAGTTGTAAATTTAATTCCTCGTTTTTATGATGTCACAAAAGGCGAGATACTAATTGATGGAGTAAATATTAAAGACGTTACTCAAAAAGAATTAAGAAGTGTAATAGGATTTGTACCACAAAAAGGAGTGCTATTTTCTGGTACAATAGAAAGTAATATAAAATACAGTAATGAAAATATGTCAGACGACCAAATGAAATTAGCAGCAGAAATAGCACAAGCAACAGAGTTTATTGATACTAAAAATGATAAATATAAATCTGAAATTGCACAAGGTGGAAGCAATGTATCTGGTGGACAAAAACAACGTTTATCTATTGCAAGAGCAGTTGCAAAAGATCCAGAAATATTTGTATTTGACGATAGTTTTTCAGCACTAGACTATAAAACTGATGCAAAATTAAGAGAAGCGTTAGCAGAAAAAACACAAAATAAAACGGTAATTATAGTTGCACAAAGAATAAATACAGTCTTAAATGCAGACCAAATAATTGTGCTAGACGACGGAAAAATTGCAGGAAAAGGAACTCATAAAGAACTTATGCAAAATTGTGAAGTGTATAAACAAATTGCATTATCACAACTTTCAGCAGAAGAGTTAGAATAGAAAGGAATAAGAAATGAAAGGAAATAAAAAGTCAAATAAGCAAATAGAAAAGGCAAAAGACTTCAAGGGTACTGCAAAGAAAATATTCAAAAAATATTTACTTGACTATAAATGGCAATTACTAATAGTGCTAATATTTGCAATAGGAAGTACAGTATTTACAATAGTAGGCCCAAAAATTTCTGGAAATGCAACAACAGAAATATTTAATGGATTAGTAAATAAAATGTCAGGTACAGGTGGAATTGACTTTGCAAAAATAGCAAGTATTTTGCTTACATTAGTTGTACTATATGTTATAAGTATGATATTTACAGCAATACAAAGTTTTGTAATGACAAATGTATCACAAAAATTAACATATAGACTAAGAAATGAAGTAGCACAAAAAATAAATCATTTGCCAATGAAATATTTTGACAAAAAAACAAATGGTGAAGTGCTATCAGTTATTACAAACGATATAGATACATTTTCACAAAATATGAACCAAAGCATTACATCAATAATTACAGCAGTATGCACACTTATAGGTATATTAATTATGATGTTAACAATAAGTGTTAGTATGACATTGGTATCACTTGCAATAATACCAGTTGCAGTAATATTAGTAAAATTCATAGTAAAGAAATCACAAAAATACTTCAAACAACAACAAGATTACTTAGGACATGTAAATGGTCAAGTAGAAGAAATATATGGTGGACATACAATAGTAAAAGTATTTAATAGAGAGGATGAAGAAGCAGAAGCCTTTGCAAAATTAAATGATGAGTTATACACTTCGGGATGGAAATCGCACTTTATGTCAGGATTAATGTACCCAATTATGGGGTTTGCTGGAAATGTTGGTTATGTTGGAATTGCAGTTTTGGGTGGATATTTAGCTGTGCAAGGAAAAATTACAGTTGGCAATATACAATCATTTATTCAATATGATAAACAATTTACAAGACCAATAAATGAAATAGCAGAAATTTCAAGTATGCTACAAGCAATGGTGGCAGCATCTGAAAGAATACTAGAATTCTTAGAAGAACCAGAAGAAGAAAAAGACCCAGAAAATGCTATATCAACAGAAGGCATAAAAGGCAATGTAACATTTGATCATGTGCAATTTGGATATAACGAAGACAAAGTTATAATACATGACTTTAATGAAAATGTAAAAGATGGACAAAAAATTGCAATTGTTGGTCCAACTGGTGCTGGTAAAACCACAATAGTAAAACTTTTAATGAGATTTTATGATGTGAATAAAGGTGCAATATTAGTTGATGGACATAATATACAAGAATTTAAACGTGGAGATTTAAGAAAAGTATTTGGAATGGTGCTTCAAGATACATGGCTATTTGGTGGAACCATCAAAGAAAATATTAAATATGGAAAACCAGATGCGACAGACGAAGAAGTAATAGAAGCAGCGAAAGCGGCACATGTTCATCACTTTATACAAACATTACCAAAGGGTTATGATATGGTAATTGATGAGGAATCAAATAATATATCACAAGGACAAAAACAATTATTAACAATAGCAAGAGTTATATTAACAAACCCAGAAATACTAATATTGGACGAAGCAACAAGCTCAATAGATACAAGGACAGAAGAACAAATACAAGCAGCAATGGATAACCTAATGAAAGGCAGAACAAGCTTTATAATAGCACATAGATTATCTACAATAAAAAATGCTGACCTAATATTGGTAATGAATGAAGGAGACATTATAGAACAAGGAACACATGAAGATTTACTAGAAAAAGGTGGCTTTTATGCTAACCTATACAACTCACAATTCCAAGACTGTGACGACGAAGATGTATAAAAAAGAGGAAGAGATATGAAACAAAAAACTAAAATATTTAAAATAATATTGTTGATAGTAGTAATAGCAATAATGGTAGCAGTTACAATATACTTGATACCAACTTTTAAAGAACTTTCAAGTGAAGCAGGACAACAAGCATTTAAGCAAAAAGTAAATGATTCTGGATTTGTTGGATTTATAATGCTATTTGGACTTCAATTTGCACAAATATTTTTATTCATAATACCAGGAGAACCAATAGAAATATTAGCGGGTTTATGTTATGGAAGCTTATGGGGAACAGTGTTTATAATGCTCTCGGCAGCAATAATTTCAGCATTTATATATTTACTGGTTCATAAACTTGGCAGAGAATTTATATATGAATTTGTAAAACCAGAAAAGATAGAAAAAATAGAAAAAAGTAAACTATTTCAAAATCCTCAAACAATTAGATATATACTTTTTATATTATTCTTTATACCAGGAACACCAAAAGATTTACTAACATATATAGCAGCATTACTACCAATAAAACCAACAGAATTTATACTGATATCAACATTAGCAAGATTTCCATCAGTAATATCTTCAACATTAGCTGGAGCAAGCTTACTAAAAGGAAACTGGAAACTAAGTTTAATTATATATGGTGTAACATTTGCAATAGTTGCAGTAGTGGTATTGATAATGAGAAAACTTGATAAAAACAAGATAACAGATGAAGCAATAAGAACAATACAATAAAAGCTAGTGAGGTTTTAACCTCATTAGCTTTTACTTATATATATTACATCTATGTCCAATTTCTAATACTAATATTATTAGTTCACTATCTTTTATTTCACATATTAGTCTATAATCGCCAATACGATAACGCCATAGACCGGATTTGTTTTCAACTAATCCCTTACCATGAATACGAGGATCATCACAATTTACTAAATTTTTTTCGATCCAACCAATTATTAAAGAACTGGTATATTTATCTAATTTTTTCAAATACTTTTTAGCTTTTTCTGAAAACACTATTTTATATTTCAATCTAAATCAAGCTCCTTTTTTACTTCTTCAAGAGTATATGTTTTAGGATTAAGTTCATATTCTTCTACAGCTTTTTCATAACAAGTTAAATCATATTCGTCTTCTATTTTTTCAAGTAATGCAGTTCTTATTAAATCTGACAAAGAAATATTGTGCATTTCTGCATATGCTTTTATAAGTTTTGTATCTTCTTCATTTAATCTAACTGATATAGTCATTTTTCTCTCCTCCTTATGTAATACATTGTAATACAGAATGCTTTAATTGTCAATAATATTATTGATATTTATAAAATATTTTATGCAAAATTAAATTAGAGTTTGACAATAACGAGTAAAAAGCGTATAATACTTGTATTGAATATAAATGCGATGAAAAAGAAAAAGTATGCATTTCTTATTTTTAGAGAGTTGAGTTAGGTGGAAGTCAACATTAAGAAACATATGGGGAGCTTTGGAGCATATTAAATAAAGTGGATTAGTATAAACTAATCAAATAGGGTGGAACCGCGGAATAAAACTTTCGTCCCTAGCAATAAAAGCTAGGAATGAAAGTTTTTTTGATTTCTAGCAAGTAAAAAGGAGGAATTTTTATGTCAGAATTAACAATGGAAAAATTAGTAGCATTGTGCAAATCAAGAGGATTTGTTTATCCAGGCTCAGAAATTTATGGAGGTCTAGCTAATGCTTGGGACTACGGCCCTTTAGGAGTAGAACTAAAGAACAATGTAAAAAAAGCATGGATGAAAAAATTTGTGCAAGAAAGCAAATATAATGTAGGGCTAGATGCAGCAATACTAATGAACCCTAAAACATGGGTAGCTTCTGGTCACGTAGGTGGTTTTAGTGATCCACTAATAGACTGCAAAAATTGTAAAACAAGACATAGAGCAGATAAACTAATTGAAGACTGGGCTCATGAGAACAATAAAGATATGGTTGCAGATGGTATGACAGACGAAGAAATGATTAACTTCATAAAAGAGAATAACATTGTGTGCCCTAAATGCGGAGAACAAAACTTTACACCAATTAGAAAATTTAACTTAATGTATAAAACATATCAAGGTGTTACAGAAGATAGCAGTTCAGAAATTTACCTAAGACCAGAAACAGCACAAGGTATATTTGTAAACTTTAAAAATGTACTAAGAACAACAAGAAGAAAACTACCAATGGGAATTGGTCAAGTTGGTAAATCATTTAGAAATGAAATTACACCAGGTAACTTCATATTTAGAATTCGTGAATTTGAACAAATGGAACTCGAATTTTTCTGCAAACCAGGAACAGATATGGAATGGTTTGAATATTGGAGAGCCTTCTGTAAAAATTGGCTTTTAAGCTTAGGAATGAAAGAAGAAAAAATTAGATTAAGAGACCACAGTCCAGAAGAATTATGTTTCTACAGCAAGGGTACAACAGATATTGAATTTGCATTTCCATTTGGATGGGGTGAATTATGGGGTATTGCAGACAGAACAGATTATGACCTAAAACAACATGCACAATATTCAGGAGAAGACTTTACTTACTTAGACCAAGAAACAGGAGAAAAATTTGTACCATATTGTGTTGAGCCATCACTAGGTTGTGACCGTGTAACATTAGCATTCTTATGCAATGCTTATGAAGAACAAGAAATTGCAGAAGGAGATGTAAGAACAGTATTACATTTACATCCAGCTTTAGCACCATATAAAGTAGCTGTACTTCCACTTTCTAAAAAGTTAAGTGAAAAAGCAGAAGAAGTATATGCAAAATTATCTAAAAACTTTATGTGTGACTATGACGAAGCAGGAAGCATTGGTAAACGTTATAGAAGGGAAGACGAAATAGGAACACCATATTGTGTAACAATTGACTTCGACACATTAGAAGATGAATGTGTTACAATTAGAGACAGAGATACAATGGAACAAGTAAGAGTAAAAATTGATGAACTAGAAAGCTACATACAAGATAAAATCGCATGGTAGAAATAAAGGAGATAAAATTTTGGAAAAAGTTAAGAAAACTAATTCATTTATGAAAAATGTGCTTATTCTAATGTTTGCACAAATAATGGTAAAAGTATTAGGTCTAGTATATAAATTTGTAATAACTAATTTTGATGGATTTGGAGATACTGGACTAGGGTACTACTCATCTGGATACCAAATATATACAGTACTACTTGCACTTTCATCAATAGGAATACCTAGTGTAGTTGCAAAATTGGTATCAGAAAGAGTAGCTGTAAAAGACGATAAAGGAGCACAAAGAATATTTAAAATCTGTATGACATTTTTTGTTGGAGTAGGAGCAATATTGTCGTTAGGATTATTCTTTGGAGCAGACTTTATTGCAACAACAATGTTTAATGTGCCAGATACAAAATATGTAATGCAAGTATTAGCACCAGCAATTACCTTCGTATCAGCTTCAGCAGTGTTTAGAGGATACTTTGCAGGACTTGACGATATGAAGCCAACAAGCTATTCACAAATTATTGAGCAATTTTTAAATTGTGTATTATCAATTCTTTTTGTGTATGCTTTATTAGGCAAAGAGCCATATATCATGGCAGCAGGTGGAAATTTATCAACAACATTATCTATATTACTAACATTTATATATTTGATAATATATTATAAAAGAAAGAAAATAGTAGTAGATCCACAACAAAAATCAGAAGAAGAAAATGAAAAAACATTAAGCTTATTGAAAAAGATTTTAATGATTTCAATACCAGTTACGATAAGCTCAGTAATATCAGTAATACACCCCCTTATAGATAGTGCTACTGTAAGTAGATGTATTCAAACAGCATTTGCAAGTTTATACCCAGTTAAAGAACAACTAGAAACTTTAGCAATGAGTAAAACAGGTATAATATCTAAAATAGATACATTAACAAATTTACCAATAGCAGTAAACATTGCATTTTCAACAGCTTTAGTACCAGCAATTTCTGCAGCAATAGCTAAAAAAGACTTTACAAATGTATCTAAAAGAATGACTTTTTCAATATTTGCATCATTACTTATAGTGCTTCCATGTGCAGCAGGATTTATATCATTAGCACAACCAATATTAAATTTAATTTATCCAGCAGCAAATGATGGAGCAACATTATTAATGCTATATTCAGTAGCAATGGTGTTTATTGCATTAAATCAAACAATAAATGGAGGACTATATGGAATAAATAAAATGACAGTACCTCTAATTTCATTGGTGGTTGCAGCTGTGTTAAAAATTATACTAAACAATATATTAGTAAGTAATCCTAATATAGAAATAATGGGAGTTGGAATCAGCTCTATTATATGTCAGGGCTTAGCTTTGATCATATGTATCAAAGCATTTAAGAAACATATAAAATTGGAATTTGATGCCAAAAGAATGATTATATTGCCAGTAATAATATCAGCAGTTATGGGAATATGCACATACTTTATAAACAAAGGACTAAATACAATAATGGGACAAAATTTAAGTACAATAATTTCAATTATACTAGGTGCAATAATCTACGTAATATTAGTATTTGTATCAAAAATACTAAAAAAAGAAGATATTATGATGATACCATTTGGAACAAAAATATATAACATTTTGGTAAAACTAAAAGTATATAAAGAAGAAAAAATATCGGAAAAAGTCGATAGAAATTAAAGAAAAGTATTGAAAATAAAAAGATGTTATAGTATTATAATTATAGTAATAAACCCAAAAGAAAAGTAAGAAAGAGGCACAAAATATGAAGAAAGCTAAAACCTTGGGGACCAACAAGCTAGAAGATGTTGCTAAATTTTTTCAAATCATTATTAATGTTTGCAAAAAATTGTTGTTACATCTTCTTGCGTAGTTGGGATGGAGCGAAGAAAAGTTTTCATATTACCTTACTGTATAAATAACTAATTAATCCCGTGAAATGCTTTGTATAATGCTCTTGCAGTCTCTGGACTATCAACACCAGTTGCATTCTTTACAGGAGCAAATTCTTCTTCTCTTTTTACTCTTAAAATACTCATGTTGTCAGCAATGCTAAAAGCATCAAATATAAAAGCTTCAAATTTATATGCATTTGGCTCAGTTGGTTCAACCAAATTGCCAGAAACATCTAAATAACTTGCTTTTTTGAAAGCAACATGATAAGGTAATTTATTTTTACTAATTTCTTCTAATAGTGAAATATTAAATTGATTACACAAAATATGAGATTCTCCATAAAGAAGTTCTCCATTTTCATCTAATGCTTCAGATAATTCTTTAGAAATTTCTGTGTATTCAATAACACTTGGTTTACCATCTTTTTTACAGAAAACACCAACTCTTTCTTCTGGGCATGCTTTTACAACACTTTTTCCACCAGATAAAGTGTTTTCAGAAACCATAAGTCCAGTTAAAACAGGATCAACCATTTTAACTAAAACATTGTCAACACCGCCAATAAAAATCCATTCAATTCCTTTTTCTTGCATATCATATAAAATGCCATTTTTTCTCATAGCTTCAAAAATTCCACCATGACCATCAGCAGCTTGTTTTATCATACCATGTTCATCTAATAAAATTTTTCCATTTGTATCAAGCATAGGAAGTTTTCCTTGCTTAAAGAATTTAACTGCAGTTTTTGGATAATCAAAATAATTATGTTCTTCAAAAAACTTAACAGTATCATCATTATTTTCATCACTTGTCATTAAATACCAAGGAATATCAACTCCATATTTTGCTCTAGCTTCTTTTATATGCTCACATAAAATTTCAAAAATAGATTTGTGAGAGTCAAGTCCTAAATCAAAAGTTCCTTTAGGACCATTATGTCCAAGTCTAGTTCCTTGTCCACCAGCCATAGTAACTACAGCTAATTTACCTGCTTTAATAACTTCTTCACCAATTTCAGTATATTTTCTTAAGTCTTCATCAGAAAGTTCTGCTTTAGTTGTATGTGGAATTGGTTCTAACTTTACATTTTCAAAATTTGGTTTTGTTTTTGTACTTTCATATAAGTTTTGTACTTGATTAAAATCTAATGTTAAAATGTCATCTAATAATTTGTTTTTTTGTGCATCAGAAAGCTTGTCATAACATTGAAGTAAATGCTCTTGCCCATATTTAGCAAGCAATTCTTTTGCCATTGATAATTTTTCATTCATAAAAGATACCTCCTATAAAAATTACAAGTATATCTTATACGATTTGGACAATTAAGTCAAATTTATTAGTTATTATTTGCAACATTTTTAAAATCCTGATAGCCATCAAATACTTCGGAAATCTCTCTTTCACCAGATGTATTTAAAATTTTATCATGTCCATCTAATATATTTACAATATTATTATTAAATTCAGTAACTTCAAAAAAATCTATAATTTTAATAGACTTAATATTAGCTTTTTCAAGCCACTTATTAATATTACTATTTATTATTTCAATATAATTTTTATTTCCACTAATTAAAATTATATTTTCTGCATTTTTTGTAATTTCTGTATTTAAAATATTTTCAATATCAGTATATTTTTTACTATCTACACTTGTCCAACGAATACGTAAAATTTCATTTTTATTTTTCAAATTTAATTTTTTCATTAAAACTTTTATATTTTCTTCAATATTATTTTCTAGGATTGTTATTACTTTTGTTTTCTCATCAATTTTAGAATTTATATATGGCAAAATAGTTGTAGTTAAGTGCCAATCACTTACATAAAAACCACATAATTTCTCAACTTGATAATTTTTATTATTCATAAAATAACCCCCAGTTTTCATTTGTTTTACTATGGAAAATTTTACCATTAAATCTTACGGAAGTCAAGCAAAAAAGCCAACAATCGTGCGTGTTTATTCGACATTTTTGTATTCTAAGAACATTTTCATAGTATGAAAATGTTCTGTAGAAGACAAATATGCGAATTGCTAGAATTTCTAGCAGTTTGCACTGCGTAGAAATTCTTGTGATTCGTTTTTTGTATCTTTTAAATAATAAAAAATTTTGGAAGCAATGTATAAAAATTTTAAAAGTTGTTAATAATTGTATTATATAAAAATTTTTTCAATCAAATGAGAAACTTAAGAAAGGAAGAAATCGATTATGAAAAAATTAAAAATTGGGAGAATATTTGTTATTTTAATATTATTAAGTTTATTTATTTTAATATCAGCTATTTCATATGTAGATGCAGTTTCAAATAATATAGCTGATAGTATATTTCGTTTGCATGTTATAGCTAACAGTGATAGCAAAGAAGATCAAGAATTAAAATTAAAAGTAAGAGATGAATTACTTTCATATATGAATATAATTTCAAAAGACAGTAAAAGTAAGCAAGAAGCAATGCAAATAGCAAATGAACATAAAGAAGAATTCACACAAATTGCTGAAAAATTAATTAAAGAAAATGGATATAATTATACAGTAAATGTTCAAATAGGAAAAGCAGATTTTCCAACTAAATATTACGGAGATATAACTTTGCCAGCAGGAACTTATGATGCTTTAAAAGTACAAATAGGAGAGGCAAAAGGGCAAAATTGGTGGTGTGTAATGTTTCCTCCTTTATGTTTTGTAGATGTAAGCACAGGAATTGTGCCAGATAATTCTAAACAAGAATTAAAACAAAGCTTAGATAATGAGGAATATGACTTAATAAGTAAAACAGATAATAATGAAATTTCATTTAAATTTAAAATAGTAGAGTTATTCCAAAATTGGAGATTAGGAAATAAATAAACAAAGGCAGAGAAAAAACTCTGCCTTTAATATTTATAAAAATGTCGAAAAAAGTCGATAGAAATTAAAGAAAAGTATTGAAAATAAA
>FR889109.1:0-2618 GCA_000435755.1 Clostridium sp. CAG:508
ATAGCAAAATAAATGGAAACTCAGGAGGTAACACAACAGGTGGAAATACAACAGGTGGGGGTGACACTCCAACAGAAAAGCCATTAATAACAGATTCAAGTTTAACATCAAATGATAGAACAACAAGTGAGAGCACAACAGTAATAGCAAAAGATAAAAAAGGTAATCAAGTAGTAGTACCAGGAGGATTTAAGATTTCATCAGCTTCAGGAGAAAGTGTACAACAAGGAATAGTAATAGAAGATAAAGACGGAAATCAATTTGTATGGGTGCCAGTAAGTAATAAAAATGGAGATGGAAGTAATAAAATAGTAAAAGATGACGGAAGCGAAGTAGAAATAACATTAGGAAGATATACATTTGCAACAAGCAGCCCGGGAACACCAGCAATAAAGCAAAAAGGCTCAGAATATGACCAAACTACCTTAGCACAAGCAACATCAGGTACATTAAACACAAAATATGGAGTTGCAAAATCTAGTTATTACTTTTATGAATTAAACGGTTCAAGACCAGGAAAGGAAAAGAGTGATTTAACAGGAACAAATACAACTGCTAAAAATTTGAAAGATTTCATAGAAAAAACAGAATCAAATAAAGGATTTTATATAGCTCGATATGAAGCAAGTTATGGAAGTGGTTATAATAGTTCTGGAACAGATACAGCAACGAAGTTTGGCAATGCCAAACCATTATCAAAGCCATCAGCAGCAAATAGTAAAAGTAGTATGAGTTATACAGTAGGAACATTATGGAATTATATAACTCAACCACAAGCAGCACTAGTAAGTCAAAATATGTATAAAAATGAGCTAAAAACTTAAAAGATTTTATAGAAAAGACTGAAGCAAATAAAGGCTTTTATATAGCTCGATATGAAGCAAGTTATGGAAGTGGATATAATAGCTCCGGAACAGATACAGCAACAAAATTTGGTAATGCAAAACCATTATCAAAAGTATCAACAGCCAATAGTACTAGTAGTATCAATTATACAGAAGGAACACTATGGAATTTTATAACTCAACCACAAGCAGCACTAGTAAGTCAAAATATGTATAAAAATGATAAATATGTAGAGAGTGATTTAATAAATAGTTATGCATGGGATACAGCAATAGTATATATACAAGCAATGGGAAACAGTAACTATGCAAATCAAACAGATGGAAATGGAACACTAAAAAACACAGGTTCAACAGAAGACGAAAAATGTAAAATATTTGATATGGCAGGAAATTTATATGAATTGACCACAGAATACAGCACTGACACGCTTAGCAGTAATGCTTACCCTTGTACTCTTAGAGGAGGCTACTACGACAATTCCAACTTCTACACGAGTCTTCGTATCGACCTCATTGCGACTGACAGTAGCTACAGCCTTTCCTTTAGGCCCCTACTTTATGTAAAGTAGCACTGACCACTGGTTCAATGAACCAGAAAGAATGAATTAAATACGATGTTAGCACTAATGTGCTTAACACGTACTTTAGCGCATCAAAGAATGAGCATAATACAAATTTGTCAAATGATTTTTGCAAAAACACTTGCAATTATTGGAAAAGTAGGGTATAATAATAACTGCATAACAAATTACTAGAAGAGTGGGAATTTCCCTAGCGGGGCGCCCCTAGCGGGGCGCCTTTATTGTGCTTGCAAATTTGCAAACACAATAAAGGCGAAACGTATATAAATTTTTGCAAAGGGGTGATAAGAGTGAGTTTTAGTACAATGCTAGAATTATTACAGGAAAAAAATAATCAAAGAGTAGTGCTTATTAAAACAGGTGTCTTTTATATAGCAACAGGAAAAGATGCCATTTTCTTAAATAAGGTATTAAAATTAAAATGTACTTGTTTTTCAGAGAATGTATGCAAAGTAGGAATACCAGAAATGAGTTTGCCTAAATATTTGGAAAGGCTAGACAGACTAAATGTATCATATATTGTATATCTTTTTAACAATGAAAAAGAAATGCTGGTAGAAGAATGTAGAAATGATGGAGAATATCATAAAGAAAAAAGACCAAATCAAAATTGTCTACTGTGCTCAGGACTTAGAAGGTATTCAGAAGATAAATACATGAATGCTTTTAGAAAAATGTTAGAACAGGAGTTAAAAGGGTGTGAATAAAGTATTAGAAAAAATAAATAATGAGCAATTGCAACTAATTCCTAAAATGCAGGAGTATATACAATATATGTTAGAAAACTTGATAAAACTTCCAAGAACAGAAAAGTTTAGTATAGGTAATGAATATAAATGTTCAATGTATAAATTACTAGAATATATTTTGTATGTTAGCAAAATAGAAAAAGAACAAAGGTTAGAATATATAAACAAGATAGACGCAGAACTAAATTGTCAAAGAATTTACTTAAGAATAATGTATAAAAACAAATGGATAAATGATAAAAAGTTTAATGTTTCAATAACTAAAGTAGGTGAAATAGGGAAAATAGTTGGAGGTTTAATAAAATATTATGTCAAAAACAATAAGGAATGAATTTGATAAACAACTGACATATGAAAAACTTATGATAGCACATAAATTGAGTAGAAAAGGTAAAGGTTACAGAAAAGATGTTATATTATTTAACTTAAAACAAGAAGAA
>FR889109.1:2654-47115 GCA_000435755.1 Clostridium sp. CAG:508
AGAATATATTATGTGGCTATATGAAAAATTAAAAACTAAAACATATAAACATGGAGGGTATACAGTAGTTTATATAACAGAGCCAAAGGTAAGAAAAATAGAAAAGAGTAAGTATATTGATAGAATAGTACATAGATGGGTAGTAGATAACTTTTTGGTCACATATTTTGTACCAACATTTATATCAACAACATATGCATGTTTAAAAGATAGAGGTATGCATAAAGCGTGTTTAGATGTGCAAAAAGCAATGTTACATTGCAAAAGAGCATGGAACGAGTACTATATATTAAAAATGGATATAAAAAAGTATTTTGAAAATATAAATAAAAACATATTATATAGAATATTAAAAAAGAAAATAAAAGATGAAAAACTATTATGGTTAATAAATGAAATAGTATTTTCAAATGAAGGTATAAAAAACTTACCTATTGGAAACTATACTTCACAAATGTTTGCAAATATTTACTTGAACGAGTTAGACCAATATATAAAGCATAAATTATGCTGTAAATATTATTATAGATATATGGACGACGGAATTATATTAACAAAAACAAAGCAGCAAGCTAAAGAGATATTAGAAAGTATAAAAATATTTTTAAAAGAAAACTTAGAATTAGAGTTAAATAAAAAGACACAAATATTTAAAAGCAAACAAGGAGTAAACTTTTGTGGATATAAAATAAATGAGTATAGACTAAAAATACGAGATAAAGGCAAAAGAAAACTAAAGAAAAAAGTAAAAGAATTAAAATATTATATAAAAACAGGAGAATTAACAAGTAAAGATGCTAAAAAATATTTAGCAGGACATTTAGGATATTTAAAAATTGCAAATGTTAATAATTTGACTAAAAAGATATTCTATTAAAATTAAAAAGAAATAATAGGGATAAATCAAAAACTCTACTAACTCCAACAATAGCAACTTCAACCCTTGTGTTAATCGTGGAGGGTATTACAATACAGATAATGGCAAAGCCAACAATTACACGTCTAACCGTAACAACAACAACACGACTAACAGCAACAGCAACAATAGTTTGCGTTCCCTACTCTAATACAATTCCAGATTATATATTTTAAGGAATATATACAGCGAAAGTATTAGTATTAAAGAGATTTATTCCTTCCTAATTTAGGTAAAAATGTATCAGCAAATTATGTGTTAGTAGGCTAAGCAGAATATACATAATTTGCGAAAATTTAATAAAGGGTATTAAATATATATAAATGAATGAAGTGTTTATAATAGGAAAAATAATAACAGAAGTGAAATTTAATTTTATATTAAAATCTAAACATATATCAGTAAGTAGATTTAAAATTATGACTGTATATGATAAACAAGAAATAAATATAACAGCATATGACGAAATGGCAGATTATGTGTATGTAAATATTAAGCAAGGAAATTTTGTTATGATAAATGGTTATTTAAAAAACGATGGAGTAGTGTTAAAAGATATAGAAAAGAAAATTATATAAAAATTGCATTAAGTTGTACATTAAAACTCTGTGTAAGACTTAATTATATTTACTATTTACAGAATTGCATTTAACTTTTCACTTGACGTACAAAAAATAATTACACAAAATTTGTCTAAAAACTATACAAAAAATAGAAAAAGAATGATATAATTCAAAAAGAAATAATTAGTTATAAAAACGGAGGAAAAAACGATGGGAAATATAGTACTATTAGATGACAATACAATAAATAAAATTGCAGCGGGCGAAGTAATTGAAAGACCAGCGTCAGTAGTAAAAGAACTAATGGAAAACTCAATTGACGCAGGAGCTACAGCAATAACAGTAGAAATAAGGAACGGTGGAATTTCATACATTCGTATTACTGACAATGGAAAAGGAATTGCACCAGATGATATGGAAATAGCATTTGAAAGACATGCTACTTCAAAAATTAGAAAAGCAGAAGATTTAGAGACAGTCAAATCTATGGGATTTAGAGGTGAAGCTTTAGCAAGTATAGCAGCTATCAGCAGAGTAGAAATGACTTCAAAATATATAGAAAATGAAATTGGATACAAAGTAGAAGTTGAAGGTGGAATAGTAAAAAACAAAGAGGAGGCAGGGTGTCCAAAGGGAACAACCATTGTTATTCAAGATTTGTTTTTTAACACACCAGTTAGATATAAATTCTTAAAAAAAGATTTTACAGAAGCAGGATATATTGAAGATGTAGTAACTAGAATAGCTTTAATTCATCCTGAAATTGCAATAAAGTTAATTAACACAGGTAAAACAATAATCCAAACACCTGGAAATAATGATTTTAAGGCAGTTATATACAGCATATATGGAAAAGACATTGCAGAAAATATATTGGAAATAAATTATAACTATGAAGACATGACGGTTACAGGAGTAATTGGAAAACCAGTTATAGCTCGTTCAAACCGTTCAAACCAATTGTTTTTTGTAAATAAAAGATATGTAAAAGATAAAACTTTAACAAGCGCAGCAGAGCAGGGATATAAAGGTTTAATTACAATTGGTAAATATGGATTCTTAGTATTAAATATTGAAATGAACCCCAAAAAGGTAGATGTTAATGTACATCCGGCAAAACTCGAAGTTAGATTTGAGGAAGAAAGTAAAGTGTTTAAGGCAGTATACCATGCTATTAGAGACGGACTATTAAAAGGAGACTTAGTAGCAGATACTGAAAAAGTACATGAAGAAACTAAAACAGTTCCTATGGACACAATAATGGTTAGCACAGCACCAGTTGAACAAATAAAATATGATAACAAAATTGAAGAAAAATCTTTTGGAGGACTATTTAGAAAATTCAAAAAGGAAAAAGAAGAACCAGTAGATGAAGACGATAAAAGTAACTTAATAGCCCAAATTTATTCTAATAAAATGGGATTAAATGAGGTAAAAGAACAAGCAAAAGTATCAGAGGATACTTCAGCATATGAATTACCTGTGAGTGAAAATACTACAGCAACAGAAAATAGTACTCAAATTATAAATAACATAAATAAATTAGAAGAATTAAAGGTGGAAGATACACCACAAAGTTTTGATGAAATGTATATAAAAACTTTTGGAACAATGCCATCTGATGTGAGAAAGCAAGTACAAGAGGAAAAAGAGAAAGAAGAAAAGATAACAGTACAACCACAAGAAATGACATCATTAGAAAATGTATCAATATTTAAACCACAAGAAAAAGAAGAAATTCCACCATACAAGTTTATTGGAATAGCATTTTCTACATATATAATCTTAGAATTAAACAATGAATTATATATATTAGACCAACATGCTGCACATGAAAGAATTTTATATGAAAAGGTAAAGAAAAATTATTATAGTGATTCAGAAAAAGATTCTCAATTAATGCTATTACCAGATATCATAAACTTGTCGCATAAAGAAATGGATATAGCTAAAGAAAATATGGACATGTTTAGAAAAGCTGGATTTACACTTGAAGAATTTGGCGAAAATACTATAAAATTAAGTGGAGTTCCAAATGTTTGCTTAGATCTTGATACAAAGGAGCTATTCTTAGAGACCTTGGATGAAATAAATACAGTAGCAAGGACAGCTAAACAGGAAATCGAAGAAAAATTTATTGCAACAGTAGCATGTAAAGCAGCAGTAAAGGCCAATATGGCTCTTACACAAGCAGAAGTAGATAATTTATTAAAACAATTATTAGTACTTCCAAATCCATTTACATGTCCACATGGAAGACCAACAGCAATAAAAATGACAAAAACAGATATTGAGAAGAAATTCTCAAGGAGATAGGAGAAAAGAGATGGTTATATTTATTTATCTTTGTATTTTACTATTAAATATAGTAGCAATATTTATGACATATAAATTTTTAGGAGAAGATTTTGAAAAAAAGGAAAAATCAATTTTTCTAGTAGTTGGAATAGCTATAATGTATATGATAGTATCATTGGTATATTGGTTAAGTACAAGAGGTATTGATTTAGGAATTAATAATGAAATGGGCAAAAATTTTATAATATTTACGTTTGTACCAATAAACAGTATGTTAGTATTACCATTTTTAGCTAGTTCTTATAAATATTTTAAACAAGGAAGATTGAAAAAACAAAACTTCAAAAATCGTATAATATTGTTATGCGTAATTTTGATAATTGTATTAATACTTGAATTCTTTTATTTTAAAGATATTCAAAATAGTATTTTAAATATGCTAGCAGCTAAAAAGTAAAAAGGAGAGCAAAATGAAACCAAAGGTAATTGTTATATGTGGGCCTACAGCATCTGGAAAAACTAGCTTGTCTATTGAACTTGCAAAAAGAATAAAAGGAGAAATTATTTCTTGCGATTCTATGCAAATTTATAAAGATATGACTATAGGTACAGCAAAGCCTACAGTAGAAGAAATGGATGGAATACCACACCATTTAATAGATTTTGTATTACCAAGTGAAAGATATAGTGTAGCAGACTTTAAAAAGGCGGCTACTCAAAAGATAGAAGAAATTTTAAGTAGAAACAAAATTCCAATAATAGTTGGAGGAACAGGATTATATGTTGATGCCTTAGTATACAATATTGAATATCTAGAACTTGAAACGGATTTAAAATATAGGCAAGAATTAGAAAACCTAATAGAACAAAAAGGGTTAGAAGAACTATACGAAAAAGCAAAACAAATAGATGAACAAGCAATGCAAAGCATTAGCAAAAATGACAAAAAACGTATAATGAGAGTGTTGGAAATTTATCATCAAACTGGAAAAACCAAAACTCAACTAGAAGCAGAATCAAGGCTAACTCCACCACCATATGATTATATTGTTTTTGCAATAACTATGGATAGAGAGAAATTGTATGAAAGAATAAACAGAAGAGTTGACATTATGATAGAACAAGGGTTAATAGAAGAAGTACAAAGCTTGGTAAATAAATACAAAGAATTTCCAACAGCAATGCAAGGTTTAGGGTACAAAGAGGTAGTAGAGTACATAGAAGGCGAAACTACTAAAGAAGAGATGATAGAAAAACTAAAGATGGAAACTAGAAGATATGCTAAAAGACAATTAACTTGGTTTAGAAAGAATAAAGACATAAAGTGGATAGACCGGTTTAGCACCATTAGAACAAAATATACAATGTATTTTGGAGGAATACAGTGGAAAATAAAAAAACAAATAAGAAGAAAAAAACTAAAAACAAAGTGAATATAGAGGCGTTGAAAACTAATAGAAAAGCGCTAATTATTTCTGCTGTAATTCTTTTTATTGCTATATTTTGCATTTACAAGGTGGTAATGTTTATAAAAAATCCTACAGATACATTTACTGTTGGACAAGGAGAAATTTATCAAACGGAAAAAGCTACTGGTTATATTATTCGTGAAGAAACTATAGTAAAAGGTTCAAATTATAAAAATGGAATTGAACAAATAAAAACAGAAGGTGAAAGAGTAGCAAAAGGAGAAGCAATTTTTCGTTACTATTCTTCTGGAGAAGAAAGTTTGATAAGCAAAATAAAAGATTTAGATGCTAAAATAGATGAAGCTATATCAAAAGAAAATAATTTGTTACCTGGAGATGTAAGAACATTAGAAAAACAGATAGAAAGCCAGGTAATATCATTAAGAAATGAGACCAGTATCCAAACAATAACAAAAGTAAAAAAAGAAATTTCAAATAATATTGTAAAAAAAGCTAAAATAGCAGGAAAATTAAGCCCGGCAGGTTCATACTTAAACAAACTTATAAGTGAAAGAAGTAATTATGAAAATAAACTAAATGAAGGATCAGAAAAACTAAATGCACCAATAAGTGGAACAGTGTCATATAAAGTAGACGGATATGAAGATGTGCTTACTCCAAAGGATTTTTCAAAAATTACATCTAAACTTTTAAGTAATTTAAATCTAAAAACTGGGCAAATAGTAGCTGACAGTAAAGAGAGTGCTAAAATAATAAACAATTTTGAATGCTATATAGCTTGTATCTTAGAGTCTAAACAAGCACAAGAAGCAGAAGTTGGAAAGAAAATTAAATTAAGACTTTCGAACAATAAAGAAGTTACAAGTAAAATAGAATATATATCTAAAGAAGATGACAAAGTTGTAATTATATTCAAGATTGACGAACAAGTGCAAGAAATGATTAGCTATAGAAAAGTATCTTTTGACATAATTTGGTGGAGTGATAGTGGAAAGAAGGTACCAAATACTGCACTAGGAAAAGAACAAAAAGGAGAGAATGAAGTTTCATATATTGTTAGAACAAGAAATGGATATCAAGATAAAATACTAGTTAAAGTTTTGAGACAAAACGATAAATATGCTATTGTAGATAATTACACAAGCAGTGAGTTAAAAGAACTGGGGTATACAAGTGAAGAAATAAAAGCGAGAAAGACTTTAACATTATATGACGAAATTCTAAAAAATCCGACATAGAAGTGTTACAAAAATATTACAAAAATATTAAATTATCATTACAAAACTTAAAAACTATTGACAATAGAGCAAAAAAGTTAGATACTATTTACAGTTAAAAACTAAGGACGAGTAATTTTTAGGAGGTTGTTTTAAATGGCAGGAGCTATAATGGAAAAAGTTTGGGGACTATTTGGAATGGAGCCAGCAGAAGATAGAGATGAAGAAATAGAAGAAGTAGATACAGAAGAAGTTGAAAATGATGAAGAAGAACAAGAAGATAAAAGATTATGGGGTAGAAAAAACAATAAGGTTGTTGCAATGCCTCAGGTTCAACAGGTAAAAATGGTTATTTCACAACCAACAACATTTGAACAAGCAGCAACTATTTGCAATTTGCTAAAACAAAAGAAATCAGTAATCGTTAATTTAGAATATGTTAATAAAGATGTTGCAAGAAGAATTATAGATGTTGTATCAGGTGCAGTACATGCATTAGATGGACATATGCAAAAAATATCTAATTCTATAGTGTTAATTGCACCATTCAATTATGACATCGAAAATGAAATAGCAAGAGATGAAATAAAAAGTAAATTATCAGTTTCATGGCTAAGAAATGGAAACTAATTAGGAGGAATAAATATGCTTACACCTTTAGACATTGAAAATAAAAAATTTTCAAAACAAATGATGAGTGGTTATAGTGTAGACGAAGTAGATGAATTTTTAGATGAAATAACAGCCGACTATGAAAAATTATATAAAGAATCAGCAGAAGCAAAAAATAAAATAGAAGATATGCAAGAAGATATGGCTAAGTATAAAAATATTGAAAACACATTAAACAATACTTTGATTATGGCACAAACAGCAGCAGATGATGTTAAAAACTTAGCAAAACAACAAGCTGAAGCAATATTAAATGAAGCACAAGCAAATGCAAAACAAGCAGTAGCAGAACTTGAACAAGATATTGTAATGAAACAAAAAGAATTAGAAGAGTTACAAAAACAATTTGATGTATACAAAGCAAAAATGGAGTCACTTCTTATTTCTCAATTAGAATTATTAAAAGATGTAAATAAAGATTAAATTAAAAAAGGTGATTTTTGGGACGGAGTCGAAAATCACCTTTTTTATGTTCTATGACCAAAACACTTTACAATTAGAAAATTTTAATATATAATACAAATGCAATATTACAGAAATTTAACATTATTACAATTGCATTAAGATAATATTACAATTGTGTTAAAATCATTGACATATTAGCAGAAAAATATAAAATATATGTATATCATTATAGAGGTACTATGAGAGTAATTAGTGGAACAGCAAGAGGAACTAAATTGAATTCAATTGAAAGCCTTTCAACAAGGCCTACACTTGACAGAGTAAAAGAATCAGTATTCAACATTATTCAAAATAAAATACAAGATTCGATTATTTTGGACTTGTTTTCGGGAAGTGGAGCAATAGCAATTGAATTTTTGAGTAGAGGAGCTGAGAAAGCTTATCTATGCGAAAAAAATCCTACTGCAGTAAAAATGATATACAATAATCTTGAAAAGACAAAAATGCAAGATAAGTCAGTAGTAATGCTTAAAGATTATAAAAAGGCTTTAGAATTATTAAAACAACAAAACTTGCAATTTGATTTTGTATACATAGATCCACCATATCAAGCTAATATTTCAGTCGATTCTGTAGAAAGAATCTTATCACTAAATTTACTAAAAGAAAAAGGAAATATAATCATAGAAACCGATGATGAGAAACGAGAATTACTCGAATTAGAAAAAATAAATATAGAAGTAACAGATATAAGAAAATATGGAAGAGTAAGTCTTATATTCTTAGCAAAAAGTGCAACAGAATAGCACTCGAAAGGGGTTAAAAACAATGGAAATATTCACCTTATTAGAAACTTTAGAGGATATGTTAGAAAAAAGTAGAAATGTACCTTTTTCTGGTAAATGTGTAGTTGATAAAGAAGAAATTTTAGATATAATTAAAGAAATTAGATTAAAATTACCAGAAGAGCTAAAACAAGCTAAATGGGTTAAAGAAGAAAGACAAAGAATTTTAGTAGAAGCTCAAAATGAAGCTGACGAAATAATTAAAGAAGCTGAAAATAGAATTATTTCTATGATTGACGAACATGAAATTACAAGAAAAGCATATGAGAAGAAAGTTGAAATCATAGAAACAGCAAATGAAATGTCTAGAGAAATATCAAAAGGAACAAAAGAGTATGCAGATAGCGTATTAGCTGGCATTGAAGTTGCACTTCAAGATGCAATGAAGGTAATTCAAAATAATAGAAAAGAACTTAAATAATAATTTTGAAGGGGTCAGACATCTTGAAACGTCTGACCTTTATTTTGTATAAAAGGAGAAATACTAGTGGCTAAACGAGGAAGAAAAAAGAAGAATAAAATAGATATAAATATAGCTGTTGTAGCATTAGTGTTACTTAGCATATTATTAATGATTTTAATATACACAAAATCAGGAAGCATTGGAGAAACTTTAAGTCCCATGCTTGGTGGAATTATGGGATTTATAAAATACATTATTCCAATAGGAACTTTACTAATTGCAATATATATGACTCAAAATGATAAGGAATATATGACACATAAGTTAATTCAGTATGGAATATTTTTGCTATGTGTCGCAGCTATGCTTAGTATTTTTCAAGTAGGAAAAGGTAACTTATCAATAGACAAAGAATTTGACAAGGTTATAGAAGATGCATATTATTTAGGCGAAAAAGATATTGGAGGAGGAGCAATTGGAGCAGTAGTTGCAGTTCCTTTGATAAAAGCTTTAGGTTCTACAGGAGCAGTAATATTAACAATAGGTATAGCAGTTATTTTACTAATATTTATGTTTGGCATAAGACCGGCTGAAATGATTAGTGATTTATTAGATGAGTTAAGAGAAAGAAAAGAAGAGAAGAAAAAGGAAAAGAAAAGCAAACATTCTTATGATGATACAGTTATTGAAGAGGACACGAAAGGTAGAAAATTAAGAGAAAAAGAAGAGGCAGCAAAACTAGCTTCTCAATTTGAAGATCAGTTAACAATAAATATAAATGAAAAAGATAACAAAGATGACAAGAAAAAGTATAATCATAATGATTTATCAATACCTTTCTTTGGCAAAAAGAAAGAGGAACCATCTTCACCAGATGTAATAGATGCTAATTTATTTAAACAAGTTGAAGAACAAAAAGAAGATAAGACAAAAGAAGTATTACAATTGGAACATACAATCACAGAAGAAGATGAAAACTATGAATTTCCACCAGTTCAGCTATTAGCTGAACCTGAGAAAAAGACAAGCAAAGGTGGAAAAAAGGCTGTAATGGATACAGCTACAAAATTGCAAAAAACTTTATATAGTTTTGGCGTTTCAGCAAAAGTTGAAAATGTATCTGTTGGTCCAGCAATTACCAGATATGAATTGAAACCAGCAGAAGGTGTACGTGTTAGTAAAATTGCTAATTTAGCAGATGACATTGCTCTTAATTTGGCAGCTGAAAGTATTCGTATTGAAGCACCAATTCCAGGTAAACAAGCAGTCGGAATTGAAATTCCAAACAAAGAAAATGAAATTGTTCACTTTAGAGAAATAATAGAATCAAGTGCTTTTCAAGACCATAAATCAAAATTAGCATTTGGTTTAGGAAAAGATGTTGCAGGTGAACCAGTAGTTACAGATATAGCTAAAATGCCACACGTATTAATTGCAGGTGCGACAGGTTCTGGTAAAAGTGTATGTATAAACACTCTAATTTCAAGCATAATATATAAATCAAAACCAAGTGAAGTAAAGCTTTTAATGGTTGATCCAAAAGTAGTTGAACTTTCGGTATATAATGGAATACCACATTTACTTATTCCAGTTGTAACTGATCCTAAAAAAGCAGCGGGAGCACTAGCTTGGGCTGTACAAGAAATGGAAAACCGTTATCAAATTTTTGCTAAAAAAGGTGTTAGAGATATTAAAGGGTATAACGAGATATCTAAACAAGAAGACACAGGTGTGTTGCCACAAATTGTAATTATCATAGATGAGCTTGCAGACTTAATGATGGTAGCGTCAAAAGATGTTGAAGACTCAATATGTCGTTTGGCACAAAAGGCAAGAGCTGCTGGAATGCATTTAGTAATTGCAACACAAAGACCATCAGTTGATGTTATTACAGGTATTATTAAAGCAAATATACCATCAAGAATTTCATTTGCAGTATCTTCACAAATAGATTCAAGAACAATATTAGATATGGTAGGAGCAGAAAAATTACTTGGAAAAGGTGATATGCTATTCTATCCAGCAGGTGCAACAAAACCTACTAGAGTTCAAGGTGCATTTGTATCAGATAAAGAAGTTGAGAAGATCGTAGACTTTATTAAAGCTAATGGAGAGGTTAAATACAATGAGGATATAATAGAACAAATCGAAAATGCAAATAAAACAGAAAAAGATTTAGAAGCTGAACAAGCAGATGATGATGGAACAGATCCATTACTAATGGAAGCAATTGATACAGTTGTAGATACAAGACAAGCTTCTACTTCATTTATACAAAGAAGATTTAAAGTAGGATATGCAAGAGCAGGAAGAATAATTGACCAAATGGAAGAAAGAGGAGTAATATCAGGATATCAAGGTAGCAAACCTCGTGAAGTACTTATGTCTAAAGAGAGATGGCAAGAACTAAAAATGACCACTGTAGAAAATACAGAAGAATAGAATTTTCAAGAGGATACAATGGAAAGAAAAAAAGAAAAACTATTACGTAAAATTCATATGAAAGACTATACAAATAGCTTAGAGAAGATTTTAGAGGATAAGCAATTCTCAGTGGATACCAAAAATCTTCTTTTAAGCATGGTCTATAAAATTGAAAATTCATATAAAGATTATGAAAAAACTAAAGTACAAGTATGTGATAAAGGTGAATTTTTAGATAAAATAATAGACATTATAAAAAATGATTGCAGTGAAATTACAGTTACAAATGATGAAATAGACGAAAATGAAAAATATGAAATACAAAAAGCACAGGGGAAAATAGTTGCTTTAGGAAATGAGTTGACCTTACTAAAGAGTATATTAGCAATTGGTGAAGAAAAAGTGAGTTTAACTGAAGAAGAAAGTATTCTTGAAGAATCAATAAGTTATTTTTTAAATAGTGCCAGTCTAATGAGTCAAGCAGAAGTAATTAGAGATTTTAATGGCTGGTCATGGGATATATCTGCAAAAGATATAGAAAACAATGTAATAAATATAATGTTTCAAGTTTTAGTATATTTACTAGAATATGATTTCATAAATTCATGGGCAAATAATACCAGTCAATTAGCAGACTATTTAATGCTTACACATGAAAATTTAAAAGAAAATTTTGGAGAACAAAGAGCAAAAGAAATAGTAAAAATATTGTGTAAAATAGCAATTGAAGAGAAATCAAAGCAAAGTGAAGAAGAATTAGAAAAGTGGAAAAGAGTAAAAGAAGAAACAAAACTAGAATCTGAAAGATTAGAAAATAAAGTTAAGTACTTAGAAGACATTACAGAAGAGAAAAAGAAAACAACAAAGGAAATTGAAAGAATTGATAAACTGCTAAATAATCAGGAATTATTAAGAGAAGAATATGATGAAAGAAATTCGAAACTTCAGAATAAAGACAAAATATTTAGTGTTAGACAATTAGCAAACAGATTAGAAGTTGAGAGACAGGAACATGTAAATGAAATAAAAAAATACAATGATTTACTTGATCCAAAGGGTTATGTTAAACGCAAAGATGAAATTACTAGAAAATTCGAGTTTCTGAATTCTTTAGAACTAGAATCAAATAGTAAGCAATTAAAAACAGTTTGTGAACTATGTACATTATTTTTAGAATGCTTTAAAATAAAGATAATGAAATCGGCTATAAGGCAAGATGCAATTAAATATATATATGAACTAAGATATTTTAGATTTTTAAAGTATGATGAAAACACTAGTTTAAAAGATATAGCTGAACTAAATGAAGTTTTTGAAGAAACGATAGGTGTTCTTTATGAAAAAGCAAGGGCGCTAAATGCAATAGAAGATGTAACTAAAGATGAAATAGTTAATTATGAAATTATAAGAAAAATATTCGACAGTAAAATGATAGATTTGAATAATATGATAATTGAAACTAAAGTAGAAGAAGGAAAATTATTTATAGAATATTATGATACAAGTATATTAGAAAATAGAATTGAGCTTTATAGTGATAAAACAATAAAATTAAATAAAAAAACAAAATTATTTGTTTAAGAAAAGGAGAATTTTATGAAAATAACATTTTTAGGAGCAACCAAAATGGTTACTGGTTCTAACTTTTTAGTAGAAGGAGCAGGCAAAAAGTTTTTAGTTGATTGTGGAATGTATCAAGGTGGAGATAGAGATGAAATGCAAAATCATGAGCCATTTGCATATGATGTAAACGAAATTGATTTCATGTTATTAACACATGCACACATTGATCATTCAGGGAGAATCCCAAAACTATATAAGGAAGGATACAGAAATCCAGTTATAACAACAAAAGCCACAAGAGACTTATGTTCAATAATGCTTCCAGATAGTGGACACATTCAAGAACAAGAAATTGAATGGAGAAATAGAAAGAGAAAAAGAGAAGGTAAAGAACCACTTCCACCACTATACACAGCTCAAGATGGTATAGATACAATGGAAATATTTAAACCAGTAAACTATGATGAAATAATAGAAATAGACCCTAATATTTATGTACGTTTTAATGATGCGGGACATATGTTGGGTTCAGCAATTATTGAGATTTGGGTAAAAGAAGACGGAAAAGAAACTAAGGCAGTATTTACTGGTGACTTAGGAAATAATGATATTCCACTTTTATCTTCACCAACAATGATAGAAACAGCAGATTACTTAGTAATGGAATCAACTTATGGTGGAAGATTGCACATGAGAAATGACGACAAAGCAAATTTATTCTTAAACATTGTTTCAGAAACTTTAGATAAAGGCGGAACTGTTGTTATACCATCATTTGCAGTTGGCAGAACACAAGAAATATTGTATGAACTAAATAATTTAAAAGATACACAAGAAGGCGAAGATTTTAAGAAAAAATATGCAACATTAATGAAAGCACCGGTATATGTTGATAGCCCTCTTGCAATTTCAGCAACAGAAATATTTAAAGAAAATGCAAATTTATTTGACGAAGAAACACAAGCAGTTATTGAAAGTGGAGATAATCCACTAGAATTTCCGGGCTTACAATTTACAAGAACAGCAGATGAATCAAAAGCATTAAATGAAAAAAATGAATCTTCAATTATTATTTCTGCTAGTGGTATGTGCGAAGTAGGAAGAATCAAACATCACTTAAAACACCATTTATGGGATCCTAATAGCACAATTTTATTTGTAGGATATCAAGCACCAGGAACATTAGGAAGAAGAATTGTTGACGGAGAAAAAAGAGTAAAAATATTTGGTGAAGAAATTGCTGTAAATGCAAGAATAGAATATATTGAGGGATATTCAGGCCATGCAGATCAAGAATGGCTTATGAATTTTGTATATTCATTTATTACAAAACCAAAACATATCTTTTTAGTTCATGGAGAGCCAACAGGACAAGAAATATTAAAATCAAAAATTGTAGATGAAATAGGCTTACCTGTAACTATTCCAGAATATGGTCAAACATACACATTAGACGAAAACTTAACTATGGAACAAACAGTAGCTCCAATAACACCTCAAATGAATGTAAGACGTGATGTGATGGATAAGATAAGATTATTGAAAAATGAACTTAATGATATGGAAACTATTGTTAAAGAAGATTATTTAGCTAAAAAAGACAATGAAGAAGAAATAAGCTTATTAAAATTAAGACTAAAAGAAATAGAAGATCAAATTGTAAAAATCGTAGAGAAGAATTAAAGAGGGAAAACTAATGAAAACTAAATATAATAATGATTCTATAATTGGTGGTAAAAATATTACCGCCAGTTATACAAAAAATGGGGAGTTACTTCGTGTAATGTACCCATTTCCTGACTTTAGAAGTTGGATAGATGAATTTAAAACAGGAGTAAAAATAAATGACTCAGGAATAATATATTTACATGAGGATATAAATAATCAATATAATCAATATTATACTGAAGACACTAACATTTTACATACTGAAATAACAAATACATATTTTAATTTAAAAATAAAACAAACTGATTTTGTTTTATTAAAAAATTCTGTATTAGTAAAAAAATACGAATTTGAGAACAAAAACAATATAGAATTAAATGTAAACTTTTTAGTACATTCTAAGCTTTTGACAGACTATAACAATATGGTGAGCGGTGAAGTCAAAAACAATACTTTAATTCAATATTGCCATGATTATACTATGTATACATTTTCAGACAAGCCATTTCTAAGTTATCAAATAAATAACACTAAAGAAAATATATCAAGTGGAGTTATAAAGGATAAAGACTATATAGGAATGTCATGTGACTCTAGTATAAGCTATGATATAGGAACATTAAAACCAAATGAGAAAAAAGAACTAACAGTATACTTGTACTTCAAGAAGAGTGATGAAACAGAAGAAATATTAAATAAAGAATTAACAGAAATTAAGAAGCTAGATGTAAAAAAAGAAGAGCAAACAGTAGAAAAATATTGGAAAAAATACGTAAAAGAGCATATTGGAATAGAATTAAAAAAAGAAACAAATACTTTAAATAAAAAGTTTAACCAAATATATAAAAGAAGTATTTTGCTATTTCCATTACTAATAAATCAAGAAACAGGTGGAATATCTGCAGCAGTAGAAGTTGATGAAGATATGACTAAATGTGGAAGATATAGCTATTGTTGGCCAAGAGATGCTGTATTTATTACAAGAGCTTTAGACAACTTGAAAATGACAAAAGAAACAGAAAAGTTTTATAAAATTTTTTGTAAAGATACACAAAATAAAAATGGTATGTGGGAGCAAAGATTTTATACAGATAAAAGATTAGCACCATGCTGGGGCTATCAAATAGACGAAACAGCAAGTGTAGTTTTTGGAGTTTATGAACATTACAAAGCTACCAAAGATGTAAAATTCTTAAAAGATACATATAAAATGTGCGAAAAAGCAGTTAAGTTTTTGTGCACATATATGGATAATATTTTAGGAACAAAGGACAAATCTGACATTGTAAAAAATGAAATTGAAGCAACTTACCATACTGAAAACAGAAACAAGCTACCAGATAGCTATGACTTGTGGGAAGAAAGTGAAGGAACACATTTATATTCTTTAGCATGTATTTATTCTGCCTTTGATGCAATAACAGAAATTCATTCTGTATTAAAACCAGAATATGAGCAAAATAACCGCTTAAAAGTAGAAGCAATGAACAAATTGGAAAATGCTACTAAAAAATATAATCAAGAAATAAAAAAATATATTTCAAATAACTTATACAATGAAAAAACAAAAACGTTTACAAGAAATTTAAAAGATGAAAGAACAGACATAAGCTTATTAGGTTTAGTAACACCATTTGGTATTTTTTCTCCAAAAGAAAAGAAAGTATTAAATACAATAGAAAAAATAAATATGACATTAAGAACCTACACAGGTGGATATTTAAGATATGAAAATGACAACTATTGTGAAGGCAAAAATCCATGGACAATAGCAACCTTGTGGATGGCAATGTATTATCAAAAATCAGGAGAAAAGAGAAGAGCAAATGAGTGTGTAGAATTTGTTATAAAATCGGCAAATGAGCATGGATTTATAGCAGAGCAAGTAAATAACCAAACAATGACATCAGAATGGGTAAATGGACTAGCATGGGCACATGCAATGTTTGTAAGTTTATGTGAATAAAAAAGGAGATAAAATGGCTAAGGCAAAAACTGTATTTGTATGTAGTAGTTGTGGATATGAGTCAACTAAATGGTTAGGTAAATGTCCGCGGATGCAACGAATGGAATAGCTTTTATGAAGAAAAAATTTCAAAAGAGACAACAAGTTCTGGAGAAAGAAAAAAGGTTACTCCAAGAGCTTTAAATGAAGTAATAGGAAAAGACGCAATACGCACACATACTGGAATAGGAGAATTAGATAGAGTGTTAGGTGGAGGATTAGTAAAAGGCTCACTTGTACTATTAGGTGGGGAACCAGGAATTGGTAAATCTACTTTGATTTTGCAACTTTGTGATAAGGTACAAGGAGAAGGTAAAGTTTTATATGTTTCAGGAGAAGAATCTGCAGAACAAATAAAACTAAGAGCAGACAGGTTAGGCATTCATAATGACGACATCTTATTCTTAGGTGAAACAGACATAGAGCTTATAGAAAACTCCATATTAGAAATCAAACCTAAACTTGTAATTATAGACTCAATACAAACTATGTACTCAGATGAAATATCTTCAGCAGCAGGAACTGTTAGCCAAGTACGTGAAATTACAGCAAGAATTATGCGTGTATGTAAAAGTAACGAAATTACAACAATTATAATAGGACATGTTACTAAAGAAGGAAATATAGCAGGACCAAGAGTACTAGAACATATGGTAGATACAGTACTATACTTAGAAGGAGAAAGATATTTCTCATATAGAATTTTGCGTGGAGTAAAAAATCGTTTTGGGTCAACAAATGAAGTAGGAATGTTTGAAATGCAAAGTGAAGGAATGGTGGAAATAACAAACCCATCATCTGTACTTATTTCAGAAAGAGAAGACAACCCATCAGGTTCAGTAATTGTAGCAACAATGGAAGGCACAAGACCATTACTTATTGAATTACAAGCACTAACAACTCCAACAGTTTTTGGACTTCCACGTAGAGCAGCAAATGGAATTGATTATAATAGACTTACACTATTAGTAGCTGTTCTAGAAAAAAGAGCAGGTCTAGCATTAAGCTCGCAAGATATTTATTTAAATGTTGTAAGTGGAATAAAAATAAGTGAACCAGCAGTAGATTTAGCTACAATATTGGTATGTGCTTCAAGTTTTAAGAATATTAGTATAGATAAAAGAACTGTAATAATTGGAGAAGTTGGACTGACGGGAGAAGTTAGAGCCGTTAATTTAATTGATAAAAGACTAAAAGAGGCAGAAAAACTAGGATTTAAAACTTGCATTATACCAGAAAGTAATAAAAAACTCTTGAAAGAAAATTATAAGTTAGATATAATAGGGGTTAGGAATGTGAGTGATGCTATGAAAGCAGTAGGACTTAAATTTTAAAAATAATCAGCATATCTTACGTTGTTAAAGAATGAAGGAGGAGGAAAATGGCTTTAAAAAAGGAAGAAGCAGTTATTACAGAAGTATTAAAAATGATTGCACCTGGTACACCAATTCGTGATGGACTAGAGAATATTTTGAAGGCAAAAACTGGTGCTTTAATTGTAATTGGAGATACAAAAGAAGTATTAGAGCTAGTGGACGGTGGATTTCAATTAGATGTTGAATATACTTCATCTAGACTATATGAGCTAGCCAAAATGGATGGAGCAATAGTGCTAAGTAGCGATTTAAAGAAAATACTTTATGCAAATACTCAAATAATTCCTTCATCTAGCATAATAACAACAGAAACAGGAACCAGACATCGTACTGCAGAACGTACAGCAAAGCAAACTGGAGCATTAGTAATTAGTATATCTCAAAGAAGAAGCATAATTACTATATTTAAAGGAAACTATAGATATGTACTAGAAGACACAGCAAAAGTTATTTCGAAAGCTAACCAAGCTTTACAAACAGTTGAAAAATATAAAAAAGTATTTGATAATAAATTAAGTTTATTAAACGAATACGAATTCAATGACATTGTTACATTAGAAAATGTAATAAATGCAATACAAAGAGCTGAAATGGTAATGAAAATAGTTGAAGAAGTTCAAAAGTCTATTTACGAATTAGGAGAAGAAGGAAGACTTTTGGAGATGCAACTAGAAGAATTAGTTGGAGATTTAGAAGAAGAGGAATTGTTAATAATTAAAGACTATATTGCACCAGGTAAGAAGAGAACTGCTGAAAAAGTATTAGAGGAAATCAAAACTTTAGAATATGATGATTTAATGCTTCAAGAAAGAATTGCAAAAACATTAGGATATGAAGACTTTGATTCATATGATGAAGTGGCAGTTTATACAAGAGGATATAGAGTACTTAATAAAATACCAAGAATGCCAAGCAATATAGTAGAAAACTTGGTAAAATCTTTCAAATCCTTCCAACACATACTAGATGCAGATTTACAACAACTAGATGATGTTGATGGAATTGGAGAGATTAGAGCAAGAACAATAAAAAGTTCATTAAAACGTATGCAAGAACAATTTGTATTTGACAATTTAATATTGTAAATGTATAATTTGGTTATTGTAAAATAGAGGAGAGAAAAGTATGAAAAAATTTAAGATAGTATTATTAATTATAGCAATTATTTTAGTGGTTGCTGGAATAGGATTTGTAAGTTATGGCTTTTACAAAAAGTTAACTACTAATATACCAAACCCAGTAGCAACAATAGAAGTTGAAAATTATGGAACAATAAAAGTTGAACTTTATCCAGATCAAGCACCAAACACAGTTGCTAACTTTATTAGATTAGCAAATCGTGGATTTTATAATGGATTAACTTTCCATAGAACAATACCAGATTTTATGATACAAGGTGGAGATAAAGACGGTACAGGTTCAGGCTCACCAAGTTTAAGTGATATTAAAGATGATGTGACAAATGACCAAGTATATAACATAAAGGGAGAATTTATTGCAAATGGATATAACAACACTATAAAACATAAAAAAGGAGTTATATCAATGGCGAGAAAAGACTATAGTGCTTATAGCAGTATAAATCCTGCATTAACAACATATGGATATAATTCAGCTGGTTCACAATTCTTTATTATGACAGAAGAAAGTAATTCTTTGGATGGATATTATGCAGCTTTCGGAGAAGTTACAGAGGGAATGGATATAGTTGAAAAAATAGCAAATGTTGAAGTGTATTATAGAAGTTCAGAATTAAAAGACGGTGAAAGTGCACCAAAAGATAGTGAAGGAAAAGAAATTGCATCAGATAAACCTAAAAAAGCACCAGTAATAAAAAGCGTAACAGTAGAAACATATGGAGTTGATTATGGGATACCTGAGACAGTTGAAGAATTTGATATGAATTCATGGTATACAAATTTCTTAATGCAAAAATACGGATATTCTCAACAATAAAATTTAGAAGAGAGAAAAGTATATATTTTCTCTCTTATTTTAAAGGAGTAAGGTTATGGAAAAATATGAAATGTTAAAAAAACAAGACGAAGAAATTTATGAACAAATAAAAAAAGAAGAAGAGAGACAAAAACATAATATAGAACTTATTGCGTCTGAAAATTTTGTGAGTGAAGCGGTGTTGGAAGCAGTAGGAAGTATATTAACTAATAAATATGCTGAAGGATATCCTAATGCTAGATATTATGGTGGATGTGAATACATTGACCAAATTGAAGAATTAGCAAGGAACAGAGCAAAAGAGTTATTTGGGGCAGAACATGCAAATGTGCAACCACATAGTGGAAGCCAAGCAAATATGGCAGTATATATGACGGTACTACAACCGGGTGATACTGTACTTGGAATGGACTTATCTAATGGTGGACATTTAACACATGGAAGTAAGGTGAATTTTTCAGGAAAGCTATATAATTTTATTGCTTATGGAGTAAAAGAAGATGGGTATATTGATTATGAGGATGTTGAGAGAAAGGCAATGGAATATAAGCCGAAATTGATTTTAGCAGGAGCTAGTGCATACCCAAGAAAAATAGATTTCAAAAAGTTTAGAGAAATTGCTGATAAAATAGGTGCATATTTTATGGTGGATATGGCTCACATTGCAGGATTAGTATGTGCAGGAGAACATGAATCACCAGTACCATATGCTGACTTTGTAACATCGACAACACATAAGACTTTAAGAGGACCCCGTTCTGGATTGATTTTGTGTAAAGAGCAATATGCGAAAGCACTAGATAAAACCATATTTCCAGGAATCCAAGGTGGACCATTAGAGCATGTTATAGCTGGGAAAGCAGTATGCTTTAAAGAAGCAATGCAACCAGAATTTAAACAATATGCACATCAAGTAGTATTAAATGCAAGAAAACTAGCAGAAGAACTAGTGAAACGTGACTTTAACCTAGTATCAGGTGGAACAGACAATCACCTAATGCTAATTGATTTAAGAAGTAAAGGATTAACAGGAAAAGAAGCTACTTTGTTATTGGATGAAGTGAATATAACAGTAAATAAAAATGCTGTACCAAATGATCCTGAAAAGCCAATGGTAACAAGTGGAATTAGAATAGGAACTCCAGCAGTAACAACTAGAGGACTTAAAGAAGAAGATATGGTAAAATTAGCAGAAGCTATTGACTTGACTCTACAAAAGACAGAGAAAGGCAAAGCAAAAGCAAAAGAAATAGTAGAACAACTAACTGCCAAATATATTATATAATTTTACCATTGAAATTATTAAATATTTGTGTTATAACTAATATTAGTTTAAGATGAAAGGAATGAAGAAAATGGACAAACGTACAAAACGTAAAAAAGATATAGGAAAAATAGCAACTAGAATAATGGGGCTAGTATTAGCAGCTATGATGGTATTATCAGTTGCAGCAACTTTAATTTATTATATTGCTTTTAATAAATAAAATTATAACAAAAGAGGTAAAATATGTTCGAAAATTTAACATTAAGTTTTAGTGGAATCTGGAATTCTTTTGTGAGTTATATGACAGAATTAGTGCAAAATCCATTTAAATTACTAACTCTAGTACTAGATTTAGCAATTGTTACATATATTTTATATAAGTTTGTTGTTTATGCAAAAAAATCAAGGATGTGGCAATTATTAAAGGGAATTTTATTTATCTTAATAATTACTGCAATTAGTGAAGCCTTACAACTTAAAATATTGAATTTTATATTAACTGCGTTTATGCCATATGGCGTAATTGCACTAATAGTAATATTTGCACCAGAATTGCGTAGAATGTTAGAACAATTGGGAACAAATAAATTAACAAGATATTTTGGGATAGATAAAGATTTAGAAACAAAAACAAAAGAAGATGTATATAAAGTTGTTATTGCAACAACAGAGCTTGCTAAAACAAAAACAGGTGGACTAATAGTAATTGAAAGAGACATAAAAATAAATGATATTATAGATAGTGGAGTAAAAATAGATTCAGAGGTATCTCCACAATTAATAGTAAACTTATTTACACCAAATACGCCATTACATGATGGAGCTGTTATTGTTTCAAATAACAAAATTGCGGCAGCAGCTTGTATACTTCCACTAGCCGATGATAAAGATATTGCAAAAGAAATAGGAACCAGACACCGTGCAGGAATAGGAATATCAAAAGAATCTGATGCTATTGCAATTATTGTATCAGAAGAAACTGGTAAAATTTCTGTAGCTATAGATGGGAAATTAATAGCAGATGTAAAAGAAGAAGCGCTAAGAAATATTTTAATTAAACATGTAATAAATAAAAGATTTACTAGAGAAAGTCAAAAAATAAGAAGATTAAAAATAAAAAAGGAAAATAAGCAAAACCAAGATGAAAAACATTAAATTAACTATTGAGTATGATGGCAAAGAATATAATGGTTGGCAAAAACAACCCAATAAACTTAATATTCAAGGTGAAATAGAAAGAGCTATTCAAAATATTACTGGAGAACAAGTGGAACTAATTGGATCTGGCAGAACAGATGCAGGAGTGCATGCTTTTGGACAAGTAGCCAATTTTAAAATTGACTCAGATTTTCCAATAGAGAAAATGGCCATAGCAATCAACTCACAATTAAAAAAATCTATTCGCATAAAAAAAACAGAAGAAGTATCACAAGAATTTCATAGTAGATACAATTGCCATAGCAAAACATATCAATATGTTATAGATAACTCGGAACAAGGAAGTGCAATATATAGAGGTTTATCATATCATGTGCCACAAGAGCTAGATGTAGAAAAGATGCAAAAAGCAGTTACATACTTTGTGGGAGAGCATGACTTTAGCAGTTTTAAATCTAGTGGAACAAGTAGCAAAAGTAGTGTTAGGATAATATATGATGCAAATGTTGAAAAAGACGGAGAAAAAGTAAAAATCAGCCTTACAGGTAATGGATTTTTATATAATATGGTAAGAATTATATCAGGAACTTTAGTAGAGGTTGGGCTTAACAATATAGAACCAGAAGATATACCTAAGATAATAGAAGCAAAAAATAGGCAAATGGCAGGAAAAACATTACCACCACAAGGTTTGTTTTTAATGAAAGTAGAATATAATTAATAAAATGTAAGAATTTATATTATGTATAGATTCTTACATTTTGTTTTGTAACGGTTTTATGTATTTGCACATAATATATAGCAAATAAAATAAGAGAGGGGAAAAATATGAATACATTATTACTATTTTTTGCTCTTCCTGTTGCTACTGTTATACTAGCCATTGTATTACAGAAAATTTTGAATAATCCTTTACTGGTGGCTGCAACATTTTTTGCAATATATTTAGTTGTGGCATTTACCGCATTTGACGCAAGTTTTTTAGTATATGCAATTATATATACTATACTTGCATATATAACAGCTATTTTAGTAAATGCAATTTGCAAGATTTTAAGAGCGCTGGCAAATCAAAATAATTGTACTTATAGAGTGACAGAAAGACCAATTACAATTAGCACAAATCTATCAAGTGATGGAAATGATGTAACAAGTAATACTACATTATTAACAAATGGAAATACATTATCTAATAATTCTGGAGGATGCAATTGTAGATGCAGACGAAGATAAAAAATGGATAAAAATGGTACTTTACAAAGTATCATTTTTGTACATTTTATGAGATAAAAACAACAATATTACAGTTATATTACAAATTTATTAAGTTTATATTACAAGCCATAAATTCTGTTGTTTTTAATACAAAAATGTTGTAAAATAAAATATGAATAGTGATAATTTATAAAGCTATAAGGAGGAATAAAAATGGCAAAAAATCCAATGCAAAGAAAAGCACAAAATTCATTTTTATTAGGTATGTTAATAACATTATTGGTTACAGGACTTATCATAGGAGTTTTAATAATTCAGTTAACTAAAATAACGAAACAACAACAAGAAGAAAAGGCTAATATGAAACAAGTCTATGTTGTATCTACAGAGATAAAATCAGGAGATATAGTAACAATTGATAAATTGAAAACACAAACATTAGATAGCAGTCTCATACCATCTAATGTATTAACTTCAAGTGAGTTAGAATCTAAATCTAATGTAACTGATGAAGGTGGAAACTTAGTTAAAAAGGTGCATGTCATTTCTAAAATAAATTTAAAACCAGGAACTGTTATTACAACAGACATGGTTAAGGCAGAAGGAGAAATAGCGAATGATGTAAGAAAAGTTGAATATAATGCAATTCAACTTACTTCACAGATACAAACAGGAAAATATGTAGATGTTCGCTTAAGACTTCCAAGTGGAGGTGACTATATTGTTGTATCACATAAAAAAATAGAGATACCTTCAATAGATGGTTTAGATTCTCTTAATACAGTATGGCTTGAATTGTCTGAAGCAGAAATACTAACTTTAAACTGTGCTATTGTAGAATCATATAAAATTCAAGGTTCTTTATTATATATTACAGAATATATAGAGCCAGGCATGCAAGAAAATGCAATACCAAACTATACACCAAATAACGAAGTATATGAATTAATACAAAAAGATCCTAACTGTGTTGAAAATGCAGTTGCTGAAATTGTAGCAAGAAATAGAGCACTATCTAGAAACCCAATAAATACTAACTTGAACAATAATTCAGCAGGAGCATCAGAAAGCGTAATTACAAAAACAGAAGAAGAAATCAGAAAAATGCAAGAGGAAAGACAAAAATACTTAGATTCATTAAGTTAATAAAATATAAGAGTGGAGGTATATATGAAGACAATAAGCTTTATAGGCGCATATGATAAAACAGATTTATTGTTATATCTTGCTAAAATTTTTACCACTATGGGCAAAAAAGTTTTAATAATTGATACCACTATTTTACAGAAAGCTAAATATATTGTACCAGTAATATCTCCAGCTAAAGCTTATGTGACTAGTTATGAAGATATTGACATTGCTGTAGGTCTTTACAATTATAGCTCTATCAAGAGCTATTTAGGCTTACCAGAACACGCAGTATTGACCTATGATTATATATTTATAGATGTAGACTCAATAGAAGAAATGAGAAACTTTAATATAAGTGAAACAAATAAAAAATATTTTGTAACAGGATTTGACTCTTATTCATTAAAAAGAGGATTAGAAATATTAGCAGGAATGGGAGAGACTTTAGAATTAAAAAAAGTATTATTTTCTAAAAACATTTCATATGAGGAAGAAGAATATTTTAATTACTTAGCTCTTGGAACTAAAGTTAAATGGGACGATGAAACAATATATTTTCCACTTGAACAAGGAGATCAAGGAGTTATTATAGAAAATCAAATGGTGCAAAAAATCAAATTCAAAAAATTGACTGAACTTTACAAGGAGAGTTTGCTATATATAGCCAATGAATTGGTAGAAGATAAAGCAGATGTGATGAATTTGAAAAGAGCATTTAAGCAATTAGAAAAAGGAGTTTAGAATTAATGGCAATTGTAACATTTTGTAGTAACGAAATAAAAGAAACGGGACAAACATTGTCTTTATCAGCAGTAGCTACATATATGGCAATAGAACATAATTATAAAATACTAGTTATATCTACAGACTTTAATGACTTAAGTTTAGAAAATTGCTTTTGGGAATATGACAAGATAAGAACAAATGGAGCAATAAGAAAAGACCAGAATATAGGAATAGAGTCTGGAATAGAAGGATTAATAAAAGCATTAAAAAGTAATAGGACAAGCAATGAAATCATAAAGAATTATTCTAGGATAGTTCTTAAAGACAGATTAGACATTTTATTATCACCAGCAACAAAATCATATCAAGAATATACAGAAATTGTAGAAAACTATGTAGATATTTTGCAAGTAGCCGAAAGATATTATGACTTAATATTTATTGATTTAAGCAAAAAGATGCCAAGAAAAGATGCAGCAGCTATATTAAAATTATCAGACATAGTGGTTATTAATATGACACAACGTTTAAAAACGATAAATGACTTTGCAACACTAAGACAAGCAAATGATTTCTATCAAAGAAGAAATGTTATGCTTTTAGTAGGAAGATATGATAGAAATTCAAAATACAATACTAAAAATATTACTAGATATTTAAAAGAAAAAAAGATGGTTTCAGCTGTTCCATATAATACTTTGTTTCTTGAAGCATGTTCAGAAGGTAATATAATTGAATTTATTCTAAGAGCTAAAAATGTTACAGATGAAGCAGATACAAACAATATTTTTATAAAAGAAATAAAATCAATAGATGAAGGTATAATTTTTAAATTGCAAGAATTACAAATGAAGATATAGCCTAGAGGAAAGGAGATCCAAAATGCTTAGAGTATTGTTAATAGTAATCGTATTTCTTATAGCAGGCTTTGCAATATATGCTTTTTTGAAAAGAAGAAGTAAACAAGAAGCAGAAAGCGATATAGAAGTTGATGATAAGACATATACATTAGAGTTAATGACTGCTTTTGTAAAAAGAAGACTAGATGAAATTACTAAAATCAACTTGTATGATATTGGACTTTCAGAAGAAGAGTTGAAAAGAAGGAAGCAAAAGAAATATGAGCTAAAGAAGGCTTTAAAAGGTTGTACATATGGAGACGTTAATGATAAAAAGTATATTAAAGAACTGATATATGATTTATTATATAGAGAATACAATGTGAATGAGACCAACATATCAAAAGCAATTCCTTTTGATATACCATCATTATTAACAGCACAAGATAAATTTGATATTATATTATATATGTATAAAAATGAGTTTGGATATGAAGCATTGCCGGAAGTTATAAAAAAATATAACTTAGATGATTTAAAATATGTGGAAGGCGAAGCAAAACCTTGCTATGTAATCACTTCAGAAGAAATTAGTAAAATATATGAACAAGAGAATTTTATACTTACATTTGAAGACAAGCTAAATGTAGTAGTACAAAGAATATATCAACATTACAAAGGATATAGCTCTATTGATGAAATAAGAGATATGAACATAGATGGTATCTCAGGTGGTGTATCTGGACTTCCAGAGTCTTTCTTAAGTCAAGTTGCACAAACAGATGGAGACTATTTAAGTCAAATTGCAGAACATAAAGTTCCACGTGCTTGTGATAGTATTTGGATTATGTTCCATGGTAAATCAATCAGACTAGCATTCTTATCATTCGGTTCAGAAGCTGAACTAAAAAGAGTTTGCCAAAATATTTATAAGTACAATAATCCTGGCCAGTTATCAGATACTAACGGATTTAAAATAAATGAAATGAAAGATGGCTCTCGTGTCGTTGTAGTAAGACCTAGTATGTCAGAGACATGGGCATTTTTCGTAAGAAAATTTGACGTTAAAAGAGCTACACTAGAACAAATAATTCGCTTCCCTGGAAAAGATGAAGCAATAGATTTATTAAAATATTTAGTAAAAGGTGCAAGAATCATATCACTAACTGGTGAGCAAGGTTGCCGGAAAAACAACAATGCTTATGGCTATGATTGAAAATATATACGAAACTATGAACCTTCGTATTACAGAAACTGCTTTCGAGCTTCACTTAAGAAAAATTTATCCAACCAGAAATATCTTATCAATGAGAGAAACAGAAACTGTTTCTGGACAAGACTGTTTGGATGTTCAAAAGAAGACTGACGGTTCTGTTAACATCATAGGTGAGGTTGCTACAGACCCTGTAGCTTCTTGGATGATTCAATCTGCCCAAGTTGCTTCTAAGTTTACATTATTTACTCACCATGCTAAAACTTTCCCAGATTTAGTAACAGCACTTCGTAACTCAATGTTAAGAGCAGGAGTGTTCAAGGATGAAAGAACAGCAGAAGAACAAGTAGTACAAGTATTAAACTTTGACATTCACTTAGTAAAAGACTTTAGAGGAAGAAGATACATAGAAAGAGTAACAGAGTGTATTCCAGTTGAAGACAGAAATGAATATACATTTGATTACAGAAAAGAGAAAAGTTTAGAAGGAAAATTAGACAAATTCATGGACAATGCAACTGTATTCTTTACAAAAACTACAAACAGAGAATTATATAAATATAGAAACATTATGGAATATCAAGATGGAAATTATGTACTTACAAATCCAATTTCAGAAGAAAATATTAAAGCAATGAGAATGAACATGGACGATAGTGACATACAAGGGTTTGATGATTTCTTGCAAAGAAACTGGGGGATAAAATTACAAAATGAAGAAGATACAAATCAAGAAGAAATAGTACAACCTAAAAAGAGAGGAAGAAAACCTAAAGCTACAATATAAACAAAAGAGAGTGAGGTGATTTTAAGATATGAATGAAAATATGCTATTATATCTAATGATGGGCGTTGGAGCACTTTTTCTAGTTATTATAGTTGCATATTTGATTATAAAAAATAGAAACCAAAATTCTGAAATAGCACAAATTAGAAAACTTCAAGAAGGTACAAAAGAAAAGAGTTTCTCTTTAGAAATATTATATCAAAAATTATATATATTCTATCTTAGGACACCTTTTCTTAAAAGATATTTATTAAAATTAAGAAGAAGATTAGCGATAATAAATGTTGAAGATGAATATTTAACAAGAAGACAAGCTTCTAAAATCCTAACAAATACATTATTAATAGTAATTCCATTAGCAATTCTAATTGTTCTTATTACACATAACAATACATTGCTAATGGTAATGTTACTTGTCTTTGAGATATTTATGATTGATACATTTATGGATGGAATGGTAGACAAACTAGACAATAAGTTATTGAAAGAACAAATAGATTTCTTTTCAGAAATAAGACATGCTTATCATGAATTTAACATGGTTGAGGAAGCAATATATCAGGTGGCACAAGATGATGACAAACCAGAAATGTCTAGACAAGCAGAAAAAATATATGAGGTTCTTATTTCAAATGATCCAGAATCAGAATTAGAAAAATACTATGATATAGCACCAAATAGTTACTTAAAAGAATTTGCAGGAATTTCTTATTTAACTAAAGAATTTGGAGACCGTAAAATCGACAATTCGTCTTTATACTTAAAGAACCTAAACAATATTACACAAGAGATGCAATTGGAAATTTTAAAAAGAGATAAACTAGATTATACATTTCAAAGTTTAGCAGTAATATCAATAGTCCCAATGTTATTTATTGAGCCAATAAAGAATTGGGCTTCATCACAATTTAATTTTACAGAAGCGTTTTACAATGGAAAAAATGGAATGCTAGTGCAGATATTACTTTTGATTGTTACATTTGTATGTTATATATTAACTAGAAAACTAAAAGACAATGGCTCAACTAATATGAATACAAAAAATACAAAAAATCCATGGCAAGAAAAATTGTATAAAATTCCTGGAGTAAAAAAAGTGATTGACTTATTTATTCCAAATGAAGGAACAAAAGAGTATAGAACATTAATAAAAAACATGAAAAATGCAGCCTCAAAAGACAAAATAGAATGGATTTATATAAATCGTATTACATTAGCTATTGCGATATTTATAGTATCGGTATTTCTAATTGGACAATTACATCAGATAACTATAAATAATATATATACAGACCCAACTGTTACATTTAATGTTTTAGGAGAAATGAGTGATAAAGATAAAAAGACAGCAATGGAATTAACGGAGTCAGATAATCAATATATTAGACATCTCAAAGGAGAACCAAAAATAACACAAGCAGATGTTGAAAAAGCAATGAGAAGTGGAAAAATAAATAAAGATTACTTGAGTAGTAAAGATCCTGAAATTGCAACAGCAGCTGAAAGAATACTTGGAAAAATACAAACTGTAAATACCGAAAAAATGCAATGGTTTGAATTTTTAATAGCAATGGTTTTAGCTATAATTGCATATAACTCACCAATATGGCTATTAAAATTCCAAGCTAAAATGAGAGAAATGGAAATGGAAGATGAGGTAATGCAGTTTAACACAATTATTCTAATGTTAATGAAAATCGAAAGAGTAAATGTTGAAATCATATTAGAATGGTTAGAAAGATATGCAAATATTTTTAAAGAGCCAATTAGTAAATGCGTTAACAACTATGAAAGTGGTGCGTGGGAAGCTTTAGAACAATTAAAGGAAGATGTTACATACCAGCCTTTAATTAGGATTGTAGAAAGTCTTCAAGCAGCAGTAGAAAAAATACCAATTGCAGATGCTTTTGATGAACTAGATACAGAAAGAGAATATTATCAAGAAAAACGTAAAGAGTCAAATGAAAGACTAATTGCTAAAAAAGGAAAAATAGGAAAAGCTATAGGCTTTGCACCAATGGTTATATTATTTGTAGGATATTTGATTGTACCATTAGTATTCATAGGATTAACAAGTATGACTCAGACTTTTGATAGTATGACTACTATGCAAAAATAAAATACAGAAGGAGCAAAAATAAATGGAAAATGCATCAAAAGCTTTAATTATAGCTGGTTCAGTATTACTCGCTGTTTTAATTATAATAGCATTAATATATACATTTAGCCAAATAAGTAGTTTGAAACAAGTAGAAGCAAGTTCAGAAGAAGAAAAAATTTTGGCACAATATGACAAAGAAATTGAAAGTTTCAACAGACAGGGCTTATATGGGAGTGAAATATTATCTTTAGCTAATCTAGTAGAAGATTATAATAAAAGACAATCAGACCTTAAAGGATATAAACCAATTACATTAAAAGTAAGTATAACTCAAATTATTGATGCTAAATATTTAAAAGAAACTCAATATTCTAAATACGGAGATCTAATAAAGGATTTTAAAAATTTAGAAAAGAAAATGCAAGATCTAAAAAAAGAAAAAATTTGTGGACAAACATTAGATAAATTAGCAGGAATGAAAACAGAGACACTTGAAGATTTGATATCTAGATATAATTTGGCCAATAGAACAAATTATACTCTAGAAGAAATAGAAAAAAGAATTAATGACTATCAAAGTGTAAATTCTGAAATGCAAACATTTAAAAATAAGAAATTCAATACACCAGAGGTTGAATATGATAATTCAATAGGCAGAATAGTTAAAATGTCATTTAGAGAAATAAATACATAATGCAAGAAAGGAGCTAAATATGGAAAATGCAACAAGAGCTTTTATAATGGCAGCAGGAGTATTATTAGGAGTTCTAATATTATCGTTAGGAATATATTTATTTTCTATATTTGGCCAGTACAGTGCTAATGCATATGAAACGATGGAGAAAAATCAAATCACACAATTTAATAGTCAATTTTTTAAATATTATGGAAATACCACATATAGTTATGTAGACGAAAATGGAAAAGAAAAAACAATTACAAATCCAATCCAATGTACTGCACATGATATTATTAGCATTGTAAATTTGGCACAGCAAAATAATATACAATTCCAGCTTACAAATGAAGAACAGGCGAGTGACAAAACACGTTATATTCAAGTGGATATTGGAAGAAATAAAAAGAATCAAAATGTGGAAAAATGGAGTGAAACAGACAAAATTAACTTTTTAAAGGAGAATGCAGATAAGAATTATAAATGCAGTGCTGTACTCACAAATAGTGTTACAAGTAGGGTTAATCATATAAAGTTTGAGGAGATAGTAATACCATAAATTTCTAAAAAAAAATATCCAAAAACTATTTACATATTTTTATACTTAATGTTATAATAAAGGAAGAATTTAATGAAAAAGTCGATTTTTATTGTTTTAGCTATATTATTTATTATTGCTATTGTAATTTGTTTATATATATATAATGTAAAAAAAATAGAAAACGTAGCAATAAAACACAATAAACAATATGAAGAGTATTGTAATAAAAAAATACTAGGAACAGAGTTAATTAGCCTAATAAATAAAGCTATAGACTATAATGAAAAAAATAGTGTAGAAAAACAAGAAAACACTATTTATTATATAAATAACAATACAAATTCTATTCAAATCACAGTAAAATTTTTAGATAATGATAAAATAATAAAAATGGAAAATATTGCAGAGAAACAAACAGAAAACTTTATAAAGTTTTTTGCAACAGCAACTTTTAAATGTAATGATATTAAATATCATAAACAGACGAAGAATGTTCAAAGTATGTATTTTGAACAAATAAACAATTAAGATTTTAATATTTAGATAAAATCTAAAATTTAAAATATACTAAAGTAAAAAAAAGGAGGAATTTTTTATGGAAAACGCATCAAAAGCATTAATTATAGCAGGTGCAATTTTGTTATCAATTTTAATTATAGGTTTAGGTATGTTTATATACCAAAAAGCAGCAGGAGCTATGGAAGGAATAAATATTAATTCACAAGAGGTACAATCATATAACTCGGCTTTTATAAACTATGAAGGAACACAAACTGGTTCAGCAGTAAGAGCATTATGTGATGCTGTTAGAAGCCATAACAATGCAAATCAAAATGATACTTCATTACAAATTGGTATAAAATTTGGAGATATTGGAAAAGGACAAGATGTTGATAAATTAGACCAAACAATTGACTACACATCTGTAACGAGCGTTAGAAATGCTATAAAAGTAGGAAAAATGTATAGTGTTACATTAACACCAGCTAAATCAGGAAAAATTGCAACAATAGTAATAACAGATGCAAATAGTAATACATAATAACATATTTAATATGATAGGAATGAGAAATTATGGAGAATGCAACAGATGCCTTGAAAATGGCTTTTGCGGTAATAGTATTTGTAATGGCATTAACAATAGCTGTTATGATGTTTTCTCAATTAAATCAAGTTTCTAAATTGGTTGTTTCAAGTAGTGATATTACTAAATATTATGAATATAAAATAGCTAAAGATGAAGAACAGACTAGAATTGTAGGGTTGGAAACAATTATTCCTACCCTTTATAAATATTATAAAGAAAACTATACGGTTCTATTCTTGGATAAAGGAGGAACTCCGTTAAATTTATATAAATCTCAAACAAACAGAAGCTTATGGAGTGAAAAAGGGAGTATAGGAAAATACTATACAACTGACGAGGATAAATACACAACTTATGATCTAAATCCTGTATGTGCTTTTGACGTTGATGATGAAACGATCAGACATGAGCCTTGGACAGGAAGTTTGACTGATTATAAAGAAAATTTAGATGTTTTTTTGAATGGAGGAGAGTTTAAGTACAAGAGTGGAGGAACAGATTCTGCAGGAAACTATGGATATACATATTCAGGCTTTATAAAAGCTTATAAAAATCGCAAATTTAAAGAAACTCTGGGAGAGTATAAATATAATCAATATAATTCTACAGAGGATAAAGGTACTGAAAGTACAAGTTCATTACTAAAGAACAGAAAAAAGAGAGTGATTATTTATCAATTACAATAACAAGGAGTATTAATTATGGGAGATAGTTTAATTACAATTATTGCAATATTTTTAGCAGCAATTTTAATGTTTGTTTTTCCACTTATGTCATTATCTGAAAGAACAGACGATATTTCACAATTAGCAGTAGCAACAGCCACAAATGAATTTGTAGATAAAATTAGAACAACAGGAAAAATTACTTTAGATGATTATGAAAAATATATACAAACTATTTCATCTACTGGAAACTCATTTGAAGTTGAAATGCAAATACAACAATTAGATGAAAATCCTGGAGTAAAAGTAACACAGGCTGAAATGACAAAGATAGGTGAAAATGTATATTATAATAAATATACTAGCCAAATAGAAGAAGAACTAAATAAAAATGGAAAAATGAAACTAAAAGAAGGAGATATGGTTTCAGTAACAGTTAAAAATACTAACCAAACTATAGCTCAATTATTAAGAAACTTTTTCTATCAAATTACTGGAAATGACTCTTACCAAATCGCTGCAAAGCATGGGGGCGTTGTAACAGTAAATGGAAGCAACTAAAATTAATATTTTGGGATTTTAAATAAGTCCCTATTATACAATATATAGGGAGTAGAAAAATCTACTCCTTATTTTATTTAAAACAGGAGAAAAGTATGAAAATTCAATACATTGCTGTAGTTTTTGTTATTATAATTTTGCCAATAGCAATGGTAATGTCATCATATATTGGTACACAAATAGATACAATAACATTACAAACTAAATATGATACGAAATTAACAGAAGCGACATATGATGCTATTAAATCATTTCAAATAAATACTGTAAACAATCGTTATTCTACTGTTAGTGATTCTAAAATTAGAGATATTGAAGCATCTATAAATACCTTTTATAATTCATTATCAAATAATGAATATATGTCAAAAGAGGAATTGCAAGTATTTGTACCAGCATTAGTGTACACATTGTATGATGGATATTATATTTATACTAAATATGATAATATGTACCCTGAAAAAGCAGGTACAATATATACCGATACTAAGAAAGCAAATGCTAATTATGGTTTAAAACCATATATCTATTATACATGTAGATACAGAAATGGCAATGCAACAGAGTTTGTTGTAAATTATACGTTAGATAATGCAATTACTATTTATGGTACATTTAGTGGAAAGTATGTGACTTTATCAGGATATTTAATAAATCCAGATAGTGTATCAATAATAAATTATGGAAATACTCCAGCACGATGGAAATTAAAGTATAAAAATAATGATGAAGCTGAAGTTATAGTAGGTCCAGAATTACTAAGAGAGCACTTGGCATTTGCAGATGAAAGCAAAGGCGATTATGATTATCTTATATATAATGGTCAAAAGATATATTATGACAAAGACAATAATACTTATTTTACATACCAAAGTTATGCTAAACAATATATAACCAATTCAAAGTCAAATGAAGAAATGAGAAATTATCTAGTAGCTAGAACATATGGGGGTAGATTACACAGTACAAGTGCATTTGAATATTATTATAATGCTAAAAAATTTAGTGAAAAAGTAGCAGAATTGACTAAGGGGATAACACAAGCTAATGCTATTGATGAAAATGGAAGTCAAGTTAAATTTGAAGTTGATACAGGAACTGATAAAATTTTTGTAGCAAATGCAGACAATGATCCTTTAATGTCAGGTTCAACATTTAATGAAAATAGAATGCAAGTAATAAAAAAATCAATAGAATCAAATCTTGTGGCTGCAATTGCAAATTATAATATGTATTCGAGTAATTCATATGATTTTAGTTTACCAATATTAAAGGAAACTGATTGGGAGAAAATAACTAATAATGTATCAGTAATTTCCTTTTTACAAGGTTTACCAATTGGATATAAATATTATAATAATTATTGTGTATTAACTAATAATAGTAATGAAGAAACTGTAAAAAAAGAAAATATCTATATTATAACACGAAATTCTGAAACAAAGGAAAGAGAGTATCACTTAGTTGGATGTAAACATCTATTAGCGGGTTCAACAGATAGTATAATTGCAGCATATTCTAACTTGAGTTTTTTGAGACAAACAGTAAGAATAGCGGAAAATGATTACAGATATTTTTATCCACAAAATATAAATGGTGAAACTATAACAGCATGTTATAATTGTATAGTAAATTCTACTGATGTATACACAACAGAGCAAATTTTAAAAGGAAAAATCACTGAAAAAAACATAGATACAGGAGAAGAAGAACAAAAATATAATACAGGAAATTCAAGATTTAAAAGTATTAGGAAACTATATATAAAAGCATTAGCACGTGAAAGAAATGACTTGTATCAATCTAATATGAATTCAATAAATCATGAGCAAAATGAACAGATAGATGAAACAACAGATAATAAGAAAATAACTATTATAGGCCAAACTAGTATGATGAATGAAGGAAATACACAACAATTAACTGCAAAAATATGGTTGGGACCAATAAATGCAAAATGGTCTAGCAGTAATTCGAATGTGGCACGAGTTGATACAAATGGAAAAGTTACTGCTGTAAGAGAAGGAACTGCAATTATAACTGCTAAATATGATGGCTATACTGATGGAACATACCAAATAACTGTACAAAAAGAAAAAGTACAAACTATTACTCTAGACAAATATGAATTGACAATGAAACCTAGAGAGACAGAAAAAATAAATGTTACTAAAATAGAACCAGAAAGTGCAGTAGACCAAAGAATAAGATGGAGAAGCAGTAATGCGTCAATAGCAAGGGTGGATAGTAATGGTAATATTACAGCTGTAAAAGCTGGAACAGTAACAATAACTGCAGAGGCAGTAGACGGTGGAGGAGCATCAGCAAGTTGTATAGTATCAGTTGAACAAAAAGTTACAAATATAAGATTGAACCTAGAAAGCCTAAAAATGAATGTGGGAGATACATATACATTAAAAGCAACAACTGAACCTGATAATTTATCGAGTGGAGAATTAACATGGAATAGCAGTGATAGTAGTATAGTAACAGTTGATGCAAATGGAAAAGTTACTGCTAAAAAGCTTGGAAGGGTAACTATAACTGTTAAAGCTGAAAATGGAATAGAAGCAAGATGTACAGTAGATGTTATATCTAAAGTTAAAAACATAACATTAAATCCTACTGATATTGTATTACATGCTGGAGAAACCAAAAATATAACTGCAACGATTAATCCATCAAATGCATCTAACAAATCGTTGACATGGACTAGCTCAAATAACAGTATAGCTCAAGTTGACCAAAAGGGAAAGGTTACTGCTAAAGCAATAGGAGAGGTAACAATAACAGCTAAGTCGAATGATGGAAGCAACGTGTCAGCTAAATGTAGAGTTAATGTTATAGGCAAATATAGAGCTGAAAATGCTACTAATAATGGATTTTATATATACGATAATACTAATGGAAGAGAAAAACAGACAACTTATGGAAATAGGCCATATAATGTAACTTTCAACCCAGGAAATTCAAATGTTACTTTGAAAGTGAATACTTCATATAAAGATGGAAAAATTTTGATAACATATACTATAAAAAATAAAGGAAATGCAAGTTCAACCTACAAAGTTGCAACTGATTGTGATACAAAGTTCCAAGATAACGATAGAGCACCAATAAAATATGAAAACAATCGAATAATAGTTACAGGAAGTAGCACAAATATGTACATACAATTTATAACACCTGTAACAGGAGTATGGATTGGACATTATAGTAATAGAACTTCATATCGATATTGTGATTATACATACAATCAAACATGTAACCGGTGTAGATAGTGGTATGGTATGGAACTGGCAAGGAAGAATAGGAGCGGGCCAAACAATAACTAAACAAGTTACAATAGACATACATTAAAAATGTTTAAAAAAAAGAAATATGGTTACTCTAATAAAAAAGGAGTGACCATATGAAATTATTTAAAAAAATTATAATAATTACTTTTCTATTAATAATATATGCTTATGTTTGCAATATAAGTTTATTACCTAGTAATTATATAATAATGCAAGGTGAAAATCTTCGTTTATATACGTTACTAGGAATAAGACTCATAGAAGAAAGCAGTTATCAGACATTACAAACTTCAAGTACACTAGAACAGAAAAAAATAAATAAAATAGGAAAAGTAAGTTTTAGATTAAATTTATTTAACTTAATACCATTAAAAAACATAGATGTTAATGTTATACCTAAAACTACAGTTGTACCAATGGGAAATGCTATAGGGATGAAGTTATATACAGCAGGGGTATTAGTAGTTGGAATGTCTGAGATAGAAGGAAAGAAACCATATGAAAATTCGGGCATAAAAGAGGGAGACAGAATTATACAAATAAACCAAAATCAAATAGATAATACAGATGATTTGATGAAGGCTGTAAATAAAAGTGATGGAAATAATATTTATATAAAATATGTTAGAGATGAAAAAACTATTACAACCAGTATAAAGCCGTTAAAAAATAGTAGCAATGAATATAAAATTGGCTTATGGGTTAGAGATGCAGCTGCAGGAGTTGGAACACTTACTTTTTATGAGCCATCTTCAGGAATGTTTGCTACATTAGGACATGGAATTATGGATATTGATACTGCAGAATTAATAAAAATAGCAAATGGAGAATTAGTAACAACTAATATTCTGAGTATTAATAAAGGAACTAAAGGAAATCCAGGAGAAATACGAGGTACAATTGAAGCAGGACATACTATTGGAAGTATTTCGAAAAATACTAAATTTGGAGTTTTTGGAACAATAAATAAAACACCATATCTTAACACATCAAATACAAATGAGGTGCAAGTGGCATTAAGAGAAGAAATAAAAACAGGTAAAGCACTAATTATTTGTGAATTAGAAAATGGTAAAAAAGAATATTATGATATAGAAATTCAAAGAATTTTTATAAGTAACAATAAAGATAACAAAAGCATGTTAATAAAAGTCACGGATAAGAAACTATTAGAAAAAACGGGAGGGATAATTCAAGGAATGAGCGGAGCGCCAATAATACAAAATGGAAAATTTGTGGGAGCAGTTACACATGTTCTAGTGAATGATCCGACCATTGGATATGGAGTTTTTGCGGATATAATGTTAAAACAGATGAAAGAAGTAGAATAAAGTGTGAGGTAGAAAAAATGAAAAATGCAAAAGGGAATATTTTAATAACTGGAATAATTATTATACTTATAGTTCTTATACTAGGTGGAGTAAGCTTTGGAATATATAAGTTTTTTAGTATGAGCAAACAGGTAGTAAACAGTAAGGAATTTGAAAATACATTTGAAACAGGTAATAGCGAGATATCTGCTAATGAGACAACAAATAACAATCAAAATGATTTGAATGTCAACGATGTAGGACCAATAATACAAGAACCAAATAATAATGCGATACCATCAGAAACTATTGCAGCAAGATATTACTATAGTCAATTAGATTCATATGGAAAGATGATATATGACAAGTTAAAACAAAATAAAGAACAACTAATAACAGGCACATATGTATTTGAATTTGGAACGAGCTTTAATACCCTTTTGAATACTGAAAAGGGAGACAAAACATTATATACAGCTTTTCAGTCTGCTTGGAATGCATTTTCATATGATGAATGTGACTTATTTTATATTGATATAAAAAAGATGAACTTAATAAACGAGACAAGAACTCTAGGAGGTATTACAACATATTATATTTCAATTGGACCAGGAGATAATAAAAACTATTTGCAAGATAATTTTCAAACGAGAGAAAGCATAGAAAAAGCACAAAACTATATAAATAATATTATAAAGAATATAATAAAGCAAACTCAAAATGACAATAGAGTAAACAAAATTAAAAAAGTACATGATTGGCTAATAGATGCTATAGAGTATGATACCTCTGGAACAAATGCAAATAAGTATAATATATATGGAGCAATGCATGATAGAAAAGCTGTATGTGAAGGCTATGCAAGAAGCTTTAAATATATAATGGAAAAAGTAGGAGTTCCATGTGTACTAGTGCCAGGAACTGCAGAAAATTCACAAGGTAAAATAGAGGCGCATGCTTGGAATTATGTGCAAATCGATGATAAATGGTATGCGGTTGATGTTACTTGGGATGACCCAGTAATAACAGGAGGAGAAACCATAACAGATAATGAAAAATACAAATTTTTCTTAAAAGGATCCGAAGAATTCTTTAAAGACCATACACCAAGTGGAGAAATTTCAGAAAATAGTATGATCTTTACATTACCAACACTTTCAATAACAAATTATGAAAATTATTAGACAAAAAAATGAAGTAAATTAAAATTACTTCATTTTTCATTTATTTAACTAATAATGGTCCAATATTTGTAACTGTACCAGCACCAAGTGTAAGTACAATATCATTCTTTATAGTATGCTCTTTTAAATACTTTGCAATTTCATTAAAATCAGAAATATAAAGAGCTTTTTTATTATAAGTGTTTTGAAGTTTATCAACTAAGTCTTGAGAAGAAACACCATAAATGTTATCCTCTCTAGCCGCATATATATCAGTAATAATAATATTATCAAAATCAAGTAAAGCCTTGGCAAAATCATCTAATAAAGTTTTAGTTCTACTATATGTATGTGGTTGAAATACTACCCAAGATTGTCTATGTTCTTTTTGATTTACAGCATGAGCAGTTGCCATAATTTCAGTAGGGTGATGACCATAATCGTCGTACACAGCCACTCCTTGATTAAAACTACCAACATATTCAAACCTTCTATGAGCACCAGTATATTTAGCCAAAGCATTTTTTATATCCTCTTTAGATATTCCATATTCATGGCAAACAGCAATACATGCTAAAGCATTTAAAACATTGTGCATTCCAGGAACAGATAATTTGATAGTTTTATAAAAAGTATTATTATAATAAACATCAAAACTTGGAAAACCATCTTTATCAGCAGAAATATTTCTAGCTATAAAATTAGCATTTTCATTTTCAAGAGCAAAAGTTACTATTTTAGCTTTAGAATCTTTAACAATTTTTCTACAATTAGAATCATCACCATTTATTACTAATAAGCCATCTTCAGGAAGTAGTTTAATATAATTATCAAAAGATTTAACTATATTATCTAAAGTTTTAAAATAATCTAGATGATCATTATCAATATTTAAAATAACCTCTGTTCTAGGGAATAACTTTAAGTAACTTTCTACATATTCACAGGCTTCAATAATAAAATATTCACTATTACCAACTCTGTAATTTCCATTAAGTTGTTTTAAAAATGCGCCAACTTGAATAGATGGGTCTTTGTGTGATTCCAAGAAACACACAGAAATCATTGAAGTAGTAGTGGTTTTTCCATGAGTACCAGAAACACAAATGCTGTTATTAAATGCTCTAGTGATTTTTCCTAAGAATGTTCCTCTTTCAATTGTAGGTATATTTAGTTCATGAGCTTTTACAAGTTCAATATCATCTTTTCTTATAGCAGCACTATAAACTACTACGTCGGCTTTAGCCAAATTCTCTAAATCATGACCAATAGTTACATGAATACCATTTTCAATTAGCTTTTCAGTAGTTTCAGATGAGGTAGAATCAGAACCTGTCACATGGAATCCCCAAAATTTTAAAATTTCAGCAATCCCGCTCATGCTAATTCCACCTATACCAATCATATGTACATTTTTATATTTTCTTAATTCATCTATATTTGCCAAAAAAATACACTCCCCTTAAGTTTATATAAAATCTTCTATTATAGAAGACATTTTAATCAACAAAGGTATTATATACTTTATATTAGAATTTTTCAATATTTTTCTTAAATATATTAGTAAAATAATATATGATACAATATAATATTCATAGTTTAAAAAACTGTGAAAAAAATAAATAAAAAATTATATAAAATTTGTAAAATAAAGAAGGAAAAACAAAAAAGATGGCGAATAATATAAATGTACATAAGAAATGTATAAAAAAACTTGAAAGGTGGTACTTAAAATGCAAATTACAGATGTACGTTTAAGAAAAGTAAATTCAGAAAACAGAATGAAAGCTGTTGCTTCTGTAACATTCGATAACGAATTCGTTATTCATGATATCAAAGTTATCGAAAGCCAAAATGGATTATTCATTGCTATGCCAAGCAGAAAAACTCCAAACGGAGAATTCAAGGATATAGCTCATCCAATCAATGCTGAAACAAGAGAGAAAATTCAAAAAGCTATATTAGAAGCTTATGAAGCTCCAGAAACTGAAGAATCAGCAGAATAATAATAAAAGTAAAAAAAGAAATACTTTTTTCAAAGTATTTCTTTTTTCTGCTTATTTAAGCATTGAGATTTGGAATTGAGGTGAGTTCGAAAAAATTTTCGACTCGCGTGGCGACTTCTTGAGAAGGCGGACAGAATGTGAACTTCAAGCTGGTAGGCTTAATAAGCTCAAACTTGATCTCACAATAGTGAGAACTAGCCATGTTAAACTGAGAAGCGAAACTGCTAATGTGTGCTCCAGTAGGAGCAACAACATTAAAACTAATTTTCAATTCTTCAGCCAGCAACTGTATCTTTCCAATCACGCGCTGGCCATCGTCAGATGGCGCAAGCTCAAGAACTGTCATCTGCATACCGTTTCCGGCAGCTGATAGGCTATTTAACATAGCCAAAATTTCTTCCGTCCGCGAAGAAATCTTTACCAACTCAATTTTTGTTGAAAGAATCATAAAAGCACACCTCAAAATAAATTTATTCTGGTATATTACCAGTTAACAATATTATACCACATATTTTCAATTATGTAAAATAGGCGCCTTTGAAGACGGGGCAAAAAGCACCTTTTTAAATAATAATATAAAAAATGAAAAAAATTCCAAATAACAGTTGACTTTAGGCACAATACATTGTATAATAATAAAGCATGTATTTAGCGATGAAGTAAGATGTGGCTACAAATGTATAGCGATATATGTTTGGAGGGAACTCTTATGGAGTATGTTATGGCTTAGACCAGGCGGTAAGTTAAGAACAAATAAGCACTTATCCCAAGATTTTATCATGCAAACTTGGGTTTTTATATGTTTAATAAAAGAAACACTAGGGTGCGTTATAACTTCCGACCAAAAAAGGACGCGAAAAGTCCTAAAAATTTAGAAGGAGGGAATTTTAAATGGCAACAAAGAAGGAAAATGCAGTAACAAGTGAAAAAATCAGAATAAGATTAAAAGCTTATGATCATGTTGTTTTAGAACAGTCTGCTGAAAAAATAGTAGATACTGCTAAAAAAACAGGAGCTAAAGTTTCAGGTCCTATTCCACTACCAACAGAAAAGGAGATTGTTACAATCTTACGTTCTCCACACAAACACAAAGATTCAAGAGAACAATTTGAAATGAGAACACATAAAAGAGTAATTGACATTCTTTACCCAACACAAAAAACAGTTGATAGCTTAATGAAAATTGATTTACCAGCTGGTGTTGATATAGAAATCAAATTATAATTACAAATTAAAAGACTATAAAAACCAAGCTAATAATAAAATACAGTATATTAGCCAATAGTTAGGAGGAACATTTTAAAATGAATAAAGGATTAATAGGAAAAAAATTAGGAATGACTCAAATATTTGATGAACAAGGAAAAGTTATTCCAGTTACAGTTATTGAAGCAGGTCCATGTGTAGTAGCACAAGTTAAAACAGTAGAAACTGATGGATACAATGCTATACAATTAGGATTTGGAGATGTAAAAGAAAGCAAAATAAACAAACCAGAAAAAGGTCATTTTGCAAAATCAAAATTAACACCTAAAAAACATTTAAGAGAATTTAGATTAGATTCTGTAGAAAACATAAATGTAGGTGATGAATTAAAAGCTGACACATTTACAGCAGGAGATCAATTAGATATCCAAGGAACATCAAAAGGAAAAGGATTCCAAGGCGTTATCAAACGTCATGGCCAATCAAGAGGACCAATGGGACATGGTTCTATGTATCACAGAAGACCAGGTTCAATGGGACCAACATCTACACCAGGTAGAGTATTTAAAGGCAAAAAATTGCCAGGTCATATGGGAAGCCAAACTATTACAATTCAAAACTTAGAAGTTGTAAGAGTAGATTTAGATAAAAATGTTATTTTAGTAAAAGGTAGTGTACCAGGAGCTAAAGGTGCAATATTAAAACTAAAAACAAGTGTAAAAAGTAAATAAGGAGGGAAATACAAATGCCTAAGATAGACGTATATGATATAGAAGGTAAAAAAGTTAAGACAATAGAACTTAAAGAAGAAGTATTTGGCATTGAACCAAATGAAGCAGTAGTACATAGTGTTCTAGTTAATTACCTAGCTAATCAAAGACAAGGTACACAAAGTACTAAAACAAGAGCAGAAGTATCTGGTGGTGGTAGAAAACCATGGAGACAAAAAGGTACAGGTAGAGCAAGACAAGGAAGCATTCGTGCACCACATTGGGTAGGTGGAGGAGTTGCTTTAGGTCCAAAACCACGTTCATACAATTATACAGTAAATAAAAAAGAAAAGAGATTAGCAATTAAATCAATGCTAAGCTCAAAAGTATTAGAAAATGAATTAGTAGTTGTTGAAAACTTACCATTAAAAGAAATCAAAACTAAAGAAATGGCAAGAATTTTAAATAACTTAAAAGTAGAAGGTAAAGCAGTAATTCTTTTACCAGAAAAAGACGAAGTAGTTCAAAAATCAGCTAGAAACATTGAAGGAGTTAAAACATTACAAGTTGGAACAATCAATGTATATGATTTATTAAAACACAAAAATCTTGTTGTAACAGAAGATACTGTTAAAAAATTAGAGGAGGTGTATGCATAATGAGACCAGAAGATATTATCATAGCACCAGTAATCACAGAAAAAAGTAATGATGAACTACAAGCAGGAAAATACACATTTAGAGTAAATAAAAAAGCTACTAAAATAGATATTCGTAATGCAGTAGAAAAACTTTTTGAAGTAAAAGTTTTAAATGTTAACACAATGAGTGTTAAAGGAAAAGAAGTTAGAAGAGGAAAAACAACAGGAAAAACTTCTGACTGGAAAAAAGCAATAGTAACTATTGATACAAACCCAGGAGATATTAAATATCTAGATAAAGGTGGAAAAGAAGTTAAAGTTTCTAAAAAATACAAAGACTCTATCGAACATTTTATGGGTGCTTAAAAATTATAAGCGGCGTCTAGCGTTGTTAACCTTCGTAAAAATTCCTTCAACAT
>FR889109.1:47202-77958 GCA_000435755.1 Clostridium sp. CAG:508
CTTGCTTCTAATTTTTAATCAATTCTTCGAAGAAATGTTGAAGAATTATTAGAAGCTTAAAATATCGAGAGAAAACTCGGAAAATAAATAAAAAGGAGAGAATAAGAAAATGGGAATAAAAAGATTCAGACCATATACTCCATCAAGAAGAAACATGACAGTTTCAACATTTGATGAAATTACTAAAAAAGAACCAGAAAAAACTCTATTAGCTACTAAAAAGAAAAATGCTGGTAGAAACTCATATGGTAGAATTACAGTAAGACATCAAGGTGGAGGAAATAGACAAAAATATAGAATTATAGATTTTAAAAGAAATAAAGTTGATATGCCAGCAACAGTAATTGGTATAGAATACGATCCAAACAGAAGTGCAAACATAGCTTTAATTCAATATGAAGATGGAGAAAAATCATATATCTTAGCACCAGTTGGATTAAAAGATGGAGACAAAGTTGTATCTGGAGATAAAGCAGATATCAAACCAGGTAACTGCATGAAAATTGAAAACATTCCAGTAGGTACAATGATTCATAACATTGAGTTGAACCCAGGTCAAGGTGGAAAACTTGTAAGAGCTGCTGGTCAAGAAGCTCAATTGATGGCTAAAGAAGGAAAATACGCACATGTAAGATTACCTTCAGGCGAAATGAGATTAGTAATGGCTGTATGTAAAGCTACAATAGGAACAGTAGGAAATACAGATCATGAAAATATTAAAATTGGTAAAGCTGGAAGAAGCAGACATATGGGAATCAGACCAACTGTTAGAGGTTCTGTAATGAACCCAGTAGATCACCCTCATGGTGGTGGTGAAGGTAAAGCTCCAGTTGGACACGCAGGACCAATGACTCCTTGGGGTAAACCAGCATTAGGATACAAGACTAGAAAGAAAAACAAAAAGAGTGATAAACTAATCACTAAACGTAGAAAGTAGGAGGTAATATAAATGTCAAGATCAAGTAAAAAAGTTCCATTTATTGCACCTGAATTATTAAAAAGAGTTAATGCAATGAATGAAAGTGGAAATAAAGAAGTAATAAAAACATGGTCAAGAGCTTCTACTATATACCCACAAATGGTTGGACACACAATAGCTGTTCATGATGGTAGAAAACATGTACCTGTATATATTACAGAAGAAATGATTGGACATAAATTAGGTGAATTTGCACCAACAAGAACATTTAAAGGTCATGCAGGAGACAAAACAACTAAAAAATAAAAACCTGTAAGACATATCTAAAAAAAGGAGGAAAATAAAGTGGAAGAAACTATTATTCCAACAGCAGAAGCAACTCTAAGATATGCTAGAATTTCAGCTAGAAAGGTTAAAATTGTAGCAGATTTAATTAGAGGAAAAGATATTGATGAAGCTTTAGCTATTGCAAAATATGCTCCAAAAGCATCAAGCGAAATTATCGAAAAATTATTAAAATCAGCTATCGCAAATGCTGAAAATAATCATCATATGGCACATGAAAAATTATATGTTGCTGAAATTTACGCAAACCAAGGTCCAACTCTAAAAAGAATTAGACCAGCTGCAAAAGGTAGTGCAGTAAGAATCAGAAAAAGAACAAGCCATATTACAATCGTGTTAAAGGAAAGAGATTAAGAAAGGAGGACTTAACAAAATGGGACAAAAAATGGATCCTAACGGATTAAGAGTAGGTGTTATTAAAGATTGGAACTCAAAATGGTATGCAGACAAAAAGAATTTTAGTGAATACCTAGTAGAGGATCACAAAATCCGTGAATATGTTAAGAAAAAATTATATGTTGCAGGAATTTCTAAAATCGAAATTGAAAGAACTGCAAAATTCGTTAAAGTAAACGTTTATACAGCAAAACCAGGTTTAGTAATTGGTAAAGGTGGAAACCTTGCAGAAGAATTAAAAGCTGAACTTGAAAAAATGATAGGTAAAACAGTTAACTTAAATATTGTTGAAGTTAAAAACATTGATGTTGATGCACAATTAGTTGCAGAAAATATTGCAGGACAACTAGAAAGAAGAATTTCATTCAGAAGAGCTATGAAACAATGTATGCAAAAAACTATGAAAGCAGGTGCATTAGGAATTAAAACTGCTGTATCTGGAAGATTAGGTGGAGCAGACATGGCTAGAACAGAGTTCTACAAAGAAGGTACAATTCCACTTCAAACTTTAAGAGCTGATATTGATTATGGATTTGCAGAAGCAGATACTACATATGGAAAAATCGGTGTTAAAGTTTGGATATATAAAGGCGAAGTTCTTCCAGCTAAGAAAAAACAAGCAGAAGGGAGAGATGAGTAATGCCATTAATGCCAAAAAGAACAAAATATAGAAAACAACAAAAAGGTAGAATTAGAGGTAAAGCAACAAGAGGAAATAAAGTAACAGACGGAGAGTTTGGTTTACAATCACAAGAAATCGGACTAATTACTTCAAATCAAATTGAAGCAGCCCGTGTTGCTATGACTCGTTATATAAAAAGAGGTGGAAAGGTTTGGATTAAAATCTTCCCTGACAAACCAATAACATCAAAACCTATTGGTACTCGTATGGGTAAAGGTAAAGGTGCTGTTGAATACTGGGTAGCAGCTGTAAAACCAGGAAGAGTTATGTTTGAAATAGCAGGAGTTCCAGAGGAAACTGCAAAAGAAGCTCTAAGATTAGCAGCTAATAAACTATCAGTAAAATGTAAGTTTGTCAAAAGAGAAACTGAAGTAGGTGGTGATAGCGATGAAGATTAATAAAATAAAAGAAATGTCTTCACCAGAATTAGAGAAAGAATTAGTAGAACTAAAAAATGAATTATTTAAATTAAGATTTAGTTTAGCTACAAATGGATTAGATAATCCTATGAAAATTAAAGAAGTGAAAAAAGACATTGCAAGAATTAAAACAGTTTTAAGAGAAAGAGAACTAAAGGAGGGCGTAAACTAATATGGAAGAAAGAAACCTTCGTAAAGAAATGATCGGTACAGTTGTTTCTGACAAAATGGATAAAACAGTTGTAGTAGCTGTTCAAACTAATGTTATGAACAAAATGTACGGAAAAATTCAAAAAAGAACATATAAATTAAAAGCTCATGACGAAAACAATCAATGCCAAGCAGGAGATAAAGTTAGAGTAATGGAAACTAGACCACTTTCTAAAGACAAGAGATGGAGAGTAGTTGAGGTAGTTGAAAAAGCAGTTATTAAATAAACAAAAAACTTCGTCTGGCGTTGTTGTCCATCACATAAAAAATCCTCGATGTGCAAAAAGCACACCTCCGGTTTTTTAGTTCGGACGCCTAGCCATACTCGTTTTTAGTTTATTTAGAAAAATAGTGGATATATATTTAAGAAGGAGGATACCAAAATGGTACAACAACAAAGTATATTAAAAGTTGCTGACAACACTGGTGCAAAAGAAATTATGTGTATCAGATGTTTAGGTGGTTCATATAGAAAATACGCTGGTGTAGGCGATATCATTGTTGCATCTGTAAAAACAGCTATACCTGGTGGTGGAGTTGTTAAAAAAGGTGATGTGGTAAAAGCTGTTGTTGTAAGAACTAAAAAGCCAATTAGAAGAGCAGATGGTTCTTATGTAAGATTCGACGAAAATGCAGCTGTTATTATAAAAGATGATAAAACACCAAAAGGAACTCGTATATTTGGGCCAGTAGCTAGAGAATTAAGAGATGGAGAGTATATGAAGATTCTTTCATTAGCTCCAGAAGTTCTTTAAAAACAATTGAAAAGCTTCGTCTTGCGTTGTCAAGCGTCGCATGAAAATCTTTCGATATACACCAGTATAATCTCAAGATTTTTAGCTAGCTTTCCTAGCAATACTCGCTTTTGAATTGTTTTGAAGATGCGAGACTTTAAAAAATGTGAGCTGATATAGCTTACAGGAAAAGTCAAAGCAAAAGCAATAAATTAAAAAATAACAGAGAACCTTATAAATTTAAAAAGAAGAGGTGAAAAGTAAAGATGAAAATTAAAAAAGGTGATACAGTTAAAGTTTTATCTGGAAATGATAAAGGAAAAACTGGAGAAGTTTTAGAAGTAATTCCAAAAACACAAAAAGTAATTGTTAAAGGTGTTAATATTCGTAAAAAACATGTTAAACCTAGAAAACAAGGAGAAGAAGGTGGAATTATTCCAGTAGAATGTAGCATACATAGTAGCAAAGTAAATGTAGTATGTCCAAAATGTAACAAAGCAACAAGAGTTGGTTACCTAGTAGATGGAGATACAAAAGTACGTGTTTGCAAAAAATGTGGAAACAAATTAAAATAGGAAGGAGGTCTATTAAAGACTTATGGAAATATTAAAAGAACAATATCAAAAAGAAGTTGTACCTGCATTGATGAAAAAATTTAACTATAAATCAGTAATGGAAGTTCCAAAACTAGAAAAAATAGTTATCAATGTTGGATTAGGAGATATGAAAGATAATCCAAAAGCACTAGACAACACAATAAATGATTTAAAAATAATTACAGGTCAAACTCCAATAGTAACAAAAGCAAAGAAAGCTATTGCTGCTTTCAAAATTAGAGAAGGTGTTAATATTGGATGCAAAGTTACATTAAGAAGTGGAAAAATGTATGATTTTGCATACAAACTATTTAATGTGTCACTACCAAGAGTAAGAGATTTTAGAGGAGTATCTAAGAACTCATTTGATGGTAGAGGAAATTACTCAATGGGAATTAAAGAACAATTAATTTTCCCTGAAATCGAATATGATAAAATTGATAAAATTAGAGGTATGGATATAATATTCGTTACTACTGCTAAGACAGATGAAGAAGCAAAAGAATTGCTTTCATTGTTAGGAATGCCATTCCAAAATTAATTATAAACTTCGTCTTGCGTTGTCAAGTTGCGCATAAAAAGTTTTCGATGTACAAAAAGTACTATCTCAAACTTTTTAGCTTACTTTCCTAGCAATACTTGTTTCTAATTAATTTTAGTATAAAAGTAGGAGAGAAGAAAGGAGAAATAAATGGCTAAGAAGTCTTTAAAAGTTAAACAACAAAGAGAACAAAAATACAAAACAAGAGAATACAATCGTTGTAAAATATGTGGAAGACCACATGCATATATTAGAAAATTCGGAATTTGCCGTGTTTGCTTTAGAGAATTAGCTCATAAGGGAGAGATTCCGGGAGTTAAGAAGGCTAGCTGGTAAAAATTTGCTTGAAAATCAGCAGTCTGCGTCGTTAAACTTCATAAAAATTTTATCAACATACAAAAGTATAGTTTCAAAAATTTTTATTTCGTTTGCCTAGCATACTACTAATTTTGAAGCCAATTAAGAAAGAAAACAAAAAAGGAGGGAATAATTTTGAATACAACAGATCCAATCGCAGATATGTTAACAAGAATAAGAAATGCAAATAGTCAAAAACATAAAACAGTTGATATTCCAGCTTCAAATATGAAGAGAGCTATTGCTAACATTCTATTTAAAGAAGGATATATAGCTGCTTATGAAGAGATTAACGATAACACTCAAGGTGTAATTCGTATCACTTTAAAATATGATGAGAATGGTGCAAGAGTAATTGATGGTTTAAGAAGAATTAGTAAACCAGGATTAAGAGTTTATGCATCTAAAGAAGAATTACCACAAGTTCTAAATGGCTTAGGTATCGCTTTAATTTCTACTTCAAAAGGAATTAAAACAGATAGAGAAGCAAGAGCAGAAGGACTTGGAGGAGAAGTATTAGCATATATTTGGTAGGAAAGGAGGAACATAAAATGTCAAGAATAGGAAATAAACCTATTACTGTACCAGAAGGTGTAGAAGTTACACTAAATGATAATCATATAGTTGTAAAAGGACCAAAAGGTACATTAGAAAAAGATCTACATAAAAATATGACAGTTACTATGGAAGGAAATACTATTACAGTAACAAGACCAAATGATGAAGCTGTAAATAGAAGCTTACATGGTTTAACAAGAACTTTAATCAGCAACATGATTGAAGGTGTTGTAAATGAATTTAAAAGAAATTTAGAAATAAATGGTGTTGGTTATAGAGCACAAAAAAAGGGTAATGACTTAGTAATGAATTTAGGTTATTCACACCCAGTTGAAATAGTAGCACCAGAAGGAATTAGTTTTGATTTAACAGATGCTAACCACATTACAGTAAGAGGTATTGATAAAGAATTAGTTGGTCAAACAGCAGCTGTTATTAGAACAAAAAGACCACCAGAGGTATATAGAGGTAAAGGTATTAAGTATGCTGAAGAGCATATTAGAAGAAAAGAAGGTAAAGCTGGCAAGAAATAGAATTTAAATGAAAAACTTCGTCTTGCGTTGTCAGGCGTCGCATAAAAATCTTTCAATATACACCAGTATAATTTCAAGATTTTTAGCTAGCCTTCCTAGCAATACTCGTTTTTGATTTAAATTCGAATTAAAATTAAAATAATAATTAGTTCTTAATATTATTAACGCTGTTACGTTAATAGAAAGGAGAAAAAGATGATTAAGAAAATAGATAGAAAAGCTGAAAGAGAAAGAAGACATGCAAGAGTACGTAATAAAATTTCTGGAACAGCAGATCGTCCAAGATTATGTGTATTTAGAAGCAATAATAATCTTTTTGTACAAGTAATTGATGATGTTGCAGGAAATACTTTAGCTCAAGCTTCTACTCTAGATAAAGAAGTAAAAGTAAAACATTCAAATAAAGAAGCTGCTAAAGAAGTTGGAGCTTTAATTGCAAAAAGAGCTTTAGAGAAAAATATCAAAGAAGTTGTTTTTGATAGAGGCGGTTACATTTATCATGGTGTTGTAAAAGAATTAGCAGAAGCAGCCAGAGAAGGCGGATTAACATTTTAAAAAGGAGGGAAATTAAAGTGCAATCAGAAAATACATCAGAATTAAGAGAAAAAGTAGTTGCAATTAACAGAGTAGCAAAAGTTGTTAAAGGTGGTAGAACTTTTAGATTTAGTGCTGTTGTTGTTGTTGGTGACGAAAATGGTCATGTTGGTGTAGGAAATGGAAAGGCTTCTGAAGTTCCAGATGCTATAAAGAAAGCAATCGAAGAAGCTAAAAAGAATTTAGTAGAAGTTCCAGTTGTAGGAACAACAATTCCTCACGAATATGTAGGTAAATTTGGAAGCGCTAGTGTTATATTAAAACCAGCTGCTGAAGGTACTGGAGTTATCGCTGGAGGTAGCGTAAGACCAGTATTAGAGCTTGCAGGTTACAAAGATATTAGAACTAAAGTTGTTGGAACAAACAACCCAAGAAATGTTGTTTATGCTACAATTGAAGGATTAAAGAGCATGAAAACAGCAGAACAAATTGCTAAAAAAAGAGGAAAAACAGTAGCAGAAATATTATAATTTAAAAAATAGGAGGTGTAATCGCAAAATGAAATTAGACGAATTAAAACCAGCACAAAAAACAAAGAAAAAGACAGTTGTAGGTCGTGGAGTTGGTTCAGGTCTTGGAAAAACTTCTGGAAGAGGACATAAAGGTCAAAAAGCAAGAAGTGGCGGTGGAGTTAGAAGAGGCTTTGAAGGTGGTCAAACTCCTTTATATAGAAGATTACCAAAAAGAGGATTCAACAATAGCGTTCATGCAAACGATTATGTAGAAGTAACACTTACAATGCTTAATAAATCAAGTAAAGAAGATGTTACAGCAGAAAGCTTAATCGAAGACGGAATTATTCGTAAAGCAAAAGACGGAATTGTTATTCTTGCAACAGGAAAATTAGAAAAAAAATTAAACGTTAAAGCTGTAAAATTCACTAAAGCTGCACAAGAAAAAATCGAAGCTTTAGGTGGAAAGGCTGAGGTGATTTAATGTTTAAGACTATTATTAACGCATTTAAAACACCAGACGTTAGAAAAAGAATCTTATATACATTACTTCTAATAGTTCTATTTAGATTAGGATGTTTTATTACAGTACCTGGTGTAAATACAGTTACATTAAATGAAGCAATGAGTAATGCAAGTAATGGTATAGCAGGTCTAATAGACTTAATTTCAGGTGGAGCTTTTTCAAGATTCTCTATCTTTGCTATGACTATTACACCATACATTACAGCTTCAATTGTAATTCAATTATTAGGAATGGTAATTCCTTCATTAGAGAGATTAATGAAGGAAGGTGGCGAAGAAGGAAGAAATGCAATAAATAAATATACTAAACTTTTAACAATAGTGCTTGCACTAATTGAAGGTATAGGATTATATTTAACATATAAATCTTCTGGAATATTCGTTAAAACTGATTTCTTAACAGGATTTTTAGTAGTTATTTCACTAATGGCAGGAACATCACTTTTAATGTGGTTGGGAGACCAAATCACAAATAAAGGTATTGGAAATGGTATTTCTATGATTATATTTGTAGGTATCATTTCTGGATTACCAAGTGCAGTAACTATGATTTGGGACTTAATATTTGGAACAGGAGCATTTAGTACAGTAGGATTATTAACAGCTTTAGCTATTATTGTTGGAGCAATACTTCTAATTGCAGGAGTTGTATTTGTACAACAAGCTGAAAGAAGAATACCAGTACAATATGCTAAAAAAGTAGTTGGAAGAAAAATGGTAGGAGCACAAAATACACATATTCCACTTAAGCTAGCAATGGCCGGAGTTATGCCAATAATTTTTGCATCATCATTTATGACTTTCCCAGCTATGATTATTCAAATGTTTGTGCCAAACATTGCAGCTCAAACTGGATTTTGGGCAGCTGTATATAAATTCTCAATTGCAACTTCAACATCAGCAGTACCATTAGGGTACACTATTGCAAATGCAATTGTATATTTATTATTAATTGTTGGATTTACATTTTTCTATACTTATGCAACATTTAACCCAGCAGAAGTATCAAACAATATTAAGAAAAATGGTGGATTCATACCAGGAATTAGAGCAGGAAAGCCAACAACAGATTATTTATCATCAGTATTATCTAAGTTATTATGGTTTGGAGGATTATTCTTAGCAGTTATAGCAATATTGCCTATGCTTGTAAGATTTATACCAAACGTAAACTTAGCATTTGGTGGTACATCAATACTAATCGTTGTAGGTGTTGCACTTGAAATGGTACAACAATTAGAGTCTTTACTTGTTATGAGACATTACAAAGGCTTTTTGGACTAATTTCGAATTAAATACTCATCTTGCGTTGTCATGCATCATTTTAAATGAAATCAATGTGCAAAAAGCACACCTCATTCATTTAAAATTCGCATTCCTAGCAATCTAAGCATTTAATTCAAAATTATAATCTTTCAAATATAGAAAAGAATAATAAATAAGATATATCTTAAAAATTAGGGCAGAAGGGACGGACAGGTGTAAAAACTGGTTCCGTCCGTAATGCGTGAAAGGAGAACTAAATATGTACATTATTATGTTAGGAGCTCCAGGAAGTGGAAAAGGAACAACAGCTAAAGTATTAGCAGAAAGAACAAATTTACCTCACATCTCAACAGGAGATATGTTTAGAGAGCAAATCAAAAAAGGTACTGAATTAGGTAAGTTGGCTAATAGCTATATTTCACAAGGAAACTTAGTACCAGATGAAGTTACAATAAATATTGTAAAAGATAGACTAGGTTGGGAAGATGCCGAAAATGGTGTTATATTAGACGGTTTCCCAAGAACAATTAAACAAGCAGAAGCATTAGCTTCAATATTACAAGAAAAAGGAAAACAAGTTGATATAGTACCAGAATTAGTTGTTCCAGACCAAGTAATTATAGACAGAATTTTAAACAGAGCAACTTGTTCAAACAAAGAGTGTGGTGCAATTTATAATACAAAATTCAAGCCATCTAAAGTACCAGGTGTATGTGACAAATGTGGCTCAGCACTTGTTACTAGAACAGATGACAATGAAGAAGCAATTAAAACTAGATTAGAAGTTTATAGAGAAAATTCAAAAGATCTAATTGCATATTATAAAGAAAAAGGAGTTTTAGTTACTATTACTCCAGAAAATCCAAATGCAGAAAATTCAACTGAACAAGTTATAAATACTATACTAGAAGCTATAAAAAGATAGTAAAGAAGGTAAAACATGGTAACAATTAAATCTCAAAAAGAAATTGAAAAAATGAAAGAAGCATGTAGAATCACGGCTTTAGTATATGATGAAATAGAAAAATACATAAAACCAGGAATAACAACAATGGATCTAGATAATTTTGCAGAAAAAATTATTAGAGAACATGGCGGAATTCCAGCACAAAAAGGGTATCCAAGTGGTGAAAAAGGAGTACCTGCATTTCCTGGTACATTATGTATTTCTATAAATGACGAGATTATACATGGAATTCCATCTAAAAGAACAATTATTAAAGATGGAGATGTTGTAAGTGTAGATTTAGTAGTATATAAAAATGGATTTCATGGTGATGCCGCAAGAACATATATTGTTGGAAAAACTTCACCAGAAAAACAAAGACTAGTAGATATTACAAAACAAGCATTTTTTGAAGGAATTAAATATGCTGTAAAAGGAAACAGAATTGGAGATATTTCTCATGCAATAGGAGAATTTGTAGAAAAAAATGGCTATAATGTTGTAAGAGAATTCCAAGGACATGGAATTGGAGAAGAAATGCATGAGGACCCAGGTATTCCAAACTATGGTAAAGCAGGAAGAGGAATAAGACTTGAACCTGGCATGACTCTAGCAATAGAACCAATGGTAATGGTAGGAAAACCTAATATTTGTGTATTAGATGATGGTTGGACTATTGTTACTGAAGATGGATCTTTAGCAGCACATTATGAAAATACAATTTTAATTACAGAAAAAGAGCCAGAAGTATTGACATTATTGAAAAAATAAAGTATACTATATAAGATATTGTACTTATGTGCAAATGGAAAATTTATCTAGTATTAAATAGAAAAATTTTCTAAGAAAATAATGGAGGAAAATATGTCAAAAGAGGATGTTATAGAAGTTGAAGGTACTGTTGTAGAAGCATTACCAAATACTAATTTTAAAGTTGAACTAGAAAATGGACATCAAATCTTAGCTCATATTTCTGGAAAATTAAGAATGAATTATATCAAAATTCTTCCAGGAGATAAAGTAAAAGTTGAATTATCGCCTTATGATCTTTCGAAAGGTCGTATTACATGGCGTGCTAAGTAAATTTTAAAAATAATCAGCATCTTGCTTCGTTAAAGATTATTCAAAACGCGTTTACAACCAAGAGGTTGCGCACTTGCCTTTTGAACAGTCTTTGCCTCGCAATATACTAATTCTTTTTAAAATTCAATATAAAACTAATCTAAGAAAGGAATGAACTAAAATGAAAGTAAGACCATCAGTAAAACCTATATGTGAAAAATGCAAAGTTATTAAAAGAAAAGGTGTTATCAGAGTAATCTGTGAAAACCCAAAACACAAACAAAGACAAGGTTAATTTATTATAATTATTGAATATAACACAAATTTTAGATAGCGGCTGAAAGGAAAATTTATTTTCCTTTTAATTCTGATTTGTGTTTATATATATGTCCAAAAGTATTATTGATTAGTATAAAGATACTAATGCATTTCACCAATAATAACTTAAGACAAACTAAAAAACAAAATTTAAGAATAGCAAAATAAAAACTATGGAGGTGCAAAAAAATGGCTCGTATAGCAGGAGTTGATTTACCTAGAGAAAAAAGAGTAGAAATTGGTCTAACATATATTTATGGTATAGGACTAACAAGTGCTCAAAAAATTCTAGCAGAGGCAAAGGTTAATCCAGATATTAGAGTTAAAGACTTAACAGATGACCAAGTACAAGCAATCAGAAAAGCAATGGACGGTTATAAAGTTGAAGGTGACTTACGTAGAGAAGTTGCATTAAATATCAAAAGACTAACTGAAATTGGATGTTATAGAGGTTTAAGACATAGAAGAGGTCTTCCAGTTAGAGGACAAAGAACAAAAACTAATGCCCGTACAAGAAAAGGCCCTAGAAAATTAGTTAGCAAAAGCAAAAAATAATTAGCAAAAGTAACAAAGCCTAAATAAGGAGGGAATAATTAAAAATGGCAACAAAAAATGTAACTAAAAAAACAGTAACTAGAAGAAGAGACAGAAAAAATATTGAAAAAGGTATGGCTCATATTCATTCTAGTTTTAACAATACAATCGTTACAATTACAGATGTTCAAGGAAATGCAATTTCTTGGGCAAGTGCTGGTGAACTAGGTTTTAAAGGTTCAAGAAAAAGCACACCATTTGCAGCAGGAGAAGCAGCTGAAACAGCAGCTAAAGCAGCAATGGAACACGGATTAAAATCAGTAGAAGTATTTGTAAAAGGACCAGGTTCTGGTCGTGAAGCAGCAATTAGGTCATTACAATCAGCAGGATTAGAGATTAGCTCAATTAAAGATGTTACTCCAATTCCTCACAATGGTTGTAGACCACCAAAAAGACGTAGAGTATAAGGAAGGTGAAAAATAAAATGGCAAGATATAAAGATGAACAATGTCGTATTTGTCGTAGAGAAGGACAAAAATTGTTCTTAAAAGGATCAAGATGTTATTCAGATAAATGCAGTATTTCTAGAAGAAATTATGCGCCAGGTCAAAACGGCCAAAAGAAGAAAAAACTATCTGAATATGGTACTCAATTAAGAGAAAAACAAAAAACAAAATCATTCTATGGTGTAAGTGAAAAACAATTCAGAAAATACTTTGATATGGCAGCAGCTACAAAAGGAATCACTGGTGAAGTATTACTACAAATTCTAGAAACAAGACTAGACAATATTGTATATCGTTTAGGATATGGTAGCTCAAGAGCACAATCTAGAATGTTAGTAACACACGGAACTTTTGAAGTAAATGGACATAAAGTTGATATTCCATCTTACTTAGTAAAAGCAGGAGATGTTATTTCTGTAAGAGAAATAAGAAAAGACAATGGTTTTATTAAAGCAAATGTAGAAGCAAATGCAGCAAGACCAGTACCAGAATGGCTACAAAAAGATGAGAAAAATTTAAGTGGTAAAGTTGTAAGATTACCATCTAGAGAAGATGTAGATCTTCCAGTTGAAGAACATTTAATAGTAGAGCTTTACTCTAAATAATTAGATAATAATTTAATTGTAAAAATAGAAATGTTTTTCTATTTATCTATTAGGAGGTAAAAAATGATAGAATTTGAAAAGCCAAATATTAAATGCTTAGAAGTAAACGAAGAAAAACACTATGCAAAATTTGTATGTGAACCATTAGAAAGAGGATATGGAATTACAATAGGTAACTCTTTAAGAAGAATTTTATTATCATCTCTTCCAGGTACTGCAATTACAAGTGTAAAAATCGATGGCGTATTACATGAATTTTCTACAATACCAAATGTTGTAGAAGACGTTCCAGAAATTATAATCAACTTAAAAAGTGTTTGTTTAAAACAAGATAAAAATGAACAAAAAACTTTAAGAATTGACTTTAAAGGTCCAGGAGAAGTTAAAGCAGGAGATATAATTACAGATGGAACAATAGAAGTATTAAACCCAGATTTACATATTGCAACAGTTGCAGAAGGTGGACATTTAGTAATGGAAATGACTGCTGATATGGGAAGAGGCTATAACAATGCTGAAAAGAACAAGAAACCAGATCAAGCATTAGGCGTACTTCCAATTGACTCTATATATACACCTGTTAAAAAAGTAAATTATGCAGTAGAAAACACTAGAGTCGGACAAATGGTAGATTACGATAAATTAACAATCGAAGTTTGGACAAATGGAGGATTAACTCCAGATGAAGCTTTAAGTTTAGCTGCAAAAGTTATGACAGGTCACTTAGAACTATTTATTGACTTATCAGAAACTACTAAAAACACACAAGTAATGGTAGAAAAAGAAGAGTCTCAAAAAGAAAAAGTTCTTGAAATGTCAATTGAAGATTTAGAATTATCAGTTAGATCATTCAATTGCTTAAAGAGAGCAGGAATTTCTACAGTAGAAGATTTAATAAACAAATCAGAAGCTGAAATGATGAAAGTAAGAAATCTTGGTAAAAAATCTTTAGATGAAGTAACAAATAAGTTACATGCATTATCATTAGATTTTAGAAAAGAAGATGAATAATAGACTAAAAGGAGGGAAATGAATTGGCTACAAATAGAAAATTAGGTAAAACAACAGATATTAGATTAGCAATGTTAAAAACTTTAACAACTGATTTAATGTTACATGAAAAAATAGAAACTACTGAAGCTAGAGCAAAAGAAGTAAAAGCAATTGCAGATAGTTTAATTTCATTAGCAGTAAAAGAAAAAGACAATTTTGAAATGGTAGACGTTAAAGTTTCTAAAGCAAAATTAGATAGCAAAGGAAATAAAGTAACAGAATTAGTAAAAAGCAAAAATGGTAAAGAATATCTAAGAGTAGTAAAAGAAACAACAACTGAAAAAAGACAAAAAGATATGCCATCAAGATTAAATGCTAGAAGAAAAATGATGAAAAACATCAATAAAGTTAAAGATAGTGAAGGAAATAACATTGATTTAACTGCAAAATTATTTAATGAAATTGCTCCTAAATATGAAGGAAGAGTTGGTGGATACACAACTATGCTTAAATTAGGACCAAGAAAAGGTGATAATGCAGAAATGGTTATTTTAAAACTAGTTTAATAATTGTTTCAAAGAAGCAAATATAGGAGAGTGTGAAATATGGAAATACTAAAATATATCATATTAGTTATTTATATTATTGTATGTATTGCTCTAATTGTTTTAGCAACAATACAAAAAAGTGAGAGACCAGGAGCTTCAGGAACAATTACAGGTTCTTCAACCAATAACTTTTATGAGCAAAATAAGGGAAGAACAAAGGAAGGTAAACTAAAAAAATGGACAATAATTCTTGGAATTGTGTTTGTTGTATTAGCAATTGCCTTAGGAATCCTATATCTAGTATAAAAACTATAAAATGTGGCAGAATAAAGTTCTGCCACATTTTGCTGTATATAATATCGGCACGTCGCTTGCACTTGGGATATATTTTTTCTCGTCTAAAGCACGAAAAAATATATACCAAAGTCGCTGTGCCTACTCTATAAGATTTTAATGTATAAAAAGTATAACTAATTAAAGTTATGACATAATAAAAGTAAAGGAAAAGTATGAAAGAAGAGTTAAAGAAGGATAATCAAGAATTTGAAAAAGATAAGTATGTAGGAGTTTTTCAAAAAAGTAAAAACTTCGGTTTTGTTGTGCTTGATGATAGAAAAATAAAAGCAGATATATACATATCTAAAAAGAACAGCAAAAAGGCTAAAAATAATCAAAAGGTAGTAGTGCAAATATTAAAATTACCTGAAAAAAATAGAAAAGCAGAAGGCAAAATAATTGAAATACTAGGCAATATAAATCAAGCAGGAGTGGACATGCTTTCATTAGTAAAAGACTATGACTTGCCATATGAATTTCCAGAAGCAGTTATAAACGAAGCAAAAGCAATAAAACAAGAAGTAGCTAAAAAAGACATTCCAAATAGATTAGATTTAAGAAATAAAATAATATTTACTATTGATGGAGAAGATGCAAAAGACTTAGATGATGCAGTATCAGTAGAAAAATTAAAAAATGGAAATTATCTTTTAAATGTGTCTATTGCAGATGTTAGCTATTATGTGCAAGAAAAATCTAAACTTGATAAAGAAGCAATAATTAGAGGTACAAGTATATATATGTTAGATAGAGTAATTCCAATGCTTCCAAAAGAGCTATCAAATGGAATATGTAGTTTAAATCAAAAAGAAGATAGATTTGCAATAACTGTTTTAATGGAAATAAATAAAAAGGGTGAAGTAGTATCTTCAGACATACAAAAAAGTGTAATAAAAGTAACTAGAAGAATGAGTTACAAAGAGGTACAAACTATACTAGACGAAATAGAAGGAGCAGAAGATAAGGGTATATTTAAACCAAAAGCAAAACAAAAATTATTAAAAGAATGTGAACCATACTTTGAACACTTTAAAAGAATGGCAGAACTTGCCAATATATTAAAACAAAGAAGAACAAAAGCAGGAAGCTTAAATTTAGATATTCCAGAAAGCAAAATAACATTAGACGAACAAGGAGTAGCAATAAATGTAGACAAATATGAAATGTATTTTGCAAATGAAATTATAGAGCAATTTATGCTAACTGCAAATGAAACAGTAGCAGAAAAATTTTATTGGTTAGAGGCTCCATTTATATATCGTGTGCATGAGGTACCAGACGAAGAAAAAATAGCAGAACTAAATAAATTCTTATGGAATTTAGGATATAAAATAAAAGGAAACAAAGACAATATACATCCAAAAGCATTTGCAGAAGTTTTAGAAAAAGTAAAAGGAAAACCAGAAGAAAGAGTAGTATCAAACCTTATACTAAGAACTTTAAAAGTAGCAAGATATGAAGCAGAAAACAAAGGGCACTTTGGAATTGCAAGTAAATACTATTGCCATTTCACATCACCAATAAGAAGATACCCAGACTTATTCATACACAGAATAATATCAAAATATTTAGAAGAAAACTATCAACTAAAAGAAAATGAAATAGAAAAATATAGTAGTCAAGCAGTAAAATATGCAGAACGTTCATCTGAAAGAGAAAAAATTGCACAAAAAGTAGAGCGAGATGCAGACGCAATTAAAAAAGCTGAATATATGCAAAGCAAAATAGGCGAAGAATACGAAGGAATTATTTCAAGTATAACATCATTTGGAATGTTTGTAGAACTTCCAAACACAGTAGAAGGACTAATACGTTTTGATGATTTAGGAAACGAATACTTTATATATGACGAAGAAAAGAAAACACTTCAAGGAGAAAAAAGCAAGAAGATATATAAAATAGGAGACAGCATAAAAGTGCGTGTAATCTTCGCAGACAAACTAACAAGAAAAGTAGACTTTGAAAAAATTTCAGGATAAAAACGTGCCAAATTATGGCACGTTTTAGTATATAAAATACATTGTAACAGCAAATGCAAAGCCTATAATAGTAAGAAAGATCAAAATTAAGCCTCCGGGCTTATTTTTGTTTACTACAATTTCATAAAAACCATAACTAATACTTTCAACCAAAGCGAGTAATGCAAACAAAACCACTAAAAAACTTACAACCATAAAAATCTCCTTTTAAATTCCTGTTAGCAAAAATCCTGAATCAACTACAACTTCAGGCTCAACTTTAAAAAATGAATCTTGATAATGTTGTAACCAGTTATAATTCTCTAATTCTTGCATAGTTTTAAAATTTTTTAAAGCATAATTACCAAAACCACTACAATCAGACTTCAATTCTTTTGAAGTTTTATATAAATAATGTAAAAGTAATTTCTCTAAATAATTATTAGCATATTCCTGAGTTAGTTTTATTTGCTGTTCAGTATTAGTATTAGATAATTGCTTAATAGAAGAAATAGTTGCATTTGCCTTAACCTTTATTTTTATATAAGGCGTTCCATTTAAAAGTGAAACATTGATTTTAGGGCTTGTAGTAAAATCAAAATATAAATCAATTAAATTCTCCTTGTTTTCAGGGTCTGGCATTGAAATATTACAGCTCTTAACCTTACCAGTGACAATCAAGTGAGCAACAGTTTCTAAAGGAGTTAAAGTACCAACAAGTTTATCTTGTCTAAACACTGCAGTACCAACATTTTCAACACCATTTTTTGCCTCTAAAATCTCACTACCAGAATCATCAGAACTTTTATTGTTAGAAGACTGATTAGAATCAGCTTTAGAAATTACATTGCCGTAGAAGTGCAACAGGTTGAGAAGCAAGAGATGTTATTTTATTCATAAATTGTCCAAGATTAGCATCTACAATATATCCAGTATATTCACTAGAATTGGGAAATGTAGCATAAAACTTCGTTATTAAATTGTCCAAAGTTGGTTTTACACTTGCAATATAATCCCTAGCAGAGGAAGTGGTTATAAGAATATTGGTATCAGGTCTAATTTGTACTTTGTTAGCTAAAGAAAATATTTCTTCTTTAATTCCAGACATTGCAATTTTTTCAGAAAATATTATAAGCTTACAATGAGACAAGTTTATTTCTTTACTAGAATAAGTATTTATTAAATTAAGTGCAGCGTCAATAGAAGGAGCCTCTATTGTATCCATAATTATAGAAGAGCTTTCATTTGAAGAGCCTTCACCAGAAGCGGCACTTGGTTTAGTAAATTGAAATGTAACTTTTAATCTTTCTGTATCTCCAACATCTATGCCTAGTGCAACAATATAAGTTAAATCATCTATACTTTGAATACGGTGACTACTTGTAAATGCAAAAGAAAATAATATTACAACCAATATAATCAAAATATACTTATATGCGTTTTTCATTAACAATTCCTTTCATTTTTTGACTTCGTAAATATTTAATATTAGCCAAAATTAAAATAATAATACTCAAGACAAATACTAAAATTAAAATAATATATCTGTATACAGTATTTTCTAGAAAGCTTATTTCCTGCATATTTTTAGGAATTAAAGCAGTTCCAAATATAAATAAAGCAAACAAAGTAGAAATCCATTTTGAATATTTCAAATTTGTAACTCTTTTAAATATGCTAGTAGAAAAGTATAGTACAATTGCCAAATAACATATGATAGAGAGTAGCCAAATAAGTAAAAATAATGCATCTAACCTTTGAAAAAATCTACTAAAATCTATAAAACGAGATGCTAAATAAATAGGAAATATTTGTTGCTCTATAATTGTAGGTGGAAAAATAAAAAGTAAAGTTGCCGCACTAATTAGTAAGAAAAATGCAGAAAGTCCAACAGAGGTATAAGCTACCTTTTTAAAATCTTTTTGATTCTTCAAATAAGGTGGAAGAAGGTATATACAAGCAATTCCACCAAAAGCAAATAAATCGCTTAACCCACTAAAAAATGTTGTATAAGCACCATTCCCTAAAATAGGGAAAATCTTTTGAAAGGTAAGGTTCTTCCAATTTCCTATAAATATAAAAATTATACTAACAGAAACTAATATGGTAAAAAATAAATTAGCGCGTGCAATAGAAACAATATTAAGCTTATTCATAATTACAATAGCAATTAAAAACAAAATCATAATTATAGGCAAAGAAGTTCTAGGAAAAAATATAAGCTTTAGCCCCTCTGAAAAACTTCTAAGCAGTATTCCAGTGATAAAAATAATATAAAGTAAAAATAAAATTGAAATACCTATTTTTAAAACCTTGCCACCTAAAAATTCGGCAATATCTATAATATCTAAACCAGGAAAACTCTCTAATAACTTACAAATCAAGAAGATTAGGATTATTACAATAGCACTAATATATATAACATTAAGAATAGAAGCAGAAGCGTGTTCAGCTACAATACTTCTGGGTAAGCCTAAAATTATGTGATTTATAACAATAGCAACAATTAAAATAATTGCTTCCCATTTTCCTAATTTTTGTTCTGTCATAAAACTGCTCCTTTCTATTTATATTTCCAAGTTCTGCTTATGTGAGACTGTGAGTTTTGCTTTTTGGTATTTAAATAATCAGGTCTTTTTTCACGCTTCCACATTGGGTCTAAGAAAAATCCACTTTCATTTATATTTGTAATAGGGCTATATGGTGCCATAAAAGGAACTCCAAAAGATTTGATACTGCACAAAATGGTAGCATATACACAAAGCCCAACAGCAATTCCGAAAAATCCTGCAATATACCCTAAAAGTATAAAGCCAAACCTTAGTATTCTCAAATGATAGCCAAAGTAAAAATCAGGAATGGCAAAAGATGCTATACCAGTAATTGCAACAACAATGATTAAAATAGGGCTTACAATATCAGCACTAACAGCAGCTTGTCCTAAAACCAAAGCACCAACAATACCTATAGTTGGACCAATAGGAGAGGGAACCCTTAACCCAGCTTCACGAATAAGTTCAAAAGAAATTTCCATAAGTAAAATTTCAAAAATAATAGGAAATGGAACATTTTCTCTTGATGCAATTACAGAAAACAGCAATTCAGTTGGTAGTAGCTCTTGGTGAAAATCTGAAATTGCAACATATAATCCAGGAAGAAGTAGTGTTATAAAAATCGAGATTAAGCGCAAAATTTTTGAAAAATTTGCAAACTGAAATTTTAAATTGCTATCTTCAGGTGATGCAATAAAATCGGTAAAAGTAGCTGGCATAATAAGAACATAAGGATTTCCATTAACTATAACTACTACTTTGCCACTATATAAATGCTTAGCAGCCTTATCAGGTCTTTCTGTGGATATTATTTGTGGAATTGTGTAATTGTTTTTATCTTCGATCAATTGCTGAAGTTCACCACTAGAAAGCAAAGTATCAATTTTTAAATTGCTAACTCTGTATTTTACCTCTGCAACTAAATCAGCATTTGCAATATCTTGCATATAACAAATACAACATTTTGTTTTACTTAAATTACCAACCTCAATACTTTCTATTATTAGATTTTCATTATTGATAATTCGGCGAAGTAGAGAAGTGTTAGTACGAATATTTTCAACAAATCCTTCTTGAGGTCCTTTAATAATAACCTCATTATTAGGAGTCTCAACACCTCTTTGTTTAAAGCCTTTTACATCTATATCATAAGCAATTCCAAGAGTATCAACAAAAAGCAAACAATTACCCATATTAACACCATTAAAAGCATCTTTAAAAGAGCTAACTTTTTTAACACTATTTTGAGGAAGCAAACAGTCAGATATATATGTTTCTAAATCAAACTTTTTAACTTTTCTAACAGTAATATTATTTGTTTTAGCCTCATTTATAACCTGATTTTGCTCACCATCAAAAATATTAGCTCTATTACGCATCATAAGAGCTTCTAGTACATTATCATTTACAAGCTCCGAATTTACCATACCATCAATCAAAAGAAGAAAAGCTTGATACTGCCTATTTCTAGCTGTCAAAGTAAATTCTCTAACAATAATATCACTATTTATTAAAAGATTATACTTAACCTTAACATACTCAAGATTAACAGAAAGACTAGGAAAAATGTTCTCCACCTCAAAGATTCCTTCATTTTTATCAAGCTCCTCAGGAGTCATACTAACATTATTGCCATCATTTTCATAAGGGCTAGATAAGGTAAAATTATATTCATTTTGGTCAGGTGAATCAAACACACTTTTAACTATATTTGTAAGCTTATCTTTAAAATTCATAATAACTCCAAAACATAAAAATTCTACATTTATTATTTTCCATAACATGAAAAAATATTCAAGAAAATGTCAATCTATGGGGGCTTTAATTTGCTAAATACTTGTTTTTTTCAATAATATGTGATATAAAAAAATAGTAAATATTTTTTAAAAGGTGGAGAAAACATGGAAGGAAATGAAAGAATAAATCAATTATTAGCATCTCTAGAACAAATACATGTAAAAAAAGAAGAAGATAGAAGATTACTTGAAGAAATAAAACAAGCCTTGGCAAACAACGAAATTGCAGAAGCAATGGAAAAGTTACAGATATTTAACGAAAGACAAGAAGAAAATGAAAAAATAGAGGAAACAGAAGAAACACCGGAAAAAGAAAAAGTTAAAAAGACAGTAAAAACAAAAAAGAATGTGAATAATAATTCGGAAGAGAGTACATATCCAATAGAATTACAAGATGAGGAACTAGAAAAAACATATTTAGGTTTGCTATTAAACAATCCTAAATCAATAAGTATGTACTATTTTGTATATGAAGATTGTTTATTTGATAGTGAAGATTTAATAAATATATATAAAGGGGTACTATTTACAGAAGGCGCCAAATATTCATCTGAACAAGCCAAAAACAATTTTAACTTTGGAAAAGTAACTAAAGAAATAATGGACTTAAAAGAAGATCTAAAATATACATATGAACATGGCTCTTATGATTTTGAAAAAGTTTACACAGAATTAAAAAAGCTTTTTATATTAAGGAAAAGATATAAAAGTATGCCAATTAAGGAAACACAAGATAAAATTGCTGAAATAAGACACTATAGTCTATATGATAGTATGTCAGTAGAAGAAGTTGAAGCAGCAATAAATCAAGTTACTGTTACAGGTAAATTTAAACAAGCAATATTAAATTCAAATGTTACAGATTTCTTAGTAAAAGGACAAAATGAATTGACATCAGGATTAGATTTTCCTTTTCCTATATTAAGTAGTGTATTTAAAGGAATAAGAAAAGGAGAAACAATGGCATTTGCTATGCCATCAAACTCTGGAAAAAGTAGATTTACAATAAATTTAGTCGCTAACATAGCGTTTATACATAAAAAGAAAGTGTTAATTATTTCAAATGAAATGTCTGAAGAAAAGATGAAATTGTGTTTAATAACTACTATTTTAAATAACCCAGAAATTCAGAAACTACATGGACAAGACATTGTAAAATCAGAAGGTGAACTACTTGAATTTAAATTTAGACCAGATAATCCTAAAGAGGCTGATGTTGACGAAAATGGATTTGTTTTACAAAATGAAAAAGAAACTAGAGAGCAATTTATAAAAAGACTTTCAAAAATATCAACTGAATTTAATAAAACAGTTAAAGCAACAGACTGGTTAAATGAACAACTAAACAACTGTATATATTTTATAAATATTACAGACCATACAAATGACGAGTTAAAAAAAGTAATTACAAATTACTATTATAAAGAAAAGATAGAGTATATGTTTTATGATACAATGAAAACAGATACTCAAAACATAGGAAAAAGCGAAGAAATCAAGAAGACTGCTACAATTATATCTAATTTAGCACAAAACTTAAATATATTTATAGGATATACAATGCAGATTACAGAAACACCTACATTGCCAATAAACTTAACAATCAATGATTTATCAGAAAGTAGAACAGTAAAAGAGGTTTTAGATACACTTTGCTTAATAAAACAAATAGATAATAGAACACTTAAAGATTATGAATATTCTTTAGAAGAAGTTAGTGATACATACTATCCTTTAAAAGAATACAAAGATCCAGATGAAAGATATTATGCATGTGTTGTAGACAAAAACAGAGCAGGTTCTAAGCCTAAGGTATTGTTTAATTTGAATTTAGCATATAACAGATGGGTAGAAGTTGGATATTTAAGATTAAAAGAACAAAAATAGTCAGTTTGGGAGTAATTCCCAAACTGACCTTTTAATTTAAAGAATTATACAAATTAGTCCACCACTGCCTTCATTAACAATACGCTCTAATGTCTCTTGAAGTTTAGCTTGAGCATCATCCGGCATTCTAGCCAGTTTATTTTGCAATCCTTCATTAACAAGTTCATGTAAGTTTTTGCCAAAAATGTTAGACTCCCAAATTTTCTTAGGGTCTGATTCAAATTCAGAAAGTAGGTAATTTACCAAATCTTCAGACTGTTTTTCGCTACCGACAATAGGAGATACTTCTGTTTCAATATCTGCTCTTATCATATGTATACTTGGAGCTTTAGCTTTTAATTTTACTCCAAAACGAGTACCTTGTTTTACCATTTCAGGTTCTTCCAAAATCAATTCATCAATTGAAGGAGTTACAATTCCATAACCAGTGGCTTTTACTTCTTCTAAAGCATATGCAATTTTATCATATTGTTTTTTAGTTCTTGCAAACTCTGTCATAGTGCTAAATAGTGCACCTTCATTATCAATTTCAACACCAGAAATTTCTGTTAAAACTTTATAGAATAACTCGTCAACTAATTCGATAGAAACTCTTACACTGCCTTCACCAAGTCTAACTTCGGTTAATGAAGTTCTAGTAATTACCTTAGTATTTTGAAGTTGACCAATACTACTATCTACTTGTTTTAATATACGAATATTATCAAAAGCCTTTTCAATTTCGTCATATAATTCAACTTTTAACCAGTGGTCATCAGGTAAACCATCAACCCAACGAGGAAAATCAATATTAATTGTTTCAATAGGAAACTCATATAAAATCTTACTAAAGATGTCATCAATATCTTCAATATCTAATCTAGCACAGTCTGTAGGTAAGACAGACACACCATATTTTTCTTCTAGTTTTTTAGCTAAAGCTTTAGTATAATCAGAAAATGGATCATCACTATTTAAAACAATAACAAAAGGTTTGTTAAGCTCTTTTAATTCCTTTACAACGCGTTCCTCAGCATTGATGTAATCTTCTCTAGGAATATCTGTAATACTTCCATCAGTAGTTACTAAAATACCAATAGTAGAGTGTTCAGCTATTACTTTTCTAGTGCCAATTTCAGCAGCTTCTTCAAAAGGTATTTCTTCCTCATACCAAGGCGTTTTTACCATACGAGGCATATCGTCTTCTAAATAGCCAATAGCATTATTAACTAAATAACCAACACAATCTACAAGCCTTGTCTTGAACTTTAAATTATCTCCTATTGTAATTTCAACAGCCTCATTTGGAATAAACTTAGGCTCAGTAGTCATAATAGTTCTTCCACCAGCACTTTGTGGAAGTTCGTCTCTAGCTCTTTCTTTTTTATACTCGTTATCAATATTTGGAATAACAAGTAAATCCATAAAATTTTTAATAAAAGTTGACTTTCCGAGTACGTACAGGGCCAACAACACCAACATAAATGTCGCCATCAGTACGTTCTGCTATATCTTGATATAACTTTAAATTCTCATCCATGAATTATTTTAACCCCCTCTAAGAAATGTTTGTACTAAACTTTATTTAATGTATATTTAGCCAATCAAAAACTTATGACAAAAATTTAAAATTATTTCATAAGTACTTTAAAAAAAATAAAACTTATAATATAATAAAAACAAAAGGAGGAGTATCTATGAAAAAAGTATTATTAATTATATTAGCAGTAATAGTTGTTGCTGCACTTGCAGTGGGAGTTTATTTATTGATTCCAAAAAATGCTACTAAAGTAACATTTGAGGGAGAACAATGTTTAGCAATAGGATTTATAGCTAATGGAAAAGAAAAAGATTTTAGTGAAAAGTATTTGAATGGTAGTGAGGATTTTAGTAAACTTACTACAATTACTTCAGGAGATGAAGATCAATTTGTAGTAGTTCCTAAAGGAAAAGATTCAAAAATTAAAGTTTGGACATACAAAGTTACAGAAGCTGGAGAAATTGTAATAGATAAGGTTATTGCAGAAAATGTAAGTGAACCTATACTTATAAAAGCAGAAACAGCGGAAGTTGTTCCAAAGGTTGGCATAGAATATGAGGGTAATAATCAAAAAATAGTTTTACCTTTAATTCTTAGTGGAAAAGATGGTAAAATAATTCTTGGAGAAAAGAGCAATTTAATAAAAGACATATCTGAGTATTAAAATAATAAAGCAGACTTGTGATGCAAGTCTGTTTATTTAAAAACAAAATACAAAATCAACAGGTGAACAGGGTAAAAAGCATAAAGCAAATACTTTATCTTTTTGCCTTGTTTTCCGTTATATAAGTAAATAAATATTATAGGCAAAATTGTGCCAATACATAAAAGTATATATAAATAATGGTATCCATAAATAATAATATTGATTCCATATTTAATAATACAAGCAGTGATATAAAATATTACCATACCAAGCTTATCATTCTTAAAAAAGTAAAACAAAAATATTATTGCAACACCCCAAAAGCCATAATCAAAATAGCATACTTCAGAAATTATACCTAATAATATAGCAGGAACAAAGCCAAATATTTTATTTATTGTTAAGTTAAATTTCTTATCTTTAGTAAGTTCGAAAGTACAGTTTGAAATCTTATCATATAACAATATAGCAAGCAAACCTACAAATAAAGTGCCAAAAATATTAAAAGAAAAATTATTTGTAAACATAGAGTCAAATAACATAAAAGGAACTTGTGAAATTATTGCAAAGCAAAATAATCTCAAGAGATACTTTTTTAGATTTTTAGTATGAATATATCCTTCAGAAATTTGAAAAGCAAATATAGGGAAAGCAATTCTTCCAATTACATTAAATAAAGTAGTTTGTCCAAAATACGCAACACTTGTATGGTCTATAAGCATTGAAATCATTGCAATGCACTTTAAAATAAAACTTGTCATATTAAAATTAGCCCTTTCTTAATTTTGTATATTATACATTAAATTATCAAAAAAATATATAACAATTTTAAAAAACATAAACTTGCTTGTTATTCACAAAATAATATGATAAAATTACAAAATAAAAATAACAAACGGAGGGCAATATGAACATAGGAATAGATGTAGATGATACAATATCAAATTCATTTGAAACAATATTTGCAGATTCACAGAAATTTGACATAGAGCTAGGAAACAGTGGAGAGCCTAAACAATATGGAAAAATTTCAGACCATAATCAAATAGAAACATTATACTCTCACTGGACAAGTGAACAAATAGATGCGTTTTGGAATAAGTATTTTATAAAAGTATTAACAATAGCCAGACCAAAAGATTGTGCAACAGAGGTAATAAAAAAATTAAAAGAAGAAGGCAATAACATAGTTATAATTACTTCTAGATATGAGTATGCAGAAGGTGGAACAGAAATAGAAGATTATACAAGAAAATGGCTTGAAAAAAATGGAATAGTATATGACAAGCTAGTTTTAGGAGCACAAGATAAGTTGCAAGCAGCTAAAGAAAACAATATAGATTTATTTATTGATGACAGTATAAAACATTGCAGAAATGTGCAATCTGGAAATATAAGAACACTCTTATATACGTCGATTTGTAACCAAGGAGTAGAAACTCCAGACTTAGAAAGAGCATATTCATGGGTGCAAATTTATGATAAATATCACAAATATTTTCAAAAATAGTTGTAAAATTCCAAGAAAATTGATATACTAATACATATAAATTTCTTAAGAAAAAGGAGGTTTCTTTATGGAAGAAGAAAACAAAGAAATAAAAGAGGTTGAAACTAATGGAGAAGTAGCATTAGAAAACAATACTAATATAAAAATTGCAGATGACGTAATTTCTGTAATTGCAGGAGTAGCAGTATCAGAAGTACCTGGAGTTGCTCAAATGTCAGGAGGATTTGCTGGAGGAATTTCAGAGGTACTTAGTGGTAAAAAGAACCTAGCAAAAGGAATTAAGGTTGACTCTGGAGAAAAGGAAACCAAAATAGATGTAAATATCATAGTAGAATATGGTGCTAGAATTCCAGATGTTGCATTTGAAATTCAAAACAAAGTTAAAAAAGCAGTTGAAAGTATGACAGGACTAAAAGTAGTTGAGGTTAATGTTCATATTCAAGGTGTTAGCACAGAAAATATGGAATCAAATAATCAAAGCACAGAGGAAAATCAATAATAGAAATAAACATTAGGCACAATAAACTTTACTGTGCCTAATTTAAATTTTAAAATGTAAAAGCTTTTTGTAGGAAAGGATGAAATAAAACATGAAAATTTTAGATAGAATAGGACTAGCTCTTTTTTCAAGCTTAATGCTTATAATATCAATAATAGTGTGTCTAATGATATTTGGTTGGTTAAATGTAGATTTAGTACATCAATTTGTAGTAATGGCAATAAATGATAGTGTAAGCTCTAATATTATGTTAGGATTAAGCATAGCATTTATACTACTTGCTATAAAATGTATATTTTTTGATTCAAGTTCAAAACAAGAAATGGATTATAAAAATGGAATATTATTAGAAAATTCTGATGGTAAACTTTTAATTACAAAAGATACTATAGAAAATTTAGTAAATAGTGTAGTTAAAGGATTTGATAGTGCAGAAAATGTAACAACAAGAGTAGAACTTGATAATGAAAACAATGTAACAGTATTTGTAAATTTAAGTGTTAAAGAAAATGCAGTGATAAAAGAATTATCTACTAATTTACAAACAAAAATAAAAACAACAATAAAGAAAACATCAGATTTAGAAGTAAAAGAGGTTAATATTAAAGTAAAAGATATTGAACCAGTAAAACCAATGACACAAGAATAAAAGATGAAAGGAGCAAAAAAATATGGACAGTTTCAAAGTTTTTTGTGATAAATATGGTGGATGTATAATAGGAGGCTTGATAGGAATTGCATTATCAATTATTCTATTTTGCACAAATTTATATAAGGTTTTATTTACAATAGCATTAATAATTGTATGTATATGGCTTGGCAACTACATACAAAGAAATAAAGAAAATGTAAAAGAAAAAACCAAAAAATTTATAGATAGGTTATAAAAGGGAGTAACAAATACATGACTAGAACAGAAATAAGAGAACTTACTTTTGAATTACTATATAGCTTAGAAATTCAAAAAATGGAGCAAGAAGAATATAACGAACAAATTGAATTGTTTTTAGTAGAACAAAATGTTAATCAAGAAAAAGCAAAAACATATATGACTGAAACAATAAACGGAATCGCAAAAAATAAAGAAGAGATATTGGAATTGATATCTCAAAATCTAAAAGAAAAATGGGATATTTCAAGAGTATCAAAAATAAATATTACATTATTAAAACTTGCAACATATGAGATTGTGTATACAGAATTACCATATAAGGTAGTTGTTAATGAAGCGGTGGAAATAGCTAAAAAGTATGGAGATGATACTTCACCTGCTTTTATAAATGGTGTATTAGCTAACATTATAAAGCAAACAGGAATAGCAAATGAGGAGTAGATATGACATATAATCCTATTAGTGTAAGTCAACTAAATAAATATATAAAAGATAAATTTGAAGAGGACGAATATTTTGCTAATGTTTTAGTAGAAGGAGAAATCTCAAATTTTAAAAATCATTATACAGGTCATATGTACTTTACATTAAAAGATGACAAATCTTTAATAAAAGCAATAATGTTCAAAACATATACTGGACATTTGGATTTTGTTCCACAAGATGGAATGAAAGTAATGATATTGGGAAGTGTATCTGTTTTTGAAAGAGATGGAACATATCAATTATATGCAAAAGCAATGAAACAACTGGGAAAAATGGGAGACTTAAGAGCAGCATATGAAGAATTAAAAGAAAAACTAGAAAAAGAAGGTCTATTTGATCAATCACATAAAAAGCCAATACCTATGATGCCTAAAACAATAGGAGTTCTTACCTCAAATACAGGAGCTGTTATTAGAGATATTATAAATGTGTCTACTAGAAGGAATCCGAATGTGCACATAAGACTGTTTCCAGTGCCTGTACAAGGAGAAGGAGCTGGTAAGAAAATAGCTGAAGGCATTGAATTTATGAACAAAAATAAACTGGCAGATGTGCTTATTGTGGCAAGAGGCGGAGGATCATTAGAAGATTTATGGCCTTTTAATGAAGAAGTCGTTGCAAGAGCGATATATAATTCAGAATTACCAGTTATTTCTGCAGTAGGACATGAAACAGATTTTACTATAGCAGACTTTGTAGCAGATTTAAGAGCACCAACACCATCAGCTGCAGCTGAATTAGCTGTAACAGATATTGCAGAATTAGAGTTGAAATTAAAAAGCTATCAAAATAGATATAAACAAGCTCTAGTACGTAAAATTCAATTTATGAAATTACGTTATGAAAAATGTATGGCAAATAAGGCATTTACAGGAGCGCTACAAAGAGTAAATGAAAAATATATGTTAGTTGACATGAAAGTAAAGTCAATGGAGCATATAATAACTAATAAATTGCAAAAAGAAAAGGCGAAGGCACAAAATCTAATATTAAGGTTAGATTCATTGAGCCCACTAAAAACTTTGGCAAGAGGTTATGGAATTATATTAAAAGATGGAGTTATTATAAAGAAAAAGGAACAATTGAAAAAAGAAGACGAAGTATTTATTAAATTACAAGATGGAGAAACAAAAGCAAAGATTATAGAATAGGAGAAAATATATGGGTAAAACAACTAAAAATTTTTTAGTAATAATAGTTATTGCAATAGTGGTGATATTTGCTTTAGTGTGTTTAGAATATCAACATTTTAGATTTGAACCAATTTCAGCCAACAATGTCGAGACTAAAGGCAATATATTGCCAGATCCTAATCAAGGCTTAAACAATATGCTAAATGAAATTTTAGATGATAATATAGAAACAGAAGTGAAAACTGAAGAAAAGAAAAATGAAACGACTACAGCATCTAATGATTCAGTAGAGGACAAAAACCAAATGACTCCAAAAGAGAATAAGGCAATAAATCTTGTAAAAGATGTATGGACAAAAGATTGGGGAAATTTAGACGATGTATCATTTAATGTGAGTATTCAAAGTGATGGAAAATATTATGTGACTGTTTATGATACGGTAACAACTCATTTAATAAAAGGATATATTGTGGATGTTAATACAGAAATTGTAACAGAAAAATAATTTGAACAAGGGGAATAAAATGGAAAAAGATTTAAATTTTGAACAAGCAATGAGCAAATTAGAGAAGATAGCCACAGAATTAGAAAAAGGTGAATTAAGTTTAGATGAATCTGTTTCTAAATTTGAAGAAGGAATGAAACTATCGAAACAATGTAGTGACTTATTAGAAAATGCTGAAAAGAGAATTACTATATTATTAAAAGATGGCGAGGAAATAAAAGAAGAGAATTTTGTACAAGAAGAGGAATAGAAAATGCAGGGGAGTTTTTTTGAAGAGTATAAATATATAATTGTTCCATTTTTTGTGTGGTTTGGAATACAATTATTTAAGTTTATTTATGATTTAGTAAAGAGTAAAAAGTTTAATTTTAAAAGATTAATGCAAGCAGGTGGAATGC
>FR889109.1:77989-88587 GCA_000435755.1 Clostridium sp. CAG:508
GGTGGAATGCCGAGTTCACACTCTGGAGTGGTGATATCTTTAACAACTATGATAGGTAAAAATGTTGGAATTAATTCACCATTATTTGCTGTAGCTTTAATTTTTTCATTTATAGTAATGTATGATGCAGCTGGTGTTAGAAGAGCAGCTGGAAAACAAGCTAAACTATTAAATAAAATAGTTGAAACACCTGGATTAACAAGTTTACAAGTATCTGAAAGATTAGTTGAAGTTCTGGGACACACTCCAGTTCAAGTTATTGTAGGAGCTGCTATTGGTGTTATAGTTGGGTTATTAGTTTAATTTTTGAATTAGCAGTAATATAATAATTTTTACAGTAAGACTGTATTATTATATTACTGCTAAATGTATAAAAAGGAGAATAAAGATGGAAGATATTGAAATTGCAAGAAATACACAATTAGAGAAAATAACAAAAATAGCAGAAGAAATGAATATTCAAGAAGATCAATTAGAACAATACGGAAAATATAAAGCGAAAATTTCTCCTGAAGTATATAAGAACTTAAAAGATAAAAAAGATGGAAAGCTAATTTTAGTAACAGCTATAAATCCTACACCTCTAGGAGAAGGCAAAACAACGATGGCAATTGGACTAGCAGATGGACTAAGAAAAACAGGAAAAAATGCAGTGCTTGCACTAAGAGAGCCATCACTTGGACCTGTGTTTGGAATAAAAGGTGGAGCGACAGGTGGCGGTCATAGTCAAATAGCACCAATGGAAGACATAAACTTACATTTTACTGGAGACATACATGCAATTACATCTGCAAATAATTTGTTATCAGCAATGATAGACAATCATATATATTTTGGCAATGAACTAGGATTTGATAGAGTAGTATGGAAAAGATGTGTTGATTTAAATGACAGACAACTAAGGGTAGTGAATACAGGACTATCACAAGAAAAAAACATAGTACCAAGAATGGATGGTTTTGATATTTCGGTTGCATCTGAAATAATGGCTATTTTCTGTTTAGCAACAGATATAAATGATTTAAAAAGAAGAATTGGAAATATTATAGTCGGATATACTAAAGAAAACAAACCAATAACAGCTAAAGATTTAAAAGCAGATGGAGCAATGACAGTATTATTGAAAGATGCTATAAATCCAAACCTAGTACAAAGCCTAGAGCAAACACCAGCAATAGTTCATGGTGGACCATTTGCTAATATTGCACATGGATGTAACAGTATAATTGCAACTAAACTCGCTTTAAAATTAGGAGATTATGTTGTTACAGAAGCGGGATTTGGAGCAGACCTAGGAGCAGAAAAATTTTTAGATATAAAATGTAGAAAAGCAAATTTGAAACCTGATGCAGTAGTTTGTGTAGCAACTATTAAAGCATTAAAATATCATGGAGGAATGCCAAAAGAAGATATAAAAAATGAGAGTATTGAATATTTGGCAAAAGGATTTGAAAACTTAGAAAGACATGTAGATAATTTAAAGAATTGTTATAGCTTAAATGTAATAGTTGCAATAAATAAATATACACATGACACTGAAGCTGAAATTAAATTTTTACAAGAAAAGTTACAAGAAAAAGGCATTAACTTAAGTTTAGTTGAAAGCTGGGAAAAAGGTGGAGAAGGCGCAAAAGATTTAGCACAAAAAATTGTTGATTTAGTGCAAGAGCCTTCAGATTTTAAATTTGCATATGAATTAAACGAAACGATAGAAAATAAAATAAAAGCAGTAGCACAAAAAATATATGGGGCAGAGGATGTAGAATTCACAGAAGAAGCAAAATTGCATATTAAAGAAATAGAAGACTTGGGATATAGCAATTTGCCAGTATGTATAGCAAAAACACAATATTCTTTTTCAGATGACCCTAAAAATTTAGAATGTAAAGAACCTTTTAATATACATGTACAAGATGTAGTATTAAGAGCAGGAGCGGAATTTATAGTAGTATTAACAGGTAAAATAATGACAATGCCGGGATTACCTAAAATTCCTTCTGCAGAAAATATAGACTTAGACGAAAACGGAAACATTTTAGGAATATTCTAATTTTAATGTATATAAACACCTAATTTGGTTAAAATAACAATAATTAAATTTTACCAAAGTAGGTGTATTTTTATGTTAAAAAACAAAAAAACAATAATTTCAATGATAATAATTATATTAACATTTGCTATATTTATTTCGTATAACATTTTTTTTAGAAATAATGAGGTAGAAGCATTATCTAAATATGGCTCTAGAGGAGACGAAGTAACACAAATACAAACAAAATTAAAAAGATGGGGATACTATACTGGAAGCATAGATGGAATATATGGAACCCAAACGCAAAAGGCAGTAAGATATTTTCAATCTAAAAATGGTTTAACGGTTGATGGAATTGCAGGCAAAAACACATTAGCAGCAATGGGAATATATAGTTCATCAAATAGTAATTCAAATTCAAGCTATTCAACTAATTTAAATTTATTAGCAAGATTAGTGCATGGTGAAGCAAGAGGAGAACCATACATAGGAAAAGTTGCAGTTGCAGCGGTTGTATTAAATCGTGTTAAAAGTAGTTCATTTCCTAATACAGTAGCAGGAGTTATTTATCAAAAAGGTGCATTTGATGCAGTATCAGATGGACAAATAAATATGTCACCAGATTCAACTTCAAAGAAAGCAGCACAAGATGCACTAAATGGTTGGGACCCAAGTTATGGTGCAATATATTATTTTAACCCAAACACTGCAACAAACAAATGGATATGGTCAAGACCAATGACTGTAACGATAGGAAATCATAGATTCTGTAAATAACAGAAAATATGCAATAGTATATAAAAGTTGTTGATAGTAGGTATTATATCAACAACTTTTTATATGATATGGCAATTAACAGCAGTACTCAGCTAAAATTTAATTTGCATATTGACAAATAGCTAGCATATTGATAATATTGTAAAAGAAAAAATAGCTAATTATTGGAGGCAAAATGTTTTTATATCCAAAACTATATTTAAACAGTGTAAAAGAGATAACACTACAAATGCTAGAACAAAATAATATAAAAGGTCTTATACTAGATGTTGATAACACTCTAATAGACTTTGATAAGAAGATGCCAGAAGGCGTTAAAGAATGGGCAGAAAACTTGAAACAAAATAATATAAAATTATATATTGTTTCAAATTCTAATCATAAGGAAAAAGTAGAAAATACAGCAAAGACTTTAGACATACCATATACATATTTTGCAAAGAAACCACTAAAAGGCGGATTAAACAAAGCAAAGAAAAATATGGAGTTACCAAGTGAACAAATAGCAGTAGTTGGAGATCAAATCTTTACAGATGTAATTGGAGCAAACAGGACTAAAATGTTTTCAATATTAGTGAAACCAATAAATGAAAAAGACATTTGGGTTACAAAAATCAAAAGACCAATTGAAAATAGAATTATACAAAAATACTTAAAACAAAAAGAACAAAGGAGAAATTAAAATGTACATAAATGATACACATATATTAGTATATGTAATTATAGGGCTTGCAGGAATATTAGTTGGGCAGTTTATAGACTGGTGTAACAAACGTATGTCAGACTATAAGACAGTATTTTCAAAAGAAATTTTTACAGAATATTTTAGAAATTTTAAACCAAACTATATATTAATAAGCATAACATTAGTTATGTTTTTAGGACTAGTATATTTCTTTGGAGTAAGTATAGATTTATTTAAATATCTATTTTTAACACCAATGCTTTTAATAGCATTTTGCATAGACTATAAACTTCAAATAATACCAAATAGGCTTACATTAACAATGTTTGAAACAGGATTAGCATTTACATTTATACAAGTTGTTGCAAATACTAGTTTAGGTATAAATGTTCTTATAAATAACTTGCTTGGAATGTTAGTTGGAGGAGGAATCTTCTTACTAATTACAATAATAGGTGGATTTATTGCAGGAAAAGAAGCGATGGGCTTTGGAGACGTAAAACTAATGGGAGCATTAGGTTTATTCTTAGGTTGGCCTAGTATTATTATAGTTGCAGTAATTTCATTCTTATTAGCAGCAATTATAAGCATTGGAATACTAATAGTAAAGAAAAAAGGAACAAATGAATATATTCCATTTGGCCCATTTATAGTAGTAAGTACACTTATAGTTATATTTATACCATTTGATTTATTACTAACAATAATATTAAAAATATTTACTTTGGGAACATTTAAAGGAAAAATTTAAAGTAAGTAGCAGGTGGTTTTTATGAATGAAAAAATTAAATGTCTAAGAGAAAAACTTAGAGGATTAGATATACAAGGAATGATTATATCTAATCCTGTTAATGTGAAATATCTAACAGGAATTGATGGTGAAGGAACTTTATTAATTACACGTAAAGAAAACTATTATATTACTGATGCTAGATATATAGAGTCAGTAAGAGCAACCCTTACAATAGACGATGAAATTATTGTAAGTAATTACACAGACATTAGTGAATATGATTATGAAAACTTTTTTTCATTTTGTGAGAATGTTGGATTTGAAGAAGAATATATAACATATGCAACATATAAAAGATATATGCAAAAATATAAAGCAAACCACCTAGAAGAAACAGAAAGTATAATTGAAAAACAAAGATTAATAAAAGACGAACAAGAAATAGAATATTTAGAAAGAGCTTGTGAATTAACAGACAACTGCTTTTCACATTTGTTAAACTTTATAAAAATAGGAATGACAGAAAAACAAATAGCATTTGAAATTGAAAAATACTTTTTAGACCATGGAGCAGAAGGCTTAGCTTTTGAAACAATTGTAGCATCAGGTCCAAATTCATCAAAACCACATGCAATAACAACAGAGAGAAAAATAGATGTAGGAGATCCAATTACAATAGATTTTGGGTGTAAATATAAAGGCTATTGCTCAGATATGACAAGAACTATATTTGCGGGATTTGTTCCAGAAAGAGTAAAACCGATATATAATTTGGTATTAAAAAATCAATTGCAAACTGAAAATGACATGAGAGAAGGAGCAAGCATTAGAATATTATCAAGAAATGTTGATAACGACTTCAAACTAAATGGATATAGTTTAGTACATGCTCTAGGACATGGAGTTGGACTAGAAGTTCATGAACTACCTATAATCAGTTATAAAAATGACAATATGCTAAAAGAAAATATGGTAGTAACAAATGAACCAGGTATATATATTCCGGGAGAATTTGGAATTAGAATAGAAGATACAGTTTTAATTACAAAATCTGGTTGCATAAATTTAACAAAATCGGATAAAAATTATATTATAGTAGACAAAGCTGAACAAAAAGCTTGATTTTGGCATAAATTGGGTGTATAATATAAAAGCTTTATAAAAGTTAATAAGTAATAAAATAAATAAATTTTGAAAGGGGAAATTAAACATGGCAGACGTATACATGGCAGGAGATTTTAGAAATGGAACAACATTTGAAATGGACGGAAACGTATTTAAAGTAGTTGAGTTCCAACACGTAAAACCAGGAAAGGGTTCAGCTTTTGTTAGAACAAAATTAAAGAATGTAATTTCAGGAGCAGTTATTGAAAAAACATTTAACCCATCAGATAAATATGCAGCAGCTCAAATTGAAAAAAGAGAAATGCAATATTTATATAATGACAGTGATATTTATTATTTTATGGATAATGAAACATATGAACAATTACCATTAAATAAAGAACAACTTGGTGATAGCTTAAAATTCTTAAAAGAAAATATGAATGTTAAAATATTATCATACAAAGGTAACGTATTTTCAGTAGAACCACCAATGTTTGTTGAATTAGAAGTTACATATACAGAACCAGGATTTGCAGGAAACACAACTACAACTTCTGGAAAACCAGCTACACTAGAAAATGGATATGAAATCTCAGTTCCAATGTTTGTAAATATTGGAGATGTTATTCGTATTGATACTAGAACTGGCGAATATATGGAAAGAGTATAAATCGAAAGGAATAAAATAATGTCAGATTTAAAAAATCATTATCAAGCAATACTAACAGAACTAGAAAATCATTTTCAAAATGAAGATGACCAAGCTTTTGTTTTAAGTAAATTTCAAGAATTATCTATGATGTTTATGGATGTTATAGACAGACTAACATATTTAACAGATATAAGAATAAAAGAAGTAGAAGAAAAACAGCAAGAAATTGATAATAGAATTGAAACAGTAAAAAAGGCAGTAGACGGAATAGAAAATGATATTTATGAAGATGATGAAGCATATGAATTTGAAATTATATGTCCATATTGTAATCATGAATTTGTAGCAGACATAAACAGTGAAGAAAACGCAGAAGTTGAATGTCCAGAGTGTCACAATATTATTGAATTAGACTGGAATGAAGAAGAAAACTGTGGAGGTTGTTGTTCACATTGTGATGGTTGCGGAGAAGAAGATGACGAAAGTGAACATGATGAAAATGATAACGATGAAGATATGTAAAGTTAAAATCGCTAAATGTTAAAGCATTTAGCGATTTTTTGAGCCTTCAAATAAACTTAAGGGGTCAATATAATTTCCATCAATCCTTACTCCTAAATGCAAATGTGGACCAGTAGTAGCACCATTAGTAGGATTACCGGTTTTCGTCCTTATATTGATTTCCTTTTACACCATAAACATTTTTAGGGCCAACATTTCCAATAACTTGTCCTTTTAAAACAGTATCTCCAACTTTCACAATAAAATTAGGAGAAACATGGCAATAAGTAACTTTCATATTATTATTAGTTAAAGTGATGGTATAGCCACCACCACCTAAAAAATCGGCAAAAGTAATAGTGCCATCACAAATAGCAATAAATTTACTACCTTCAGGAGCACCAATATCAACTCCGGCATGATATGTGGTAGCACCAGCTGTTGGCAGACCTCTATAACCAAAATATGAAGTTATATATGTATAACCGTGGTGAAGGCCAAACATATTCTTCATTAGGGTCAAAAGGATAAAACTCTAAGCCGAGCTATAGAAGGTCCAAAGAAACATGAAACAAATATAATTAGAACAAAAACAAAGATGAATAAATAATAAAAAGGCTTAAAAAAACTACTAGACATAAATACCTCCAATTCTAGTAGCCCCGATTTTTATTGTATAGGAAAAATCGAAGATTTTTCCTATACAACAAGGTTAAGTTACATTGGACTGTGCCGATTGCAAAGCAATCGTGTACATGTGGCGAAGCCACTTTTCTTATTTTTTCTTAAAAGCAAAAAATTTACTAATAAAAAAGTTTAAAATGATAACAATTACAGTAATAATACACTTATCAATTAAAAATCCTATATTATCACCAAAGTTGTAAAATGCGTGAAGAACATCATTTAATAGAAATACCCCTATAATTTCCACTACCATAGTAAAAGCTCTTCCTAAAATAAACTTGAAAAACTCAGTCCATTTTTCTTTAATAGTATTTGCCTGAGAATTAAAAACCCATTTACGATTAGTAAAATATGCAAACAAAATTGAAAGTATAATTCCAATAGTACTTGCAATATTAGCTTCTACATGTAAAAATGCCTTTAAAATGTATGATGTAATAATATTAACTAGTGTGGTTAACACTCCAAAAATGATATAAAAAATAACTTCTCTATTTAATAACTTTTTTAATTTGTCCATTTCAATCTCCAATCTTTAGTGTAATTATTATATATTAACCAATACAAAATATCAAGAAAAAAAGAAGAAGTTGATAAGAAATCAACTCCTTTTATATGGCAGGGGTAGAAGGACTCGAACCCTCACAGGCGGTTTTGGAGACCGATGTGCTACCATTAACACTATACCCCTAAATGTTTAATACCTACATATCTTAGCACAAAATAAAACAATGTGCAAGAGTTTTTAATAAAAAAATGGTGGAGATGAGGAGAGTCGAACTCCTGTCCAATATTCTTTCCATACCAACTTCTCCGAGTGCAGTTTATTGTAAAAATTCCCTAAATAATAACACAACAAACAAATTTATTAAAAAGGTAGTTATTTAAAGATACCCACTATTTTCATAACTAAAAATAGTTTTGTTTCCCACTAATTTGACACCTTAATCTCTAAGCGTGGGCACCTAGAGTAAGATGACGCGCCATTAACTAGGCAGCGTATGCTAATTCTCTATTATCAGCGTTTGTTTTTAATTTCTCACATTATTAAAGTGGCCAAGTGAGAGATCCACTACTCGCTATCAATACTTCTGGAATATTGTCGAAACCAAATACATCCCCAGGTACAATATATATTATACAATATTTTAAATTAAATGACAAGTCACTGGAAAAAAATACAATTTTTTTGAGTGTTCGCTTGTTTTTTATAAAGAAATATTGTATAGTATTAAATATAGGAAACAAACTTAACAAGCAGATGTGTGTTGCCACTTTACTACATAGTTTTTACTATGGGAAAGTGAGGTGGTGTTTATGGTAAATCTTTTACAATTCCTAATCATAGGATTTATAATTTCAATAACTATAAACATAACCTTATTAACAGTTATATACATAATTTGTACAAATAAGGAATAAATAAAAACACTACATTTTGCTTTGGATACGGCAATGTAGTGTTTATCAAACTAATTGGCAACATACATTCTGTATGTTTGTTTCCTATATCATTATTATACATACTTTTTAGTATTTAGTCAATGCTTTTTGACGATTTTTAATTAGGACAAATTATTTTAGAGTAATTTAAATAAAAATTTTGATAAGAGGTAGTAAAATGATTGATTTAAAGCAAAATGTGCAATATGTAAAAAGTGTTGGACCAGCCAAAGTACCATTACTAAATAGCTTAAATATATATACAATTGAAGACTTGCTTACATATTTTCCAAGAGATTATGAAGATAGAAGCAAAACCAAGAATATAGCAGACTTGATAAATGGAGAAGAAGTTACAATACAAGCAACAGTAGTGTCAGAAGTTACTATAAATAGAATACGCAAAAACATGACAATTATAAAAGCTACGGTTGAAGATAATACAGGAAGATGCACAATAACATGGTTTAACCAAACATATATTAAGCAACATATAAAAAGAGGAGAAACCTACAAATTCTTTGGAAAAGCAATAAATGAATTTAATCACTTTGAAATGAGAAACCCTGTATTTGACAAAGTAGATACATCAAAAAACACAGGCAAAATAATGCCAATTTATCCGACTACATATAAACTATCTCAAACAGCAATTAGACAAGCAGTAGAAAATGCTTTAAATATAGTAAATGGAAAACTAAGCGAAACTTTACCAGACTATCTTTTAAATGAATACAATTTATTAGATTTGCAAAACAGCTTAAATCAAATACATTTTCCAATAGATATGGAACATAGAATACAAGCTAGAAAGCGATTAGTATTTGAAGAACTATTAACAATGCAACTTGCATTATTAGAACTAAAAGGAAACAGTGAAAAAAATAAAGGAATTTCATTTGATAAAAACGCAAAAATGTCAGATGTAATAAACTCATTACCATTTAAACTAACAAAAGCACAATTAAGAGTATTAGAAGAAATTGACGCAGACATGGAATCAGAAAAGCCAATGAACAGACTACTTCAAGGAGATGTTGGTTCAGGCAAAACAGTAGTAAGTATTATATCTGCATATAAAGCAGTCAAATCAGGTTATCAAGTAGCAATAATGGCTCCAACAGCAATACTTGCAACACAACATATGGAAGAGTTTAGCAAAATACTAGCTCCTTTAGGTATAAAATGTGAGCTTCTATTAGGAGCAACAACAGCTAAAAACAAAAAAGATATATTAGAAAGATTACAAAATGGAGAAATAGATGTACTAATTGGTACACATGCCTTAATAACAGAAAATGTAACATTTAAAAATTTAGGTTTAGTTGTAACAGATGAGCAACATAGATTTGGAGTAAAACAAAGAACAGCAATTGCAGCAAAAGGAAACAATCCAGATACTTTAGTAATGACAGCAACTCCAATTCCAAGAACATTAGCCTTAATACTATATGGAGATTTGGATATATCTATAATTGATGAACTCCCACCAAATAGAAAGAAAATAGAAACATATGCTGTAACCAAAAGCATGGAGGAAAGAATAAACAACTTTATAAAAAAGAATATTGACGAAGGCAGACAGATATATGTAGTATGTCCACTAGTGGAAGAAAAAGAGGAAGAAGATGAAACTACAAAAGACTTAAAGGCTGTAAAAGAATGGACCAAAATATATAAAGAGCAAATCTTTCCAGAGTATAGAGTTGAATGTGTATATGGAAAAATGAAACAAAAAGAAAAAGACGAAATAATGCAAAAATTTAAAGATGGAGAGATAGACATACTAGTATCTACTACAGTTATAGAAGTTGGAGTAAATGTGCCAAATGCAAATATAATGGTAGTAGAAAACGCAGATAGATTTGGATTAGCACAGTTACATCAATTAAGAGGAAGGGTTGGCAGAGGACAGTATCAGTCATATTGTGTGCTTAAATATAATAGCAAATGTTCACAAGTAGGGAAAGAAAGAATGAAG
>FR889109.1:88611-153251 GCA_000435755.1 Clostridium sp. CAG:508
GAAAGAATGAAGACAATGCAAGAAACAAATGACGGATTTGTAATTGCAGAAAAAGACTTAGAGTTAAGAGGAACAGGAGAATTCTTTGGAACAAGACAACATGGAATTCCAGAATTCAAAATAGCAAACCTGTTTGTAGATATGCCAATGCTAAAATCAGTACAAAGTGTAGCATTAAAAATTGAAAGTGAAGATAAAGGATTAACACAAGAGAAAAATAAAAGGCTTAGAAAACTGGTAGACAATAAATTAAAGCAAAGTGTTTCGCTATAAACCTTGACATTTACATAAAAAAGCAATATTATATATATGGTAAAAATAAGAAAGGAGAGGCCTATGTACACTCAAATGCTAACATCAAAAAAAGGTGGAGAACTTATAAGTTTTAAAGTAAACGGCGAAGAAAAAATACATCAAGGCGAACAATGTATGGACGAAAACGGCAAAATATATTGGAAAAGACATTCACCTGTACTATTCCCAATAGTGGGAAAACTAAAGAAAAATCAAACACTAATTGGTGGAAGAACTTATGAACTTATGCAACATGGTTTTGCAAGAGATTTAGACTTTGAACCAATTACTAAATTAGACCACTTTCATTCTTATGTTTTAAAAAGTAATAAATATACCTTAACAAGGTATCCATATGAATTTGAATTATATAATACATATCGTACTGAGGAAAATAAATTAACTACAATATATAGAGTAGTAAATACAGGGTTAATAAATTTACCTTTTGGAATAGGTGGACATCCTGCATTTAAAATAGATGCTCAAGAGCTAAAAAAAGGAAATTACTATTTAGAATTTGAAGAAGACGAAGAGAAAATTCACTTTTTATACTTGGTAGATGGACTAGTTGGAATAGACTATGCTAAAGATAGAATAGTAGATAAAAGAAAAATACTTATAGATTCACATACATTTGATAATGATGCTTTAATTATGAAAGGTATAACATCAAACAAAATAAGCTTAAAAAACAAAGAAACTGGCAAAACTTTATTAACTATGGATTTTACAGGCTTTCCATATTTAGCAATTTGGTCAAAACCAAATGCACCATTTATATGTATTGAACCATGGTATTCAACAGCAGATAGCGTAAAAAGTACAGGAGTGTTTACACAAAAACAAGATATTATTTCGCTTAAACCAAATACTTTGTTTGAGTGCAAGTACACAGTAGAATTCTTTTAGAGGTTAATTATGGGAAAAGTAATTTTAATAATAATAGGACTAATAATAGCAACAATTGGAGTGATATGCATTTTTGATGCAAGAGTTATAACTAAAAAGATGTTTGGCTTTGGAGACCAAAACGAAGGCTCGACAGGGCTAAAAATATTAGGCTTTTTAGTGTCAATAACAGGTGCCTTAATCATATACTTTAATATATAAATATTACAATAATATTACAAATCTAGAAAACTATTGCAATTCTATAAAAAGTATAGTAATATTTCTCGAAAGAGGTACAAAAAATGACAAAGTTTTTAGGAAATAAATTGAAACTAACAAAAGCAAAGCAAGTAATTGCTTTATTTATGATTTCTAATTTTCCTACTATAAATATTTTAGAAAAACACTAATAATACTATTAGTGTTTTTTATTTGTGCTTTGTACCAAAAAATAAAAGGAGGAAATGTTTATGAACGAAAGCAAAATGATTTTAGACGTAAATGAAAAGCCAACAATTGGCAAATGGATTATTTTAGCAATCCAACATGTTTTTGCTATGTTTGGTGCAACAATTTTAGTGCCAATATTAGTAAATTCAGCAGCAGGAGAGACAGTAATTACAATTCCAGTAGCACTAGTAACTTCAGGAATAGGAACATTGATTTATATACTATGCACAAAAGGAAAATCACCAGTTTATTTAGGAAGCTCATTTGCATTTATAACACCAATTGCAGCAGCCTTTTTGAAAGGTGGAACATCAGGAGCAATGACAGGAATTATGGCAGTAGGTTTAATTTATGTAATAGTAGCAACAATCATTCACTTTACAGGAAAGGGATGGCTTGACAAACTATTACCACCAGTAGTTATTGGCCCAATGATTATGATTATAGGCTTAGGGTTAGCACCAAGTGCTATATCACAAATAGGTTTAAGCTCAGGAACACCATTTGAATGGAAGGGCGTATTGGTTGCAGCAGTTTCATTCTTAGTAACGGCAATTGTAATGACTAAAGCAAAAGGATTTTTGAAAATAATTCCATTCTTAGTTGGAATTGTATCAGGTTACGTATTATCAATTTGCTTAGGATTAGTAGACTTTACTCAAGTAGCACAAGCAGGATTTTTCAGTATGCCAAATTTTGTATTGCCATTTAAAGATTATGCACTAAACTTTGGACCAGTGCTAACAATAGCGCCAATTGCACTTGTAACAATGGCAGAACATATTGGAGACCACACAGCATTAAGTACAATTATAAATAAAGATTTATTAAAAAATCCTGGATTAGACAGAACTTTATTAGGAGATGGTATTGCTACATTTGTAGCAGGAGCATTAGGAGGACCTGCTAATACAACTTATGGAGAAAATACATCAGTAGTTGGAATGACAAAAATTGCATCAGTTTGGGTAATAGGTTTAGCAGCCATTTTAGCGATAGGACTTGGCTTCTTAGGTAAATTTACAGCAATAGTTTCAAGTATCCCACAACCAGTATTAGGAGGAGTTTCACTACTTTTATACGGATTTATTGCAGTAAATGGTTTAAAGGTACTTATTCAAAAACAAATAGATTTTGAAGATCCTAAAAATGTAGTAGTTGCTTCAACAATGTTGGTGTTAGGCTTAGGAGGAGCAGCAATATCAATAGTAAATGGAGATTTTTCACTTACTATTTCAGGAATGAGCTTAGCAGCAGTAATTGGAATATTGTTAAATCTTTGTATACCAAACAATAAACCAGAAAAGAAAAAATTAAATCCAGCAGAAACAAAAGAAGAAAAAGAAACAGTAGAAGTATAAGAAAGGAAGTTAAATATGGAAGTAAAAGAATTGAAACATCCGCTAATTGAACATAAATTAGCAATATTAAGAGATAAAAAAACAGGAACAAAAGAATTTAGAGAGCTAGTTAGTGAAATAGCAATGTTTTTATGCTATGAAGCAATGGAAGAGGCAGACTTAGAAGAAGTAGAAATTGAAACACCAATTACCAAATTTAAAACAGGAAAATTAAATGAAGATAAATATGCCTTTGTTCCAATTTTAAGAGCAGGAATGGGAATGTTAGAAGGAATAACTAGAGTAATACCAAATGCCAAAATTGGACATATAGGAATGTATAGAGATGAAGAAACATTCGAACCAGTAAATTATTTCTTTAAAGTACCAAAACATATTGAAGAAAAAGAAGTAATTATATTAGATCCAATGCTTGCAACAGGTGGTTCAGCAGTAGATGCAATAGAACTACTAAAAAGCAAAGGAGTTACAAAGATGAAATTCTTATGTATAATTGCAGCACCAGAAGGACTTGCAAGAGTACAAAAAGAGCATCCAGATGTTCAAATATATTGTGCACATATAGATGACCATTTAAATGAAAACAAATATATAGTACCAGGTTTAGGAGATGCAGGAGATAGAATTTTCGGAACAAAATAAATAACTTTAGGTGCCTTTGGGGACGGTGTCAAAAATCACCTTTTTGATTCTGTCCCCAAAAACATTTTGAAATTATTGTATATTTTTTGTGAATTTGTTGAATTAAATATTTATTAAATATATAATACTCATATAATAACCGTGAAAGGAGAAAATATAATGAAAATTACAAAAGTAGAAGGATTAGCTAATATTGCAAATGACATTAGAATAGAAATTATAGAACAAGTATATAACGCAAATTCAGGGCATCCAGGAGGCTCACTTTCTTGTGCAGATATTTTAGCTGTTTTATACTTTAACCAAATGAATATAGATTCAGAAAATCCAAATGCAAAAGGAAGAGACAGGTTTGTATTATCAAAAGGACACTGTGCACCAGCATTATATGCAACACTTGCAAGAAAAGGATATTTTGACAAAGAGCTTTTAAAAGGCTTTAGAAAGGTAGAGAGCAATTTACAAGGACATCCTGATATGAAAAAGGTTCCTGGTGTTGATATGTCAACAGGTTCACTAGGACAAGGATTATCAGCAGCGGTGGGAATGGCAATTGGTTCAAAGATGGAACATGAGGGATACAGAGTATATTGTCTACTTGGAGATGGAGAACTCGAAGAAGGACAAGTATGGGAAGCAGCAATGTCTGCAAGTAAAAATAAATTAGATAATTTGTGTGCAATTGTAGATTATAATACATTACAAATTGATGGAAATGTAGAAGAAGTAGCAGGATTAATTGATATAAAAGAAAAGTTTGAAAGCTTTGGATTTAATGTTATTGAAGTAAATGGACATGATATAGAAGCTTTGATACATGCTTTTAATAGTGCTAAACATCAAAAAGATATGCCTAGTGTAATTATTGCTCGTACGATTAAAGGCAAAGGAGTTTCTTTTATGGAAGGAAAGGCAGAGTGGCATGGCAAAGCTCCGAATCAAGAGCAATATGAAGAGGCTATAAATGAGCTTAAGCTTCAACATATTATAGGTTAATTTGAAATATAATCAGCATCTTGCTTCGTTGAGGTGTATTTTATATAAAAGGAGAAATATGAATATGGATTTAGATAATAAGATTGCTACTCGTGAGAGTTTTGGAAAGGCTCTTGTGGAGTTAGGTAAGGGAAATGAAAATGTAGTTGTTTTAACAGCAGATTTGGCTGGAGCAACAAAAACTAGTCTTTTTGAAAAAGAATTTCCAGATAGATTTATAAATGTAGGAATTGCAGAACAAAATATGATAGGAATATCAGCAGGACTAGCAACTACTGGTAAAATTCCGTTTGCTAGTACATTTGCAATGTTTGCAGCAGGAAGAGCATATGATCAAATTAGAAATAGTGTTGCTTATCCAAAACTTAATGTAAAAATTTGTGGAACACATGCTGGAGTTACAGTTGGAGAAGATGGAGCAACACATCAAATGTTAGAAGATTTAAGCTTAATGAGAAGTATTCCAAATATGACTGTGCTATGTACTTCAGATGATGTACAAACTAAATGGGCTATAAAAGAAATGGCAAAAATTGATGGACCAGTATATATTCGCTTGGCAAGAGTTGCAACACCAGTTATATATGATGAAAATCAAAAGTTTGAAATAGGAAAAATGGTACAAATAGGAGATGGAACAGATGCTACTGTATTTGCAACAGGTGTTGAAGTAGCAGAAGCATTAAAAGCCAAAGAGGAACTTGAAAAGGAGAATATAAATATTCGTGTGGTTGATGTACATACAATAAAACCAATTGATAGAGAAATGATAATAAAATGTGCTAAAGAAACTAAAAAGCTAATTACTATTGAAGATCATAGTGTAATTGGAGGACTAGGCACAGCGGTTTGTGAGGTATTATCAGAAGAGCATCCAACAAAAGTAGTAAGAATGGGAATGCAAGATAAGTTTGGAAAATCAGGAAAAGCAGAACAACTATTAAAATATTTTAAATTAGATAGTCAAGCAATTATTGAAGAAATAAAGGGATAATAAAACAAAAGGGGAAAAGTATCATTTGTATATCCTTTAATATCGGTATTTTTTGAATAAAATAATTGTGAATTTTTTGTGAATTTTTGTAAAAACAAGAAATAAAGAGAAAAGCAGAATAATTGCTTATTTAAGGCGAATTTATTCTGCTTTTTTCCAAAAAAAACTATTGCAATTATTGTATTTTATTGTTATGATAAAGGGGAATAAGAAAAAAGATGTCTAATCTTAGTTAGGAGTTATTCAAATGATAGAATTTAGAAATGTCAGCAAGACTTATGACACTGGAACAGAGGCTGTGCATAATGCAAACTTTGTAATAGAAAAGGGAGATTTTGCATTTTTAGTAGGAAGCTCTGGCTCAGGAAAATCAACACTAATTAAATTAATATTAAAAGAAGAAGAACCAACAAAAGGAAATATTATTATAAATGGAAAAGATACCACTTTTCTAAAACCAAAAAGAATACCATTTTTAAGAAGAAGTATGGGAGTAGTGTTCCAAGACTTTAGACTTTTACCAGACAGAACAGTATATGATAATGTTGCATATGCTATGTATATTGTAAGAGCAACGCCAAGACATATTAGAAGACAAGTTCCTATGATATTATCATTGGTAGGTCTAAGCAATAAAGCTAAAATGTACCCAAATGAATTATCAGGTGGAGAGCAACAAAGAGTAGCTTTAGCACGTGCTCTAGTAAATAACCCATCTATGTTAATTGCAGATGAACCTACAGGAAACCTAGACCCTGAAACAGCATGGGAAATTATGTCTTTACTAGAAGATATAAATAAAAGAGGAACAACTGTAGTAGTAGCAACACATGCAAGAGATATTGTAGACAAGATGAAAAAAAGAGTTATACAAATTGAAGAAGGCAATATCGTAAGAGATGATAGAAGGGGTGGATATAGCAGTGAGATATAGTATTTTTGGTTATTTAATAGGAGAAGGTTTTAGAAACGTATTTAAAAATAAAAAATCCACAATAGCATCTTTAGTTATTATGTGTGCTACAATGTTCGTTTTTGGAATATTCTTTGCAGTTAGTCAAAATGTAAATCATATTACAAAAACTATTGAAGAGCAACAAGGAATGGAAGTATTTATTTTAGATGAAGCAACTGCAGAACAAAAAGAAGAACTAAAAAATAAAATAAGAAGTAATCAGTATGTAAATACAATAACTGAAAAATCAAAAGAAGATGCATTAGAAGAAATGAAGGGAATGTTTAAAGATAGAAAGTCATTATGGGATACCTATGATGGAGAAAACAACCCATTTAAAGCATCGTTTATTGTAACATTAACTGACCTAACTAAGGCAGACGAGGTAAGAACGGAAATAGAAAGCTCAAGCATAATATCAAGTGTAGAAATCAAATCAGATACAATAAATGCTTTAATAAAAATAGCAGATGGAATAAATATAATTACAACAATTATTTTAGTTATATTAGTATTTATTTCAATATTTATCATAACAAATACAATTAAACTTACAGTACATGCAAGAAGAAAAGAAATTTCTATTATGAAATATGTTGGAGCTACTAATGGTTTTATTAGATGGCCATTTATGGTAGAAGGTATGTTAATAGGACTAATATCAGTTCTAATTTCATTATTAATTTTAGCATTTTCATACAATGCAGTAATTACGCAAATAGAGCAATCATTAATAAATAACAGACTAAATATACCATTACTAACTTTCCCAGAATTGTTCCAAACTTTATTAATAGTATACTTAGTATTAGGCATTGGAATAGGAGCTCTAGGAAGTGCAATTTCAATGAAAAAATATTTAGAGGTATAAGGGAGAAAAAATATGAGAAAAAAGATTATATCTATTTTATTAATATTAATTCTGTTGCAAATGACTTGTGTTAGTGTATTTGCAACTACACGATCAGACTTAAATAATGCAAAAAACAATTTGAGTACAGCAACAAAAAATAAAAAAGCAGTTACAGCTGAAAAAGAAACAATTTTGAATGAAATTGATGATTTGGAAGATGAAATTGCTGGTTACCAGGCTGAAATCACAGAATTAAATTCTAAAATAACTAAGATGGAGAAAAACATAAAAGAAAAAAATAAAGAAATTGAAAAGCTACAAGAAGAATATGAAGAAAAAAAACAATTACTAGCAGATAGATTAGTTGCAATATATGAACAAGGAAGAATAACTTTTTTAGATGTTCTATTGGCATCAGATAATATATGGGATTATATATCTATGAGCTCAAAGGTTCAACAATTAACAGATGCAGATAATGAGCAAATGGATAAAGTTGAGGCTCAAAAAAATGAAGTGGAAAGAGCCAAAAAAGCATTAGAAAAAGAAAAGAAAGAATTAGCAGAAAGCAAAAAGTCAGTACAAGATAAACAAGCAAAAGTTAAAGTTGCAAAGGACAAAAAAGAAGCTAAAGTAGCAAATTTAACCGCTGAACAGAAGAAATTGCAAACTCAAATTAATAACTATAATAAAGAAATTCAAAAATTAGAGGAAGAATTAGCTAAAGCGGCTAACGATTATAACAATTCATATACAGGAAAATTTGTGGGAACATTAAGTTGGCCACTATCAAAATCATCACCAGGTTATAAAACTATTACATCATATTATGGCAATAGACAAGTACCAATTGCAGGAGCAACATCAAATCATAGAGCAATAGACATTGGTGTACCTACAGGAACTCCAGTATTGTCAGCAGGTAATGGAATTGTAATTTCAACAGGATATAATAGTGCAAGAGGATACTTTGTAATAATCAAACATGCAGATAATTTATATACTTTGTATCAACATTTAAGTAAGATATTAGTATCAAGGGGACAAGCTGTTTCAACAGGAAAGACGATAGCTAAGAGTGGAAGTTCTGGTATAGGAACAGGACCACACTTGCATTTTGAAGTTCGTAAGAGTCAATATTATGGTAGTGAAGTTAACCCTCTTGACTATTGCCACTGGTAAAAAATAAATAGATAATTAGAGAAAGGAGAATGCGTAAATGAAAGTTAACAAGTTTATAAGTATTCTCCTTATTTTTGTTTTTATAGTTAATATATCAATGTATTCATTAGCGACGAATGAAACTAACATACAAAATCAAGAAAATGAAATAGATATGAATACAGATAATATTAAAGAATTAGACAACAAGAGAAATGAAATAAAAGAACAATTAGATGCAACAAATATTGAATTAGAGTATGTACAAACAGAAATATCAGGCACATTAATAAAAATTCAAGAATTAGATGATAAGATAAGAAAATATGAAAGTGAGAATAAAGAGCTAGCTAGTAAATTAGAAAATCTAGAGACATCGGTAAAGGAAACAACACAGAAGCTAGATGAAGTGACAAAAGATTATGAACAAAAAGAAAAACAATTAAGAAATAGATTAGTGGCTCTATATGAGGCTGGACCTATACTATATATAGATGTTTTGTTATCTTCAAAAACACTATCAGATTTCATATCAAGATATTATAAAATACTAGAAATTATGGAATATGATAATAAGCTAATTGAAACAGTAGAGCAAGAAAAAAAAGAGATAGAATTATCTAAACAAAAATTAGATAAAGAAACCGAAGAATATAGAACTTTAAAATTAAAAGCAGAACAGTCAGAAGTAATATGTAAAAATACAAAAACTTTGCAAGAAGCTTATATGACAAAGTTATCAAAAAATGAAAAAAAATTAAATGAAAAAATAACAAAATATAAAACAGAAACAATACAAATAGAAACAAGAATTAGAGAAATAAGCATGGCGAATGGAGATTATTCTATTCAATATACTGGTGGAATTATGATTTGGCCAGTTGCAAAATCTGGAACAGTAATAACATCAGACTATGGCACAAGGCAACATCCAATTCAAGGTGTTACTAATTTCCATTTAGGAATAGATATAGGAAATGCTTATTATGGAACTCCGGCAGTTGCAGCTTTAGGAGGAGTGGTTACATATGCAGGAGAATTAGGCTCTTATGGAAATTGTGTTATAATACAACATGGAGACGGAATATCTACATTGTATGGACATGGACAAAAAGTTTTAACTCAAATTGGAGCACAAGTACAGCAAGGAGATGTAATAATGGAAATAGGTTCAACAGGTAATTCAACTGGACCACACTTACACTTTGAAGTTAGAATAAATGGAGCAACAGTTGATCCATTAAATTATGTAAAAGCACCGTAAATAATAATATTTATAAAATTTATAAATATAATATACAGATAGATTTAGAGAGGAATTTAATAAAATGGAAAATAGAAATACACAGAGAATTTATAAAATGATTATGTTAGTATTGATAGTAATAATTGTTACATCTCTAGTAACAGCATTTACTACATATCAATATCTAAGCAATAATGGTATATCATATAGTAAAGTGAATACTACTTCATTAGAAGGATTGGAATATACCTTATCACAATTTAGAAGTGAGTTAGAAAAAAAGTATATTGGAGAAATAAATGACGAAGAATTAATTGAAGGAGCTGTAAAAGGCTATGTAGATGCTTTAGGAGATCCATATACAACATATTATACTAAAAAAGAAATGAAAACAATAATGGAAGAAACAAATGGAAACTTTGTTGGTATTGGCGTATACATGACTAAAGACTTAGAAAAAAATGCAATTTTAATAATTAAACCAATAGAAAATTCACCAGCAGAAAAAGCAGGAATATTACCGGGTGACCTTATTACTAAAGTGGATGATGTAGAATATACAGGAGATAAGCTAGAAGAGGCTTCTAATAAAATTAGAGGAGAAGAAGGAACGAAAGTAAAATTAGAAATATATAGAAATGGAGAAACTAAAACATTCGAACTTACCAGAACAAAAGTTGTAGTAAGCCATGTAACAACAAAAGTATTAAACAATGATATAGGATATATTGCAATATCAGATTTTGAAGGAGAATGTGCAAGTGAATTTGAAACAAAATACAAACAACTTGAGAAACAAGGAATAAAGAAATTAATAATAGACATCAGAAATAATGGTGGTGGAATTGTAGACGAAGCACTTAAAATAGCAAATATGCTAGTTGATAAAGATTCTACATTACTAATAACAAAAGACAAAAGCGATAAAGAAGAGGTTACAAAAGCTACTGAAAAACCAATAATAAATATACCGACAGTAGTGCTTGTAAATGAATACTCAGCAAGTGCTTCAGAGATTTTAGCAGGAGCATTAAAAGATAATGGAAAGGCTACATTAGTAGGAACTAAAACATATGGAAAAGGAATAATTCAAGAATTGCACCAATTGTCAGATGGAAGTGGATTAAAAATAACAGTAAGTGAATACTATACACCAAATCACAATGCAATTCACAAAATAGGAATAACACCAGATGTGGAAGTTGACTTATCAGAAGACGTAAAACAGCAAACAACAATACAAGAAAAAGATGACAACCAACTACAAAAAGCAATAGAAATACTAAAATAAAGGCAGATTTGTGAACTGGGCGAAAAATCACTATTTATGATTTTTCACCTAGTTCAAGGATCTTTCTCAAAATTTTTAAAAAATTACAAAAAATATTAAAAAAATTTTAAAATATGTATTGACAATTATAATTAAATTTAGTATACTAAACAAGTCAGCAGAAATGGGCGCATAGCTCAGCTGGGAGAGCATCTGCCTTACAAGCAGGAGGTCATAGGTTCGATCCCTATTGCGCCCACCATTTCTTAATTTAATATTAAGTAAATTTGAAAATAATTTACGGCCTGGTAGTTCAGTTGGTTAGAACGCTAGCCTGTCACGCTAGAGGTCGACGGTTCGAGCCCGTTCCAGGTCGCCATTTTTTTATCTATATGCCTCGATAGCTCAGTTGGTAGAGCAAGGGACTGAAAATCCCTGTGTCACTGGTTCGATTCCAGTTCGAGGCACCAATTCTCACAGTAGTAAAGTTTGTCAACTTTACTACTGTTTTTTATTGACTTATACTCTAAATTAGTATATCCTATAATCATAAAATATAAAGGAGGGCACGTATGAAAAGAGGAGTAAAAGCACTTATTGTAATATTAATTATTGCAATAATAATTGCCGTAATAACTATTGTATGTAACAAAGATGATACAGAGTTGAAAACAGTAAAATCAAAACAAGAATTGTTAAAAATATATGAAGGAGATAATTCAGATTTACAAGAACTGTTGGCTCGAATTTTCTGTATGCCATTTTCAATGTTTTATCATAATTATGATGTTATTGAAAAAGTAGATAATACTTGGAGTATAGGAATAGATTCGGTAGGAAGTACAGAAAGCTCAAGTTCTAGTTCAAATACTAAAGATTATTCTACAACAAATATTCAAGTTGAAAATGTAGACGAAGCTGATATTGTAAAAACTGATGGAGACTATATTTATTCAATATCTGAGGATAATGTAATAATAACAGATGCAAAAGATCCAAAACAGCCTAAAGTAGTAGCAACTATACAATCGGAAGATGATGATATACCAGAAGATATAATTCTATATAAAGATAAATTGGTTGTAATATCAACTAAGGGCAATCAAACACAAAGATATTATTATAACAATAGAATGAATACGGTTGTGAAAATATATAACATTACATCAAGAGAAAAGCCAATGTTAACTAAAAGTTACGAAATGTATGAACCATATTACACATCAAGATGTATAGACAATGTTTTATATGTAATTTCATCTGGCAATTTAAGAAAAGAAGATGACAAAATTGTTGTAGGATACAATGAAGACAATATGGAAAAAGAGATGTCTATTGATAAAATTAAATACTTAAAAGATGTGAAAACTACAAAACAAACTCTAATATCAACAGTTGACTTAAACAATGAAACAGCAGATATAAAGCTAGATTCATATTTAATGAATATATCAAATGCCTACGTATCTGAAAATGCAATATATTTATTAAATCAAAAATATAATAATGACTCAAAAATACCTATAAAATTATTATTTGGATTTAAAGGTGTATTTGGCTTAGAAGACTATTATGAAATGGACTCAGAAAGCGGATACTACACAGAAATATATAAATTTGATATAAAGGAAAATGTAGAATATAAAGCAAAAACAAAAGTAAAAGGAAAAACAATAAATCAATATTCTTTAGACGAAAAAGATAATCACTTAAGAATAGCTTTATATGACAATGATGGCTCAAGAGTAGCAATATTTGACGAAGATCTAAAACAAATAGGAATATCAGACAATGTCGCAAAAGGCGAAAAAATGTATTCTTCAAGATTTATAGGAGATAAAGTTTATTTCGTAACATATAAAACTATGGACCCACTATTTGTAATGGATTTAAGTAATGAAACAAAACCAAAGGTATTAGGAAAACTAAAAATACCAGGTTATAGTACATATTTACATCCTTATGATGAGAACCATATAATTGGAATTGGAATGGAAACAAAAGAAATTATAAATAGAAATTCAAATGGAAAAGTAATTTCTACAACAGCTAAAGTAGTTGGAATGAAAATGGCCCTATTTGATGTTTCAAATGTAAATTCACCAGTTCAAATTTCAAGTGTAGTAATAGGAGACAGCAGAACAACATCAGCAATATTAACAAATCCAAAAGCGTTATTGTTTTCAAAAGAAAAATCTCTAATTGCAATACCTGTAAATAACTATAGTCAAGATTTCGAAGTAACTTCATCAAATAATTATGAAACTATGATAAACAATTATACAAAATACAGTAAGCCATATAATGCGGAAGGATACTTTGTATATAACATAAATGTACAAGATGGCTTTAAATTAAAAGGTGTTATAACACATGAAAAAACAAATGCTACTTATTATTACAGCAACAGTAAATTACTAAGAGGACTATATATAGACAATAATCTATATACAGTGTCAGAAACAATGATAAAAGTAAATGAACTAGATAGCTTAAAAGCAGTAGGTGAATTAAAACTTAAAAACATAGAAAATGTAGATAGTTCAGTAAGAGAACAAAGCAATAATGTAATTAATGCTATTGAAGGAGGAATGTAAATATGGAAGAAAATAATAAAAATAAATCTGCAATGGGAATAGCGGGATTTGTACTAGGAATAATCTCAACACTTTCAACACTATTTTGGTATATAACATTACCAACAGGAGTATTAGCAATTATATTTGGTGCTAAATCATCAAAGAAAACAGGAAGTAAATTAGGAAAAGCGGGAATGATATTAGGAATCGTAGGACTATCAATATTTGCATTCATATATATAAGCTTAGTAATGCTTATTACTCTTAGCAACTTATAATCATAACAAAAATTAAACATCATAAAATGTAATGGGAGGATTTACATTTTATGATGTTTTTTAAAATGCAAGGATTAGGAAATGACTATGTGTATATAGACTGCATAAATGGAAAAGAACCAATAGATATAAAGAATTTGACAAACAGATTGAGTAATAGACATTTTGGAGTTGGCTCTGATGGATTAATATTATTATGCAAAAGTAAAGTTGCAGACTTAAAAATGAGAATGTTTAATAGTGACGGAAGTGAAGCACAAATGTGTGGAAATGGTATAAGGTGTGTGGCTAAACTTGCATATGAATTAGGATTAATATGTGAAGAAATAACTACAATAGAAACATTATCAGGAATAAAAACTTTAAAACTAAATATAGTAAATGGAAAAGTAAAAACAGTGGAAGTCGATATGGGAGCACCAATTTTAGAAGCTACCAAAATTCCAGTTTCCTCAAGTGCTAAAATAGAAGATAAAAAAGTAAAAGCGGAGGTTAAAGTAAAAAATAAAAAAATTGAACTGACATGTGTATCAATGGGAAATCCACATGCTGTTACATTTGTAAATGATATAAAAAATTTCAAAGTAGCAGAATATGGACCTATTTTAGAAAATGCTGATATATTTCCTGAGAAAGCCAATATTGAATTTGTAGAGGTAGTAGATAAAAATAATATAAAAATGAGAGTATGGGAAAGAGGTTCAGGAGAAACTTTGGCATGTGGAACAGGAGCTTGTAGTTCAGTGGTTGCTAGTAGCCTAAATGGATACACAGACAGAAAAGTTAATGTTCAATTATTAGGTGGAAACTTAGAAATTGAATGGAAGCCAAATAATCATGTGCATATGACAGGACCAGCTGTAACTGTATTTAAAGGAGAGTGGATCGATGAATAGAGTAAATGAAAACTTTTTGAAACTTCAAAATAATTATTTGTTTTCTACAGTTGCAGAAAAGGTAGAAAAATATAAACAGGAAAATCCAGAGAAAAAGGTTATAAATTTAGGAGTTGGAGATGTGACTTTACCTTTGCCAAAAGCTGTTGTAGAAGCTATGAAAAAGGCTTGCGATGAAATGCAGAACAAGGAAACATTTAGAGGATATGGGCCAGAACTTGGATATGATTTTTTGAAAAAGAAAATTCTAGAAGAAGATTATCTATCTAAAGGCATTGAGTTTGAACTAGATGAAATATTTATATCAGATGGTATAAATAGTGATATAGGGAATATCAACGACATATTTGATATAAATAATAAAGTAGCTATTCAAGATCCGGTATACCCAGCATATTTAGATGCTAATGTTATTGCAGGGAGAAGCGGAGAATTACATATAACTAACTATGAAAATATAATATATTTGGTAACAAATAGTACAAATGATTTTGTACCAGAGATTCCTAAAACTAAAGTAGATTTAATATATTTGTGCTATCCTAATAACCCTACTGGTATGGCGCTTACAAAAGAACAATTACAAGAATGGGTACAATATGCAAAACAAAATAAATCAGTTATATTATTTGATGCAGCTTATGAAGCATATATAACAGAAGAAAAAATTCCACATTCGATTTATGAAATTGAAGGAGCAAAAGAGGTAGCTATTGAATTTAAAAGTTTCTCAAAAACAGCGGGATTTGCAGGAGTTCGTTGCAGTTATACAATAGTGCCAAAAGTTTTAAAGGGATATACAAGCAATAATCTAGAGGTTTCAATAAATAATTTATGGACTAGAAGACAATATACTAAGTTTAATGGAGAATCATATATCACACAAAGAGGTGCAGAAGCAACATATTTACCAGAAGCTAAAAGAGATATAGAATCCAACATACAATATTATTTAAAAAATGCAAAGACAATTAAACAAGGATTAGAAGATGCTGGATTTGAGGCGTATGGTGGAGTAAACTCACCATATGTGTGGCTAAAGGTTCCAAATGCAAAAACATCATGGCAATTTTTTGATGAATTACTAGAAAATATTGGAATAGTTGGAATACCACGGAAGTGGATTTGGACCAAGTGGAGAAGGATATTTTAGATTAACTGGCTTTGGAGATTATCAAGAAAGCCTAGAAGCAATAGAAAGACTGAAAGAGTATAAAACTTGAAACATTAAGTATTGGGTGGTATAATATATAACATAAGGAGAAATCCTAAAAATAAAAAGGAGTCAAGAATATGTGCACAATATCACACGGCAGGAATTTGAACAAGATGTATGGAGAGGGTGCAAAACAAAAAGACCAAGAGAAACCTTTAAGATTAGATGGAAAATTGGACAATATCTACGAAATTGAAGGATATCGGATTCGGAGATATGTGGACAATGAAGGCCAGGTAGCTATTATCCTTGTTAAAAGAATTGGGACTAAAAGAGTATATAATCCCGAAAGAAAAGTGACACTTGATGTAGAATACCCCTCTATGTATGTTCCTAAATTACGATAACTCCTTACAGGTGTGGATTATATTTCTGCACCTGTTTTAAAATTTAATAAAATAACACTAAACTCTTGATTTTGTTGGAAAAATATGCTATTATATATAAGGTACCGTTTAAAGGTATCGATATACCTTTTACTTAGTTTTAGGGGATAACACTCCAAACTAAAACTCAGCTTAAGGCAAATAAAATATAGGAGGAAAATAAAATGACAAAGGAAAGAAAACAAGAAATCATTGAAACTTATAAAAGAGATGAAAAAGATACTGGTTCTCCAGAAGTTCAAATAGCTCTTTTAACAGAAAGAATCAATGAATTAACAGCTCATTTAAAAGTTCATATGAAAGATAATCATTCAAGAAGAGGACTTTTAAAAATGGTAGGTGCAAGAAGAAACTTACTTAACTATTTAGCTAAAAAAGATGTTCAAAGATATAGAGACATCGTTGAAAAATTAGGATTAAGAAAATAATTTACAATTTGGACGTTTTGCTTTCATGCCAAACGTCCAAATTTGCGAATATTATCTTATTTAAAAAGGAAAAATATTAAGGTATTAAAAGCAATAAAAATTAGAAAGTAGCTTGTATCATGTGCTACTAAATATAGCATATAATAGAGGTTACGCTAATTTTCATATTGCTTATAATATAAATAAAATAAAAAGGAGAAAAATTTATGTTTAAAAAATACGAAACACAATTAGCAGGAAGAACTTTATCAATTGAAACAGGAAAAATTGCAGAACTTGCAAACGGAAACGTAGTAGTACGTTATGGAGAGACAGTTGTTATGGTGAACGTAACAGCAGCAAAAGAACCAAAAGAGGGAATAGACTTTTTCCCACTATCAGTAGATTATGAAGAAAAACTATATGCAGTAGGTAAAATCCCAGGAGGATTTACAAAAAGAGAAGGAAAACCAGCAGATAAAGCTATATTAACATCAAGAGCAATTGACAGACCTTTAAGACCATTATTTCCAAAAGATTTTAGAAATGATACATGTGTTGTAGCAACTGTATTATCAGTAGATCCAGACAATAGTCCAGAAGTATGTGCTATGATCGGTGCATCAGCTGCACTTTCTATATCAAACATTCCATTTGGAGGTCCTACAGCAGCAGTAGCAGTTGGATATGTTGATGACCAAATAGTTATAAACCCAACATTAGCACAAAGAGAAAAAAGCAGATTAACATTAACAGTAGCAGGAACACTTGAAAAAATCACTATGATAGAAGCTGGTGCTGACGAAATACCAAATGATACAATGCTTGAAGCAATTAAAACAGCACATGAAGAAATTAAGAAAATATGTAACTTTATTTCTGACATCAAAGCAGAAATAGGAAAACCAAAATTTGAATACAAATCATTTGCTACAGATCCAGAAGTATATAACGAAATAGTAGCAAACTTCAAAGACAGAATGTATCAAGATGTACAAGCTACAGATAAAACTGTAAGAGATGCAAACATTGAAAAAATCACAGAAGATATTACAGCATATTTTGTAGAAAAGTACGGAGAAGAAGCTGCAGAAGAAAAGAAAACAGATATTGCAGACAGCGTACATGACTTAGAAAAAGCTTGTGTAAGAGAAATGATTCTAGAAGAACATAAACGTCCAGATGGAAGAAAAATAGACGAAATAAGACCACTTTCATGTGAAGTAGGTGTACTTCCAAGAGTACATGGTAGTGCAATATTTACAAGAGGACAAACTCAAGTAATGTCTATAGTAACATTAGGAACAAGTAGTGAAGCACAAGAATTAGACGGTTTAGATGAAGAAACAACAAAAAGATATATGCATCAATATAACTTCCCAGCATATAGTGTTGGTGAAGCAAGAACATCAAGAGGACCAGGCAGAAGAGAAATTGGACATGGTGCTTTAGCAGAAAAAGCATTAGTACCAGTTATTCCATCAGAAGAAGAATTCCCTTATGCTATAAGAGTTGTATCAGAAGTATTATCTTCAAATGGTTCAACATCACAAGCAAGTATTTGTGGAAGTACATTAGCATTGATGGATGCAGGTGTCCCAATTAAAAAGCCAGTAGCAGGTATTTCAACAGGATTAGTTACAGACAAGAATGATCCAAGCAGATACATTATGCTTACAGATATTCAAGGAATTGAAGACTTCTTTGGAGATATGGATTTCAAAGTTGGTGGAACAAAAGATGGAATTACTGCTATACAAGTTGACATTAAAATAGATGGACTAACATATGATATAATTAAGGAAGCTTTCGAAAGAACAAAAGTTGCAAGAGATTATATCTTAGATAATATAATGTTACCAGTTATAAGCGAACCAAGAAAAGAAGTTTCTAAATATGCACCAAAAATCATGATGGCAAACATATGCAAAGACAAAATAAAAGATGTTATCGGACCTGGTGGAAAAATGATTAACAAAATCATTGACGAGACAGGAGTTAAAATTGATATAAATGATGACGGAAAAGTATGCGTATATGCTAATGACTCAGAAAGTGGTAAAAAAGCTATGGATATGATTTTAGATATAGCTAAAATTATTGAAGTTGGTGGAATTTATGATGGAAAAGTAACAAGAATTATGCCATTCGGAGCATTTGTTGATATTGGTGGTGGAAATGAGGGTCTATTACACATTTCTAAAATATCAAGTAAAAGAGTAGAAAAAGTTGAAGATGTTTTAAGTGTTGGAGACGAAGTAACAGTTAAAGTTTCTGAAATTGATAACCAAGGAAGAATTAATTTAAACATGAAAGACTTAGAAGCAGGAAATACCGAAGAAAAAGAATAAATATTAAGATTTAATTAAAATGGTTGAATTATTTTAATGACATGTATATAATAAGTCTAGAAATTAAGAAAAGGAGAAAAACATGGAATACTTATATATTGTTCAACAGGCATTAGTATGGATTATAACAATATTTTGGTTTTACCAATTAGCAATTAGTGTATGTTCACTAGTAAAATTAAAAGATAAACCAATGCTTGTAAACAAAAATCATCGTTTTATGGCAATCATTCCAGCCCATAACGAAGAAAATGTAGTAACAGAATTAATAGAAAGTTTAAAAGCTCAAGACTATCCAAAAGAGTTATTAGACATATATGTAATTGCAGATAACTGTACAGATAGAACAGCAGACGTTGCGAGAGCAGCAGGAGCAATTGTATATGAAAGATTTGACCCAAGCAAAAAAACAAAGGGATATGCATTAAACTGGTTTTTGAGACAAAAAATTGATGAAAATGCACCATATGATGCATTCTGCATATTTGATGCAGATAATGTTGCAGACAAAAGCTTTATCAAAAATATGAATAAAAAACTTTGTCAAGGTGAAGATGTAGTTCAAGGATACAGAGATATTAAAAATCCAACAGATAACTGGATTACAGCAGGATATGCAATATTCTATTGGACAATGAACCGTTTTTATCATTTAGCTAGATACAATGTAGGTCTTTCACCATTAATCAATGGTACAGGATTTATGGTTAAGTTTGATGTAGTAAAACCAGAAGGCTGGATTACAAAAACTCTAACTGAAGATATTGAGTTCTCACTAAAAAGAATAATTAAAGGTAAAAAATTAGGATGGGCAGTAGATGCAGTAGTTTATGATGAACAACCTTTAGGATTTAAACAAAGTTGGAAACAAAGAACAAGATGGACAGTTGGACATATGCAATGTATAAAAGAATATACAAAACCATTAGCGTTAGCAGTTAAAGAACACAAAACAATAATGAACTTTGATGGATTTTTATACATTATAGGAAGTATACCAATGTTTATACTTACACTTGTATTACTACTAATAAATGTTATTATGTACGCAGGAGATGGAATGACAAGCATGGACTTAGCTATGAATATGTTAAGATATGTAATACCAACATTCCTATTACCAATTGGAACGGCAGTACTAATAATGTTATTAGATAAAAGACCTATCAAGCCAATGATTAAAGGACTATTATGCTATCCATTATTCTTAGGCTCATGGATCGCTATAAACTTTAAATGTTTATTCAAACGTGACACTACATGGGAAAAAATTGAACACGTTAGAAAAATTGCTATTCATGAAGTAGCAGAAACAGAAAAAGTTCAAAGTTAATAAATACGGCAAGAAAGGTTAAACTTTTCTTGCCGCTTTTTGAGTGACTTTGGAGATGGAGTCAAAACTCACCTTTTTGCATAAAAATTTAGACTAAGAAATAGTTTATAAAGTAGTAAAAGAGAGGTAAAACTATGGAAAAACAAAGGGAGAAAAATATGCTTAAAATTTTGATAATTATAATATTAATATTATGTGCACTTATTGGAATAATGATGTTGTCAATAAACTTTTATGTGGTAAATAAAACCAAAAGTAAAATAGTAACAGAAAAACAAGCAAAAGAGTTAGAAAATGTAGATTGCATTTTAGTATTAGGTGCAGGAATATGGGGAGATAAACCAAGTCCAATGCTAGAAGATAGACTATTACAAGGGATTACACTATATAATAATCAAACTTCTTCAAAAATAATAATGAGTGGAGACCATGGAAAGGAAGAATATGACGAAGTAAATGTTATGAAAGATTTTGCAATTGAGAAAGGTGTAAAATCAGAAGATATATTCATGGATCATGCAGGTTTTTCTACTTATGATAGTGTATATCGTGCAAAAGAAATTTTTAAAGCTCAAAAAATAATAATTGTTACACAAAAATATCATTTACATAGAGCTTTATATGTAGCTGAAAAACTAGGAATAGAAGCATATGGAGTAGCGTCAGATCCAAGAGAGTATAGAGGACAAGTTGTAAGAGAATTAAGAGAAGTCTTAGCAAGAGATAAAGATTTCTTTAAATGTATAATTAAACCAGAACCAACTTACTTAGGAGACACAATACCAGTGAGTGGCAATGGAGATGCGACTAATGATAAAAAAGGTGACTTTTGATCCCGTTCCAAAAGTCACCTTTTTAGTGTAGACAATAAAATGTAAGAGTGATATAATTTGTAACAAAAGGAGAGCGCAAAAATGAAAAAAACAAAATATCTACATATTGCAATAATAATATTAGGAATAATATTTATAACAATACCAGTATTTCATAATAATTTATGGTTTGATGAAAGTTATTCTGTAGGAATGGCCAATAAAAGCTTTATAGATATTTGGCAAATAGGGAGCAATGATGTTCATCCAATATTATATTATTGGATATTACATTTAATATATATAATATTTGGTTCTAACATATATTTATATAGAATTGCATCAATGATACCAATTGCAATATTAGGTATCCTAGGATACACACACATAAAAAAAGATTTTGGAGAAAAAGAAGGTATACTATTTTCGTTTTTTACATTCTTTTTACCAATAGCATCAGTATATTCTGGTGAAATTAGAATGTACACATGGGGAATGCTGTTCGTAACCATAATGGCAATATATGCTTACAGAATATATAAAAAATCAAGTACAAAAAATTGGATAATATTTGCTATATTTAGTTTGGCGTCAGCATATACACATTATTATGCTTTAGCAACAGCCGGAATAATAAACTTATTATTATTTATATATTTATTAAAAAATGCAATAAAGCAAAAAAGCTATACTAAAGAATTAAAAAGCTTTACCATTTCAGCTATAGTACAAATAATATTATATATACCATGGCTATATAGCTTGCTAAACCAAATAACAGGAGTTTCAAAAGGATATTGGATTTCTGCACCATCAGCAAAATTACTATTACAAATATTTTGTTTTCAATTTACAGGAAATCTAGATATAATGTTTGTTCCACAATGGACATCAGTAGCATTAGGAATAATATTATTAATATATTGCATATATTGTGCTATAGCAAATAAAGGAGAAAAAACAGCAGGTAGATTGGCTATAGGTGTTTATTTGATAGTATTTGTAGCAATGTATATTATTTCTCTAAAAACACCAATATTATATGCTCGTTACTTTTTAAACCTAACAGGATTATTTATATTTTTTATGGCATTTTTTATTGCAAAGGATAAAAATAAATTGCTAACAATAATGATTTGTCTTATTACACTTGCAGTGGCAATATTGGTGAACCTAAATGTAAGTAAAATGAACTATGCTGAAAACAATAAAGTACCACTAGAATATGTAAAACAAGATTTACAACAAGGAGATATGATATTATTTGGAAATAGAGGAAGTGGTTTTACTATAAGTATGCAATTAGTAGATGTGCCAAACTGCTTTTATGACTATGAAAACTGGAATGTTGAACCAGCATACAAAGCATTTGGCAAAGAAATGATTTACACAAATAATATTGAAACATTAGAAAATTACAAAGGAAGAATCTGGATTGTAAATTCAGATAATTATAGTATATATGAAGAATTTAAAGAAAAGTATGGAGATAGAATAGAACTTATAAAACAAGAAATTTTTAATACAGAATATCATGGATATAATTATTCTATATGCTTAATAGAAAAAGATAATTAAAGGAGAAAAACATTGCAATTACTATTTAATAATTTAAATTCAACTGATGACATAAAAGTATATTCATTTGTTGGACCATCAGGAACGGGGAAAAGCTATAGGGCACAAATGGTGGCAAAAGAGAACAATATAAAATACATTATTGATGATGGACTACTAGTATGCGAGAATAATGTAGTAGCAGGAACATCAGCCAAAAAAGCTCCAACAAAAGTGGAAACTGTAAAAAAGGCAATATTCATAAATGAAAAAGATAGAAATGAAATGAGAAAAGCAATAAGAAAGTATAAACCAGAATCTATATTGATTTTGGGTACTTCTGATGGCATGATAGATAAAATAACTGAAAACCTAGGACTACCTAAAGTTAGTAAGAGAATATATATTCAAGATGTGGCTACAGAGGCAGAAATGGAAGAAGCAAAAAGAATACGTACAACACAAGGAAAACATGTTATTCCAGTACCAACCTTTGAAATAAAAAAAGATTTCTCTGGATATATATTAGATCCACTTCAAATATTTAAATTCAAAGGAAAAGACAAAGATCCATACATAGCGGAAAAATCAATAATAAGACCAACATTTAGCTACTTAGGAAACTTTACAATTTCAGATTCTGTGTTTAGACAAATTGCAGAGTACCTAGCAACACGTTCAGATGCAATATATAAAGTGTTAAAAACAAGAGTAGAAAGTACACCAGAAGGACCAAATATATATATGGAAGTATCTATAGTTTTCGGCTTTAATATATTAACAGCATTAAGAGAATTTAAAGATAAAATTAGGAAAGAAATTGAAAAACTTACAACAATGAATGTAAAAGATATTACAATTGTGGCAAAAGCTATTTACATGCCAGAGAAAAAAGAAAAAGAGGAGGAATAAATATATGTCATTTATAGTAGCAATTGATGGACCGGCAGGAACAGGAAAAGGAACGGTAACAAAACTAATATCAAAGGAGTTAGGACTTGTAAACATAGATACAGGGGCAATGTACAGATGTGTTGCACTTCAAGCTTTAAGACAAGAAATAACAAGTATAGAAGAAAAAGAGAGAATTATACAAATTGCAAAAAATATTGATATAAAAATGAAAAATGAAGGTGAAGAACAACAAGTGTATTTGAATGGAGAAAATGTAAGTAAAGAGATTAGAACCAAAGAAGTATCAGCATTTGTTTCTCCAGTATCATCAATACCAGAAGTAAGAGAAATAATGGTAGAGCTACAAAGAAAAATGGCACAAAATGCAGATGTGATAATGGAAGGCAGAGACATTACAACAGTAGTATTTCCAAACGCAGATGTAAAAATTTACTTAGATGCAAGTGTTGAAGAAAGAGCACAAAGAAGATATAAGGAAAATCAAGAAAAAGGAATTGATATGACATATGAGGAAGTACTAGAAGCTATAAAGACTAGAGACTATAATGATATGCATAAACCAGTAGGAGCTTTAAAAATTGCAGAAGATGCAATTGTAATAGATACAACACACTTAACAATAGGACAAGTAAAGGGAAAAGTGAAAGATATTATATTTGATAAAAGAATAAAACCAATAGGTTAATAAATGTCAAAATTCATTAAATTAGGTCTTAATGAATTTTGACATATTTTTATGCAAAAGATACTAGAAAATGTCGCAAAAAGGGTTGCTTTTTATTGAGTATTATTATAGAATTGTAGGTGCATAAAACTGTAAAATTTAAGGGGAAATAAAATGAAAGAAATAATTAAAAAGAATAGAAATGTTCTTTTAATTTTAATAGATATATTAATTATTATCAGTTGTTATATAGCGTCAATATTATTCCTAAATGTACCTATTGATAACATCAAAGTACTTGTGGTGCAAATAGCAGTGGTAGTTATTGTATATCAAATCTTTTTAAATATTTTTCGTATGTATCAAAATATGATGCGTTATGAAGTAGGAAAAGATTATATAAAATATATAATTAGTGCATTCCTATCAATGATAATTTTATCAATAGTATATAAAGCTTTTAGCTTGGAATATATAAATTTAAAAGTAAATGTATTGTCAGGAGTATTAATCGCTGGCACTTTTGTCATGTATAGACTGGCTGGAAGATCAATTCTAAGTAGGAGAATGTCAAAATACGAAAAGATAAATAAAAATCAAGACAATAAAGCTAATAATCTACTTATAATTGGCGCTGGGATGGGTGCAAGAGAAATCATCATAGCTATAAAAAATAACATGCGAGACAAGTACAATATTGTAGGAATTATAGATGATGATATAAGCAAAATAAACCACTATATTTTAGGAATTAAAGTATTAGGTACAAGATACGACATACCTAAAATAGCAAAAGAAAAAAATGTGGATTTGATATTCTTTGCAATAAACAAAATAGATGCAGTTTCAAGAAGAAAGATATTAGAAATATGCCAAGAAACAGGGGTAAAAACAAGAGTATTACCTACAACTGAAGAAGTGATTAACAAACAAGGAGCTATGAACAGCCTGAGAGATGTTCAAATTGAAGATTTATTAGGAAGAGACCCAGTACACCTAGATAACAAAAACATTAATTCTTTAATAAAAAATAAAACTGTATTAGTAACGGGTGGAGGAGGCTCAATAGGTTCAGAACTATGCAGACAAATTGTTAAATATGATCCTAAAAGATTGGTAATATTAGACATATATGAAAACAATTTGTATGATATAGAAATGGAACTAAGAGCAGAATATCCAAAACTTAATTTAGAAGCGATTGTTGCAAGTGTTAGAGATAAAGCAAGACTAAACAATGTGTTTGAAACATATAAGCCAGAAATAGTATTTCATGCTGCAGCACATAAACATGTACCACTTATGGAAAAAAGCCCATTAGAGGCAATACACAACAACGTATTTGGAACATACAATGTGGTAAATTGTGCAGACGAATATGGAGTAGAAAAATTTGTATTAATTTCAACAGACAAAGCTGTAAACCCAACAAACATAATGGGAGCAAGTAAAAGAGTTTGTGAAATGATAGTACAAGCTAAAAACAAAGTAAGCAAAACAGAATATGTAGCAGTTAGATTTGGTAATGTATTAGGAAGTAATGGCTCAGTTATACCACTATTCAAAAAGCAAATTGAAAGAGGAGGACCTGTTACTGTAACACATAAAGACATCACAAGATTTTTTATGACAATACCAGAAGCAGTACAACTTATATTACAAGCAGTAACATACGCAAAAGGAGGAGAAATATTTGTACTAGATATGGGAGAACCTGTAAAAATATATGACTTGGCTGTTAGTTTAATAAAATTGTTAGGCTATGAACCAAATGTAGACATACCAATAGAAATAACAGGTCTAAGACCAGGAGAAAAACTATACGAAGAAATACTAATGTCAGAAGAAGGCTTAACATCAACAAAGCATGACAAGATATTTATAAGCAAACCAATGCACATGGAAATGACAGAACTTGAAGAAAAATTAAACATACTAAAAGAATTAGAATACAACGAAAAATATTCTAATGAAAACATTAAAAATGTTATGAAAGAAGTAGTAACAACATATAGAGAACCAGAAGAGGTAAATAACAAAGAAAAGGAATGATTGTAAAGATGGAAAAAAGAATTTTTTTAGCATCACCTCATATGTCAGAAGAAGGATATGAGAAAGAATATATAAAAGAAGCTTTTGATACAAATTGGATAGCTCCATTAGGAGAAAATGTAAATAAGTTTGAAGAAGAATTAGCTAATTATGTAGGAGCTAAATGTGGGGCTGCACTATCAGCAGGAACAGCTGCTATACATATGGCATTAAAGGCTCTAGATGTAAAAGAAGGAGATATTGTATTTTGCTCATCACTTACATTTTCAGCAACAGCAAATCCAATTATATACCAAAATGCAACACCTGTGTTTATTGACTGTGATAGAGAGACATGGAATATGGACCCAGAGGCACTAAAAAAAGCTTTTGAAAAATATCCAAATCCAAAAGCAGTCGTAATAGTACACTTGTATGGAACACCTGCTAAAATGGACGAAATAATGGCAATATGCAACAAACACAATGTACCATTAGTAGAGGATGCGGCTGAAAGTTTAGGAGCGACATATAAAGGAAAACAAACAGGAACTTTTGGAAAATTCGGAATTTTCTCATTTAATGGTAACAAAATAATTACAACAAGTGGTGGTGGTATGCTTGTATCTGATGATGAAGAAAGAATACAAAAAGTACGCTTTTGGGCAACACAATCAAGAGACAAAGCACGTTATTATCAACACTCAGAAATAGGCTATAATTATAGAATGAGTAATATAGTTGCAGGAATAGGAAGAGGACAATTAAAAGTTTTAAATGACAGATTAGCTAAAAAGAAAGAAATATATGAAACATATAAAGATGCATTTAAAGATATACCAGAAATAGAGATGAAACCAGTACCAATAGATACAAAACCAAATTATTGGTTATCTACAATGCTATTAAAAGAAGGTTCAAAAGTTACTCCATTAAATGTTATGGAAGCATTGGACAAAGAAAATATAGAATCAAGACCTATATGGAAACCAATGCATATGCAACCAGTATTTGAAAAATATGACTTTATAAAAGTAGAAGACAAACCTGTATCAGAAGATATATTTGCAAGAGGAGTATGTTTACCAAGTGATACAAAAATGACTAAGGAAGAACAACAAGAAGTAATAAGAATTATTAAAGAATTATTTTAGGGGATTACAAAATGTATAAAAAATTCATAAAGAGATTTTTAGACTTAATATTAAGTCTAATGGCATTAATAATATTAATGCCATTGATGCTTATTATATATATATTAGTAAGAGTAAAATTGGGAAAACCAGCTATTTTTAAACAAGAAAGACCAGGAAAAGACGAAAAGATATTTACTTTATATAAATTTAGGACAATGACAGATGAAAAAGATGAAAATGGTAATCTGCTACCAGATGAACAACGCTTGACTAAATTTGGAAAAATGCTTAGAAGTACAAGTTTAGACGAATTACCCGAACTTGTAAATATTATAAAAGGTGATATGAGTATTGTAGGACCAAGACCATTACTAGTTAGAGATATGGTTTTTATGACAGAGATTCAAAGAAAAAGACATAGTGTAAGGCAAGGACTCACAGGACTTGCGCAAGTCAATGGAAGGAATAACATAACATGGGAAGAAAAAATAAAGTATGATTTAAATTATGTTGAGAATATTTCCTTCATTAATGATGTTAAAATTATACTTAAAACAGTAATAAAGGTATTTAAAAGAGAAGATACTCAAACAGACGGAATGCAAACAGCAGAGGATTTAGGAGATTATCTAGTAAGAACCAATAAAATAAGCAAAGATGATTATACATGTAAAAATAAAGAAGCACTTAAAATAATTCAAAAATTTAGAGAGAATAAAAGGAAATAGAAAATGAAAATATGGTTATTACAAGCAAGTGAACCGATGCCTATCAGTAATTGCAATGATAGATTATGGCGAATGGGAATGATTGCAGAAGAATTAAAAAAAAGAAACCATGATATCGTATGGTTCTCAAATACATTTGATCATTTAAAAAAACAACAATTATATAACAAAGACACAATTGTTAATGTAACAGATAATTATTCGATATATTTGATACATGCTATGGGATATAAAAGAAATATATCTGTTAGTAGGATTATAAACCATAAGGTAATTGCAAAAAAGTTTTCAAGAATAGCTAAAAAACTTGACAAACCAGATTTGATATATGCTTCATTTCCAACTATAGATTATGCAGAAGAAGCAATAAAATATGGGAAAAGGAATAATGTACCTGTAATTATAGATATAAGAGATTTGTGGCCAGATATATTTAAACATAATTTATCAAAGCCATTAGCATTGATAGCAAGTCCATATATAAACATTATGAATTATAAAACTAAAAAGATAATGAGACAAGCTTTTGCAATAAATTCTATTTCCGAAGCAATGTTAGAGTGGGGACTAAAAAAAGGAAACAGAGAAAAAAGCAAATATGACCAATATTTTTATATTGGATATGATAGTAACAATAGGAATATTGTGGAAACAAAAGAAATGAATAGTATTGATAAGGACAAGTTTAATCTTTCATTTTTTGCAACCATAAATAATCAGTTTGATTATGAAAAAATTATTGAATTAGCAAAATTATTAGAAAAAGATAAGGATATAGTAATAAATATTTGCGGGGATGGACCACAGTTTGCAGAGCTTAAAGAAAAAGTTAAGGATGCTTCAAATATAAAATTACTAGGTTGGAAGGAAAAAGAAGAACTTAACTATATATTACAAAATTCAAAATTAGGACTAGCACCGTATAAAAATACATTTGATTTTCAAATGAGTGTATCAAATAAATTTGCCGAATATATATCATATGGTTTACCAGTAATTTTATTTTCAGAAGGATATATGGAAAAGTTATTAGAAGATAATGAATGTGGAATAGCATCTCAGGATACTTCGAAACTTTGTGATTTTATTTTAGATGTAAAAAATGATAAACAAAAATATGAAGCAATGTCTAAAAATGCTCAAAATTTATATCAAGAAAATTTTGTGGCAGAAAAAATATATAAGAATCTAGTAGATTATCTAGAAAAAATTAAGGAGGAAGTAGAAAAATGAAATATGCACTAATAGGATGTGGAAGAATTGCACCAAATCATTTAGAGGCTGCAGTAAACAATAATTTGGAAGTAGTAGGAATCTGTGATATAATTCCAGAACACATGGACATTTTGATAGAAAAAGTTGGAATGAAAGACAGAAACTTTAAACAATATACAGATTACCATGAAATGCTAGAAACAGAAAAACCAGAGTTAGTAGCAATAGCTACAGAAAGTGGAGAACATGCTAAAATTGCATTAGACTGTTTAGATGCAGGATGTAATGTTATTATAGAAAAACCAATAGCTTTATCTTTGGAAGATGCAGATAAAATAGTTGAAAAGGCAAAAGAAAAAGCTTTAGTAGTATGTGCAAACCATCAAAATAGATTTAATAAATCTATACAAAAAATAAGAAAATCAGTAGAGAATGGAGACTTTGGTAAAATGCTATATGGAACTGCTCATATTAGATGGAACAGAGGTCAAGATTACTATACACAAGCACCTTGGAGAGGCACTTGGGCACAAGACGGAGGAGCTTTAATGAACCAATGTATTCATAATATTGATTTATTAAGATGGATGATGGGCGATGAAATTACTGAAGTTTGTGCTTACACAGATAACTTAAACCATGATTACATTCAAGCAGAAGATTTAGGAATTGCAATTGTTAAATTTAAAAATGGTGCGTATGGAATTATTGAAGGTACAACAGATGTATACCCTAAAAATCTAGAAGAAACTTTATATCTTTTTGGACAAAAAGGTACAGTAAAAGCAGGTGGAAAATCAGTTAATATTATTGAAGAATGGACTTTTGAAAATCAAGATGAACCATCAGAAAAAATAAAAGAAGAAAATAGTGAAATGCCTAAAAACATTTATGGGTTTGGACACACACCACTTTATACAAACGTTATTCAAGCTATACAAAACCATACACAACCTTTGGTAGATGCAGAAGCAGGAAGAAGAGCATTAGAATTAGTTCTTGCTATATATAAATCAGCTGCTGAAGGTAGACCAGTTAAGTTACCATTAGATAAATGTTCAACAATGGATTTTGTAGGAAGATTTGATAAATAAGGAGAAAACAATGGAATTTATAGATTTAAAAGCACAATATGCACATTTAAAAGATAAGATAGACAAAAATATTGAGAAAGTATTAAATGATTCTCATTACATAATGGGAGAAGAAGTTAAAGAGCTAGAAGAAAAATTAGCAAAATATGTAGGAAGAAAATATTGCGTAACATGTGGAAATGGAACTGATGCATTAACACTTGCTATGAGAGTACTTGACGTAAAAGAAGGAGATGCAGTATTTGTACCAACATTTACATTTTATTCTTCAGCAGAAGTAATATCATTAGAAGGTGCAACACCAATATTTGTAGATGTTAATGAAACTTTTAATATGGATGCTAAGAAATTAGAAAAGGCGATAGAACAAGTAAAAAGTGAAGGAAAATTAAATTTAAAAGCAATTGTTGCAGTAGATTTATTTGGACAAACAGCTAACTTCCCAGAAATATTAGAAATTGCTAATAAATATGGATTGAAAGTAGTTGAAGATGCAGCACAAGGTTTTGGTGGTTCAATTAGTGGAAAAAAAGCATGTTCTTTTGGAGATATTTCAACAACATCATTTTTTCCAGCAAAACCACTTGGATGTTATGGAGATGGTGGGGCTGTATTTACAGATGATGAAGAAATGTATCAATTATTACTATCATTAAGAGTACATGGAAAAGGCTCATATAAGTATGAGAATGTAAGAGTAGGATATAACTCAAGATTAGATACAATTCAAGCAGCTATATTATTGCCAAAATTAGAAGCATTTGAGCAATATGAACTAGATGAAAGAAACAAATTTGCTAAAATGTATACTGAAAGATTAAAGGGAGTTGTAAAAACACCATTTGTTCCAGAAGGATATGTTAGCAGTTGGGCACAATATACTCTAATATTAGAAAATGAAGAACAAAGAAATACAATACAAACAAAACTAAAGGAAATGGGAATACCTACAATGGTATATTATCCAATTCCACTTCATAAACAAATTGTTTATAAAGACTATAATTTTAATGTAGAAGATTTAAAAGTTGCAGAGAAATTAAGTAAATGCGTATTGAGTTTGCCAATGCATCCATACATGAATGAAGAACAAATAGAGCAAATTAGCAAAGCTATTATAGAAATAATTAAATAACAAAAAGGAGAAAGAAAATGGAAGGTAAAGACTATTTCGTACATGAATCTAGTTATGTGGATGAGCCATCTGAAATTGGAAAAGGCACAAAGATTTGGCATTTTTCTCATGTAATGCCTAACTGTAAAATTGGTGAGAATTGTAACATTGGACAAAATGTTGTAATATCACCAGATGTAGTTTTAGGAAATGGTGTAAAAATTCAAAATAATGTTTCTGTATACACTGGAGTTGTATGTGAAGACGATGTGTTTTTAGGACCATCATGTGTGTTTACAAATGTAATAAATCCACGAAGCTTTATATCGAGAAAAGATGAATACAGAAAAACTTTAATAGGTAAAGGGGCTTCAATTGGAGCAAATGCAACAATTGTATGTGGACACAACATTGGAAAATATGCATTTGTAGCAGCAGGAGCAGTTGTAACTAAAAATATACCAGACTATGCACTAGTTATGGGCAATCCAGCAAGAGTTAAATACTTTGTATGTGAATGTTCAGAAAGAATGAACTTTGTAGATAATAAATTTACATGCCCAGTTTGTGGAAAAAAATATATAATGGAGAATGATATTGTAAAAGAAATAAAATAATATCAGAGAAAGGAAGTAATTTAAAATGGGAATGAAAGAAAATTTGACAAAGAAAATTGAAAACAAGGAAATTATAGTAGGAGTAGTAGGATTAGGATATGTAGGATTACCTCTTGCTGTAGAAAAAGCAAAAGCAGGTTTTAAAACTATAGGTTTTGATGTGCAAGAATCAAAAGTAAATATGGTAAATGAAGGACATAACTATATAGGAGATGTTGTAGACAGTGACTTAAAAGAACTAGTAGAAAAAGGAATGCTAAAAGCAACAACTGATTTCTCTTTTATAAAAGATGTTGACTTTGTTGCAATTTGTGTTCCAACACCACTTGATGAACACCAACAACCAGACATTAGTTATGTAGAAAATAGTTCTAAAGCAGTAGCAGAACATCTATCAAAAGAAACTATGGTAGTACTAGAATCAACAACTTATCCAGGTACAACTGAAGAGCTAATAAAACCAATTCTAGAAAATGGTTCAGGACTAAAATGTGGAGAAGATTTTTATTTAGGATTTTCACCAGAGAGAGTAGATCCAGGCAATTTAGTATATAAAACAAAAAATACTCCAAAGGTAGTTGGTGCAATTGGAAAAGATGCTACAGAAGTAATTGCTAAGATGTATAGAGCAGTGCTTGGCGCTGACATATTTGAGGTATCTTCACCAGCAGTAGCTGAAATGGAAAAAATACTAGAAAATACATATAGAAACATAAACATTGGGTTAGTTAACGAACTTGCTATGTTATGTGAAAAAATGGGAATTAGTTTATGGGAAGTTGTAGATGCAGCTAAAACAAAACCATATGGATTCCAAGCATTTTATCCAGGCCCAGGATTAGGAGGACATTGTATTCCACTTGATCCATATTACTTAGACTGGAAAGCAAGAGAATATGGCTTCCATACATCATTAATTCAAGCATCTGGAATTATAAATGATAGAATGCCAGAATATTGTGTTGAAAGAGCAAGTAAAATGTTAAGCACAAGATTCAAAAAAGCTCTAAATGGAGCTAAAGTATTAGTTTTAGGTGTTGCATACAAAAACAACATTGATGATTATAGAGAAAGCCCTGCATTAAGAGTAATAGAGATATTACAAAAAGAAGGAGCTGATGTAGAATTCTATGATCCATGGATTAGTGAGTATAAATATAAAGGTGAAATTCATAAAGGATTAGAGAAAATAGATGAAAAGAAAGTAAGCGAGGCAGATTTAGTTATATTCACAGCAGCACATAGCAATTATGATTATGAAATGATACAAAAAAATGCGAAAGCAATATTTGATACAAGAAATGCAATGAAAGATGCAAAAAATAGAGATAATATTGAACTATTATAAGTTGAGGTATGTATTAAATGCAACAATCAAATAAAGTGTATATGATTTTAACAAATGGATTTGATCCGGATGTCAGAGTTTATAAAGAGGCAAAATATTTAGTCGAAAAAAACTTTGATGTAACAATACTTTGCTGGGACAGAAGATGCGAATACATAGATAAAGAAGAGGAAATATTGGATGGAATAAAAATTAAAAGATTTTTTATTCCATCTACTCCTGGAACAGGTTTAAAACAATTAATTCCATATTTTAAATTTATGAGAAGTGTAAAGAATTGTTTAAAAAATAAGGAATATAATTATTTACATTGCCATGATTTTGATGGTATTGTTGTTGGAATGGCAACTAAGAAAAAGAAGAAAAAGCAAATAATATTTGATATGCATGAAATTTACAATAATTATGCTTATGCAAAAAATAAAATATTTAAAAAAATCTTTAACAATATTATAAAAAAAGTAAATTATGTAATATATGTTAATAATGAACAAATAAAAAACATAGAAAAAAAAGAGAAACTAGTATTTTTACCCAATTATCCTGAACAATGTACGTACTCACCAATTGACAAGGTTAAAGCAAATAAGATAAGAATAAATTATATAGGAAGTTTGAGAGATTATGAATCATTAAAAGCTTTAGCAGAGATTGGAGTACAAAATCAAAACATAGAGATAGGGCTATATGGCTCCGGAATATGCTATGATAAGTTAAAGAAAGAATATAAAGATACTCCTGTTAAAATATACGGAAAATATGATGGCTTAAAAGATAGTGGAGAGATATATAGAAATACAGATATCTTATATTGTTCTTACAATCCTAGTATAGAAAACTGGAAAAATGCATATCCGGTAAAATTATATGAGGCTATTATAACATTGACTCCAATTATAGTTACAAAAGATACAGCAGTGGGAGAATTAGTAGAAAAATATAAAATTGGAGAAGTAATTGCTTACAACAATATAGATTCAATACAAGAGAAGATATGTAAAATTCACGACAATTATAATTATTATATTAACAATTTAAAGAACATATATCAAAAATATCAATGGAAAAGTATAGTAAACAATTTGGATATAATTTATAAGGAGAGATAATTTTATGCAGAAAACGATAGTTATTTTAACTCATGTTACATTTGATGATTCACCATACTTTAGATTTATACATGAACACGCAAAAGAGCTAGTCAAACAAGGATATAAGGTTGTAGTATTGGCTGCAATTAACTGGTTACCTATTCTTTCTTGCTTTCAAAAATATAAAAAGGATTTTATTGCAAAAATAAAAAATAAAAATAAAGTTCAAATAATAGATGGAGTAGAGGTAAGATATATAAAAACGTTATCGTTTTCTAATTTATTATATAATTCTCCAATAAATTTAAATGGAATTTCATATTATTTGAGAATAAAGAGTATTTTTAAGAAAATTAATAGAGAAAATGATGTGATATTGATAGATGCACATATGTTTAAAGTTGAGGGATATGCTGCTTATAAATTAAAAAAGAGATATCCTAATATTAAAACAACTATAACATTGCATGGAACTAGTTTTTTTAGAAATGCTTCGACTAAAAATGGAAAAAGGTCAATAAGGAAAATTTTTAGTGTGGTAGATAAGGCTGTATGTGTAAGCAACAAAATTAAACGAATGATAGAAAACATAGGAGTAAAAAATACAGAAATAATTTATAATGGAATAAACCAGCACGAATTTTCAAAAATAGACAAACAGCAATATAAAAATCAAATTACAATTGTAGGAGCTTTATATCCAAGAAAAAAGATTGATCTTACTATAAGAGTGTTTGCAAATTTAATAAAAAGATATCCTGATTTGAAGTTAAATATAGTAGGAGCAGGACCTGAAAGAGAAAGACTAGATGAAATTGTAAAAACATTAAAATTAGAAGATAGCGTAAGTTTTAAAGGACAAATAACTAATCAAGAAGTATTAGATTTGATGAATAAAAGTTACATATTTATTTTACCAAGCGTAGCAGAAGGCTTTGGAATAGTATATGCAGAAGCTATGAAAGCAGGATGTATTACCATAGGAACTAAAAATGAAGGAATTGATGGATTTATAATAAATGGAAAGAATGGTTTTTTAGTAAATCCAGAAGAAAAAGAAATTACTAAATTGATTGAAGAAATATATGAAAATAAATACGATATAGAGGGTATTAGAAAAAATGCATATAAAGCAGTAGAAAATTTAACATGGGAACAAAACGCAAAAAATTATCTAAAGCTTTTAAAGGAATAAATAAGGGTAAAAAATATAAATATAGAATATTATGGAAATAATAAAAAAATACTGTTAGTAAAAATTAAAGGAGAATGTAATTATAAAATGGAATCTAATATAGCCAAAAGAATTGACAAGATAATATTAATTGCTTTAGTTATTTTTATGCTTATGCCATCAGAAATATCTATCTTTAACATTAGTATACTTAAGATTGAGACAATATTGATATCTATTATAATTGTATATTTGTTTTTTATAAAAAGAGAAAGTGTTAAAGAGGCAATAAAAAATAAATTTATTATATGCAATTTTGTGTTTGCAAGTTCAATTGCTTTATCCATAATAGTTAACCATGAATCTATTTTATTTAATGATTTATATGAGATTGTAAAATATATATTGTATCCAATGATAACGTTAATAGTTATCGTTACCTGCTATAATAGTGAAAACTATAAATTCATATTAAAGACAATTACAATATCAATGATTGTTATATGTACTTTTGGAATAATACAGTACTTCAATCCATTCTCTATAAATGAGTTATATATTGAGCAACTTGCACCGACTCAGTATGAAACATTAATAAATAATTATCCAACACCAAGAATAGTAGGAATAAAAACAAATCCAGCAGTGTATGGATTATTAGTAACAATGGGAATTTATTTTAATATATTATATTATAAATGTACCAAAAATAAAATTTTACCAATAACTTCAACAATACTATGTTTTATAAATTTAATGATGACATTGACAAGAACTATTCAAATAGCTTTCATAATTTCCATTGTAGTTTATATGGCAATAACTATACTACAAAAAAAAGGATGGAAAAAATCAATTATATACACAATAATAATAATTGCTATACTTCTAGTAGTGTTTTTTATTTTGCCACAAGAATTAACATGGAGACTAAAACAAGTTACTGATTTTCAAAATGCGTCTAGTTGGATAGGTCGAGTTGAAAAATGGAAGGATTATGGAGAAATTATAAAACAAAATTTATTATTTGGAATTGGACCAGTAAAAAATCATATTGATAAGTTAGGATACATAGATAGTGAATTAATACAAAATATTTTGCAATATGGAATAATTGGATTTGGAGCATATATTGTAATGTTATTATCACCATTATATGCTTATAAAAAAGATAAAGATAAAAACAAATATATAATAAGAAATTTTATACCAGTGCTATTGATGATTTTAATAAATAATATATCAGCCTCATCATTGATTTTATTTGATACGGCATGTGCAATATATATGTTTGTGGGTATGATGTTTATAGACAAAGAAAAGTTGAAATAATCACAATAGAAAGGAAGACATAATAATGAAAAATTTTTTCAAGAAATTTATAGGGTTTTCATTAGGACCAATTGTTGGAGCTATTATAAGTTTTATTACAGTTCCAGTAACGTCTCATTTAGTTTCAGCAGATCAATTTGGCTTATCAAATATGTTTACTATAGCAAACAGTATTATTACTCTTATTGTATTAGTTGGAATTGATCAAGCATATATTAGGGAATATAATGAAACTAGAGATAAAAAAAAGCTATTATTTAATAGCTTTTTGGTACCGTTTATTGCTACAATTTGTGTAGGAGTTGTATTGATTTTATTTAGAACACAATTTGCGCAAATATTGTTTAGTGACCAATCAATGATAAAGCCTATTGTTTTGTTGGCAATATGTACACCACTATTTATTATAGAGAAATTTATGCTCATTAATTTGAGAATGGAAGAAAAAGCATTTCAGTATTCTTTATGGAATATCGTGTCAAAAGCTTTGAACCTAATTTTGACAGTTATATTTTTGATGTTATATAAAAGGAACTTTGAATCTATTATTTATGCAAGTATATTTTCTCAGCTGATAGTAAGTTTGATTTTATTATATGTATGCAGAAAAGATATTGGAATATCTAAAACATACATTGATAAACAACAAATAGAATCAATTTTAAAATTTGGTTTACCATTAGTTCCAGCTACTTTAATAGGTTGGGGATTAACATCTATGGATAGTATCTTTTTAAGGGCAATGACAACTTATACAGAACTTGGCTATTACACAGTAGCAATGAAAGTATCAAATGTATTAGCATTAATTCAATCAAGTTTTACCGCATTTTGGCCGCCAATGGCTTTTAAATGGAGAGCAGAAGGTCAACCTAATAAAAAATTTGAATTGGTTAGTGATGGAATAGCTTTTGTAATGAGTATAATATTGATTCTAGTGTTACTATTCAAAAACATTATACCAATAATTTTTGGTAGTGAATATGAAAATATTATATATATTATTCCTTTTTTATTATTTCATCCAATCTTTTATACAATGAGTGAGACAACGACGTTGGGAATTGCTTTTTCAAAAAGAACATACTATAACATAATAGTGTCAGTAGTTTCGATGCTAACAAATTTTATTTTAAATTGGATGTTGATACCAAGATATGGTGCAATAGGAGCTGCAATTGCAACAGGGATTTCTTATTTAGTGTTTTTTTGGACAAGAACGTTAATATCAAGAAAATTGTGGTATAAATTTAAATTAAAGAAATTTATAGTGATAACTATAATACTACTAGGTATTTCATTAATAAATTGCATTATAAAAAACATTTATATGATAACAGCAATCAATATTATAGGAATAGGATTAGTTTTATGTAACTATAGAAACTTGATACATAAGATGTTAATATATTTAAAAAATAAGAAAATACAAAAGGAAAATAAAAAGATATGATTATAAGAAAAATAAAAACATATATACTAAGAAAAATGTTTGGAAATTATTATTTAATAAACAAACCTAAAGATGTAAAAATAGCAAAAACAGTGGAAGTATCAAATCCAGAGAATATATATATAGGTTCAAACACTTATATTAATGGATATACAATGATGTGTGCTGGAAAAAATTCAAAAATAATAATAGGCGAGGATTGTTTAATTTCATATCATGTTCATATTAGAACGACAACTCATAATTATGAAGACAAGAATGTTCTGATAAGAAATCAAGGACATAAAGAAAATGATATTATAATTGGAAATGATGTATGGATTGGTTTTGGCGCACAGATAATGAGTGGAATTACTATTGAGGATGGTGCTGTAATTGCAGCTGGAGCAGTTGTAACAAAAAATGTTCCAAAGTATTCTGTGGTGGCAGGAGTACCAGCTAAAATAATAAAGTATAGAAAATAACAACCGAAAAACTGAAAAGTGAAAATGAAGTATAGAATATATATAGTTATTATTTTATGAATAATAGATATAAGAAATGTGAAAATAGCGAGATAAGGTCTATTTAGAATGACTAAATAGGACTTTTACACTCACTAAAAATATATTAAAAAATAAAAATATAAAGGAGGAAAACAATGTCACAAGGTAAAAGAATGAGAACGGAAGACACAGCTACAAGTAAGAAAGGAAGAAAAGATAACAAAGCATTAGATACTTTTTTTAAGCTAATAGCATTTGCGTATGTTGTAATTACAATAATTTTCTATATTGCTATATTAAAATTAAATTTGCTACCAGGTTGGGTAATAACAATATTTACAATTGCAGAAATAGTGTTTACATTAGCAATGGTAATAGGTTTAGTAAAGAGACATAAAACGTACAAGCTAACAATAATTAGTTTAATAATTATCTTATTTGTTTCAGGAATATATATTTACGTAACAAACTATGCATTAGCAACTATTAGCTTTTTAGGAGATGTATTCCAAGAAACTAAAGAGACAGACGAATATTATTTAATTGTTAGAAAAGATAGTTCGTATGCTAAAATTGAAGACATAGAAAATAAAAACATTCATTTCTTCCAAGTAGCAGATGATGTAAAGTCTGAACTAACTAAGAAAGTAAGAGTTACATTAGTAAATCAAGAAAACTTATTAGATTTAGGTAATAAGTTAATTGACAAAAATGTTGATGTAATATTAACTAGTGCTACACAATATAGTATGTTAGGCGATGAAATAAAGAATTTCAAAGAGAGTACAAAAATACTTTATACTATAAAACATGAAATCCAAACAAATACAAAAGCGGAAGATGCAAATTCTAAATATAATATTAAAAGTGGAAAGTTTAATGTATATATTAGTGGAATAGATACATCTGGAAATATAAGTAATGTATCAAGAAGTGATGCTAATATTTTAATGAGTATTAATACTAATACACATGAAGCACTATTAACATCAATTCCTAGAGATTATTATGTTACACTTCATAGTTATGGAGCAAAAGACAAATTAACTCATTCAGGAATATATGGTGTAAATGAAACTGTTAAAACGGCAGAAGATTTGCTTGATACTGATATAAATTATTATGTAAGAGTTAACTTTACAACAGTAATTAAACTAGTTGATAAATTAGGTGGAATTGATGTATATTCAGATTATAATTTTTCAAGAAATGGATATAATTTTAAAAAAGGATATAACCATATAAATGGAGATGCTGCTTTGGTATTTAGTAGAGAAAGGTATTCTTTTGCAGGAGGAGACAACCAAAGAGTTAAAAATCAGCAACATGTTATTGAGGCTGTTATGAAAAAGGTATTAAATAGTACTACTTTATTAACTAAATATACAGATATCTTAGACTCATTAAAAGGAAGTTTTCAAACTAATATTGCTCAAGATGATATTAGTTCATTAGTAAAAGATCAAATAAACAATATGTCTTCATGGACAATAAAATCAAATTCTTTAACAGGTACAGGTGCAAGTTCATCAACATATTCAATGGGAAGCACAAAACTATATGTAATGGTACCAAATTCAACATCAGTAACATCTGCTAAAGAAAAAATTGATGAAGTATTAGGAGAGTAAGAGTGATAGATAAGTAGAAGAGAAATGATAGATCATTTCTCTTCTATTTTTGTAGAATTTTGTCGAACGATTTTTCTTGACAATGACTACAAATGACTATATTATATATTCATAATTAAAATCATTTAATTTTTAAATCTTAAAAAATTTCCAAACACAAATAAAAATTAAAAAACTTATTGACAATACGTATTATACGTGCTAATATTAAGAAAGGAGCAATATGACATTTATTGAGTTAGAAAAGATACTAAAGAAAGATGGATGGTATTACTATGATTCTGTTGGCTCTCATATACAATATAGACACAGAACGAAGCCGCGGAAAAGTAACAATACCTAAACATAGAGGAGATATAAAAAAAGGAACCTTGAATGCGATATTAAAGCAAGCAGGGATTAAGGAGGTAAAACAATGAAAGTTGTTTATCCAGCATGTTTTTATAAAGAAAAAGATGGAGGGTTTAGCGTGCAATTTCCAGATTTATTAGGTTGCTGTACACAAGGAGATACTCTAGAAGAGGCAATTCAAATGGCAGAAGATGCTGCGCTAGGTTGGTTATTAACATCAGTAGAAAATAATGAAGAAGTGCCAAAAGCAAGTGATATAAAGGATGTAAAACTAGAAAATGAAAATGGATTTGTAACTTTATTATTGCTTGACTTAGGAGCATATAGTCAAAAATATGGGAGTAGAAAGTCGGTAAAGAAGAATCTTACAATACCATTTTGGTTAAATGAAAGAGCAGAGAAATTAAATATTAACTTTTCAAAAACACTGCAAGATGCATTAATGGAGAAAGTGTTAAAAAATAAATAAAAAATTTCACAATAAATAGACAAAAAAGTAAATATGATATATAATTTTAAAGGAGTGCAAATTCGCATTCCTTTAAGTTGTATTTGAGGAGAAACAGAAATGCTTAGAAGTGTAATAGTATTTTTAGTACATATATTTTCAGTAATTGTATTTAGAGTAAAATTAGTGGGAAAGGAAAACGTTCCAAAAGAAGGAGCATATATTATGTGTGCTAATCACCAATCCAATTGGGATGCACCAATTTTAGTTTCTTCCACTAAACGAAAGATGCATGTTATGGCAAAAGAAGAACTATTTAAAAATAAGTTTATATATTGGTTAGGAGATAAGTGCCTTGTATTTCCTGTTAAAAGAGGAAAAATGGACTTAGACTCTATGAAGCATTCTTTAAAAGTATTAAAAGATGGAGAAATACTGATGCTATTTCCAGAAGGAACAAGAAAGGGAATGGCTAAAAATGGTAGAGCACAAAATGGTGCAGCATTTATGGCATTAAGAACTGGAGTTCCAGTAATTCCAGTAAATATTTCTGGAGAAATGAAGCCATTTCATAAAGTAACTATATATTATGGAAAACCTTTAGATTTTAGTGAATATAAAACTAGCAAACCGGAAAAAGAAGTTCTAGAAAAGGTAAGTAAAGAAATAATGGATAATATTATAATGCTAGAAAAGTAGCTATATATGAAGAAGAGGGAAACATGAATATATACAGAATTTTAAATATATTAAATATAAAATACAAATTGTTGGAGCATCCACCAGTATGTACGAGAAAAGATGCAAAAGTTATAAAAGATAAATTAAATGGAACAGAATGTAATAATTATTTTGTTAAAGATCAAATAGGAAACTACTTTTTATTGGTATTTGAAGAAAGCAAGACTGTGAATTTAAAAACTTTAGCACAAAAATTGAGATTATTACCTTTAAGCTTTGCAACTGAACTTGATTTACTAGGAGTTTTTAGAATAAGAGATAGAAAAGTTACACCATTTGCAATAGTTAATGATTTTGACAATCAAGTAAAACTAATAATTGATAGCAAGTTAAGAGATAAAATTCTTTTATTCCATCCAGATGGAAATACTAAAACTTTGGCGATAAGATTTAATAGTTTGGTAAAATTCATTGAACGTGAAGAACACAAATGTATATATATTTAATTGATATTATGTTGACAAATGTTTGCTACTAGAGTATAATTGAAATGTTGAACTAAAAAATAGAGATAGAGGTAATAAAAAATGAATAATCAAAATATTAGAAACATAGCAATAATTGCACACGTAGATCATGGAAAAACTACATTAGTTGATGCTCTTTTAAGACAAAGCCATGTGTTTAGAGAAAATGAGCAAGTAGCTGAAAGAGTAATGGACTCAGGAGATATTGAAAAAGAAAGAGGAATTACAATTCTTTCTAAAAATACATCAGTTATGTATAATGGGATAAAAATAAATATAGTAGATACGCCCGGCCATGCTGATTTTGGAGGAGAAGTAGAACGTGTACTTAAAATGGTAGACGGTGTACTTTTATTAGTTGATGCCTTTGAAGGACCAATGCCTCAAACTAGAGAAGTTTTAAAGAAATCTTTAGCATTAAATTTAAAACCAATTGTTGTTATAAACAAAATAGATAGACCAGGTGCAGATCCACTAAAAGTTGTTGATAAAGTTTTAGAGTTATTTATTGAATTAAATGCAAATGATGAACAACTAGATTTCCCAGTTGTATATGCATCTGCCAAAAATGGAATAGCTAAAATGAATCTAACAGATGAAAGTGATAATGTAACATGTATTTTTGACACAATTATCAAAAATATAAATCCACCAGCATGTGAGCAAGAAGGAACAATGCAATTATTAGTTTCTAATATTGACTATGATGATTATTTAGGAAGACTAGCAGTTGGTAGAGTAGAACGTGGAACAATTAAAGCAGGACAAAGTGTTGCAGTTTGTAAAAAAGATGACAAAGTAACACAAGGAAAAATTGCTAAATTATTTACTTATCAAGGTCTAAAAAGAACAGAAGTTGAAGAAGTTGGTGCTGGAGATATAGTATGTATTTCAGGTATTGGTGATATCAACATTGGAGAAACTGTTTGTGATATAAATAATCCAGAAAAAATCGATTTTGTTGATATTGATGAACCAACAGTATCTATGACATTTAGTGTTAACAATGGACCTTTAGCAGGTAAAGAGGGACAATTTGTTACATCAAGACATATTCGTGATAGACTATTTAAAGAACTTGAAAGAAATGTAAGTTTACGTGTAAAAGAAACAGACACACCAGATAGTTTTGAAGTATGTGGACGTGGAGAATTACACTTATCAGTATTAATAGAAACAATGAGAAGAGAAGGATTTGAACTTTTAGTATCTCGTCCAAAAGTTATATTTAAAGAAATTGATGGCGTAAAATGTGAACCAATGGAAAGATTGGTTGTAAATGTACCAGATGATTGTATAGGAAATGTTATTGAAAAATTAGGTAGAAGAAAAGCTGAAATGGCAAACATGGAACCAGCTGAAGCAGGACATACTAAAATAGAATTTAGAATTCCAGCAAGAGGTTTAATTGGATATCGTACAGAGTTCTTAACTGATACAAAAGGTGAAGGAACTATGAACAGCATATTTGATAATTATGAGCCATATAAAGGTGAAATTCAAGCAAGAACAAGAGGAGTTTTAGTAGCATTTGAACCAGGAATATCAATTACTTATGGACTATACAATGCACAAGAAAGAGGAGAACTATTAATTGGCGCAGGTGTTGAGGTGTATGAGGGAATGATAGTTGGTATAAACTCTAGAAATGAAGACATATCTATAAATGTATGTAAAGAAAAACACTTAACAAATACTAGAGCTTCAGGTTCTGATGATGCACTTCGTTTAGTACCACCAGTACAAATGTCATTAGAAAAAGCTATTGAATTTATTGCAGAAGATGAATTGGTTGAAGTAACGCCAAAAAATATTCGTCTAAGAAAGAAAATATTAAATAATAAAGATAGAGAAAGAATGGCAAGAAGAGCTACAGCAGAGTAGAGGAAAATATGAATAGCGTTGAATTAGAAAAAATTAAGAAAAAAGCACTAGAAGATAAAGTACCAATTATAATGGATGATACTTTAGAAGTTGTTGCTAAAATCTTAACTGAAATTAAACCAAATAAAATATTGGAAATAGGGACAGCAGTTGGCTATTCAGCCATCTGCTTTTCAGAATATTTGCAAGAAAATGGCAAAATAGATACAATTGAAAGAGATACAGAAAGAGTAAAAGAAGCAAGAGAAAATATAAAAAAGGCAGAGGTAGAAGATAAAATAAATATATATGAAGGCGACGCAGTAGAAATTTTACCAACTTTAAATGATGAATATGATGTTGTATTTATAGACGCTGCAAAGGGAAAATATCCATTCTTTTTGAATCAGGCGTTAAGAATGATAAGACAAGGTGGAGTAATAATTGCAGATAATGTGCTATATAAAGGATATGTTATGAGTGATTACAATAAACACAAACAAAGAACTGCAGTTAGAAATTTAAGAGAATATATTGCCGAGATTACTAATAATGATAAATTAGAAACAAAAATATTAGAAGTAGGAGACGGACTTGCAATATCAAAGGTAACCAATTAAGGTTACCTTTTAATTTAAATATCTTACACAAGAAGCAATTGTATCGACTACTAATATGACTGAAAATGAGTAGACTAAAATAATCTGTAAAATGTATGGAATTTTAGAAAGTATAATATTCACATGCTTTTTGAAAAATGGGTATACGTGATTTATAAATAATATTGCAATAATACCCCAAGCAAATGAATAAAAAATACTAATACGTCCATTTAAGTTGAAAAATTCATTTGTATAATCCCACCAGTGCATTGCGAACATTGCGTCTAAAATGTAGCTTACAAAATATTCAAAGGCAGAGAAAACAACTGCAGAATATATAAAAAGTTTAAAATTATGTTTTTGGTATTTATTAAAAAATATAATAAGCATTAAAGCTCCATATCCATATATAGGGCAAATAGGACCATATAGGAACCCTCTTTTTACAAAATGACCTAAGTTATATATAGCATACAAAGTTTCCATAACCCAGCCTAAAAATGCAAATAAAAAGAAATACAAAATAAGTAATTGAATTCTATTTAATTTCACTTTCTTTTTTGAAACAGTTTCCATATAAAAATCTCCTACTTAAAACTAGTAATATATTATCAAATTTTAATGAAAAAGTAAAGCAAAATTATTGACATATTTTAACTTTTGGTGTAATATAAATATATACTAAGAAAAGTAATTTTTCTTAATAAAGAAGTTTAATGTATGAATCAAAAGAAAAATCTCACGAATGCGCTTTCGTGAGATTTTTTATGGACAAAATATGACAAATATTGTATAATTATATATGGATTTTTAATTAGAAATGAGGAAATAAAATGAATAAAATAAAACCGGAATTATTAGCACCAGCAGGATCTTTTGAAAAAGCTAAAACAGCATTTTTATATGGAGCAGATGCAGTCTACTGTGGTACGGGAGCTCTTTCGTTAAGAAGTAGAGCAGAAGTTGATAATGACGATTTAGCTAAAACAATTAAATATGCACATAGCATAGGAAAAAAGGTTTATGCTGCTATAAATATTTATGCTTGGGATAGTTATTATGAGGAAATAAAGGAACAAGCTAAAATGTTAAATGACCTAAAAGTAGACGCTATTATAGCTTCTGATGGTGGTGTAATGGAAATATTAAAACAATATGCACCTGATGTTGAGATACATGTAAGTACACAAGCAAACACTGTTAGTTATCATAGTGCAAACTTTTGGTATAAAAATGGAGCTAAAAGAGTTATTTTAGGTAGAGAGTTAAATAAAGAACAAGTAAGAGATATTATAAATAACACTCCAAAAGATTTAACAACAGAAATATTTGTGCATGGAGCTATTTGTTTTGGATATTCAGGAAGATGTTTCTTAAGTGATTTCTTGGCTAGTAGAAGTGCAAATCTTGGAGATTGTGCTCAAAGTTGTAGATGGGCATATAATGTATATGTTGAAGAACATAACAAGCCTGGAAACTTAATGCCAGTTGAATATGATGAAAATGGTACATATATATTTTCATCAAAAGATTTGTGTTTAATCAAAGAAGTACCTGAAATAATTGATATGGGAGTAGATAGCTTAAAGATAGAGGGTAGATTAAAAACAGAATATTATTTGGCATCTGTAGTAAATGCTTATAGAAATGCAATTGATGACTATATAAATGATCCAGAACATTATGATTATACAAAATATTTAAGTGAATTAGAAAAGACAAAAACAAGAGGATTAACAACATTCTATTTCAATGATAGAAATAATAAGGATTTCCAAGAGTATGATGGTAAACAATATAATCCAAATTATGAATTTGGCGGAAAAGTGTTAAATGAAAATGGAGATAAATACATAATTGAAATTAGAAATAAATTATCTGTTGGAGATACAATGGAAATTTTAATACCTGGAAAAATAGAGCCTGTAAGCTTTAAAATAGAAACTTTATGGGACTCAGAAACAGAAGAAGAGATACCAACTGTAAATCCGGGAAAAGCAGAACAAACTGTTTTAATGAAATTACCAATTAAAGCAGAAGGTGGATGGATTTTAAGAAGAAAGAAAGCTTAGACGCTTTCTTTCTTTTCTAATTGTAGGCTTAGCCAGAACCCAATAGCAAATAAAAGTAAAGAAATAAAACCATCTAAATTAAAGGTGAAACCGTGGGTATAAAACTAATACAGAACCTAGTACAAATCCAATTATCCCATAAAAAGTTTGGACATAGTATTTACTAAACAAAAATTGTATAATTTTTAAAAATAGAATACTACCAATTAAAAGTCCAATTCCCATAGGAAATAAAATACTTAAATCAATACTTGCAACAGCCGAAAGATATGTAGTATACACGCCTAATGTCATTAAAATTACGCTACTACTTACACCAGGAATAACCACTCCTGCAGACATCAAAAGCCCAGCCAATACTAAATAGAAAAAGTAGTTAGAGCCAAGTTCTAAATTTATAAGTTGAGGTAAAATGTGTTCTAATCTAATTGATAATACTCCTATTAAAAAAGTAAACAAGAAATATAGCAAATAGTGCAATCTAAAACCAGACTTGTTATTTGCTTTTTTAAATAGAATTGGCATACTTCCAATAATCAAGCCAATAAAGCAAAAGTTAGTAGGCATAGGGTATGTAGCAAATAAAAATTTTAATAATTTACTAACAAGCAATACTCCAATAATTCCGCCAAGTGCAATAGGAAATAGAAAAGCAAAATTCTTTTTAAAATCTTTAAATATATTTAATACACTATCAACTAGTTTTTCATAAATACCAAAAATAACACAGAACACACCACTACTAATACCAGGAAGGATAGCACCACTGCCAATAAAAACACCTTTAATAACATCTAGAATAAATTTCATAAATAAATCTCCAAATCTATTTATAAAATTTATTCAAAAAAAATAAAAAAATTCATAAAAGTTCTTGACAAAATATAATATAACATTTATAATAATACTTGTTCATATGAAATGCAGGTGTAGTTCAATGGTAGAATTCCAGCCTTCCAAGCTGGCTATGTGGGTTCGATTCCCATCACCTGCTCCACAAAAAAACTTACGAATTTAATTGTTCGTAAGTTTTTTTATATATATTATTTTAAAGAATAACTATTATTTATTATTGAAATACTGTATATGAATAACACATCTTTATTACTAAAATCAATGTAATTTCCTAATATTGTAGGTGAGATGTATCTAGTATCTACTAGAGTTATTTTACTATAAGAACTTAATAACAAAGGTGCTAAACTACTTCCATACGAGTCTCTAAAAATTATCAATTCTTTTCCACTAGTATTTTTATCGTTATAAATAGTTAAAAGGGGAGTAGCACCAGACAAATATATATCATACTTGTCTAATGAATTTTTTTTGTTTAAATCATATACATTAGTATAAGTATTAGTTGTATAATTAAATACTCTGGCATTTTTTAATATGTCATTAGTCATTATATTTATTTCATCAAAGTCAGTATTTACAGGTACTCGATAAGCATAAGTACCTTTAAACTTTGCAATATTCTCAACATTATAACTAGAACTTGAATAATTGTTCATACCTTTTAAGAGCTCATCAGCAACCTTTTGGATGTTTTCTTGTTTCCAATGGCTATCAGTTTTATAATAGTCAGTTAAATCTAATTTGCCTAATATATTTATATATGTGGCAAAATCTAAATTTTCTTTCATTTTACTTTCAAGCAAATCATAATCCATTTTTAAATTATTATCATTTACAAAATAATTTTTATCTGGAACAATTGAAAAATATATCTTGTTATTGGCTAAATACTTATTTTTTATATCTGTTATTTTTTTTGTTAAATTTGTCACAGAAGCATAAGAAAGAGGATAGGTCTGCTCAACTAAATAATCGTTTTTAATATAAATGTTATGATAGTTCCCTTTGAAACTTAAGTCTAGCTTAGCTTTGGCAGTTCTAAAATTATCTCTACTAATAAATTGATCATTTACATAGGTATCAAATTTACTAAAAAATGTACCATTAAATAAATTATGAAATGTAAAACTTGGAAACTGCTCGAGCTTACGTCTTTCAGCAATAGATATTTCTGTATCTGGTTTTAATATATTTAAAACAAATACTAATAGTAATATTGTTAAAAATAAAACAGATACAATTATATTTTTAAATTTATTACTCATATTTCACCTTCTAAAACCTAAAATATAAAAATGGGTTGAATGAATTATCTACTAAAAATATTGTAACAATACCTAATAATAAAATCATGTAAATAGGTTGTAAAATATTTATAATTTTGTTCCATTTTGAGTTACTACTTAATTTATTTACCAAATTACGTAATAATGGGGTAGAGCCTATTATTCCTAAAATAATAATTACGGCATAACCTTTTAAGTAGTAAAGTGTAGTAGCATTTATTAAGGCTTCATTATTAAGTCCAAATAATCCTTTAATTATTACTCCAATTTGACTCATATCTGTTGACTGGAATATAACAAAACTAATCATAACAATAAATAAAGTATAAATTCTTTTTATAATATTTGGTGACTTTTCAAGAAGTTTATTAAATACAAATTTTTCTAAAATTAGTATAACACCAAATAATGAGCCCCACAAAACAAAATTCCAACTTGCACCATGCCATAGACCAGTTAAAGCCCAAACAATTAAGATGTTTCTTATTTGAATTTTTACTCCACGTCTATTTCCACCTAGAGGAATGTATACATAGTCTCTAAACCATGAACTTAAAGTCATATGCCATTTTCTCCAAAATTCAGTTATAGTTTTTGCAGTGTATGGGTAATCAAAATTCTCTGGAAAATGAAAACCGAAAATTCTTCCTAATCCTATTGCTATATCTGAATAGCCAGAAAAGTCAAAATATATTTGTAACATATAACTAATTGCGAAAATCCAATAAAATAAAATACTTTTATCAGGTATTGAAGAAAATACATTACACAATTCACCTAGGCTATTTGCTATTATTACTTTTTTAGCAAGTCCTATGGTGAATCTATTAGCACCATAAGCAAAGTTTTCGAATGTATGCTTTCTGTTGTTTAGTTCATTAGCAATAGAGTCATACCTTACTATTGGACCAGCTATAAGTTGAGGGAAGAAAAATACATAAGTTGCAAATTTAAAAAAGTTCTTTTGAGCAGATACTTTTTTGTTAAATACATCAACTTCATAACTTATTATTTGGAATGTGTAAAATGATATTCCTATTGGTAATACTAAGTTTAGTAATGGAATATCAATATTAAATATGCCGTTTATATTTTCTGTAATAAAAGTTAGATATTTAAATATACACAAAAATAAAATATGTATAAATATTGATAAAGCTAAGATGCCTTTATTTTTATGTTTGTCAATTAACAATGCAGAAAAATAGGCAATAGCAATTTCGATAATCATCAATAATATATATTTAGGTTCTCCATAAAAATAAAAAAATATAGAAGAAAGGAGAAGAACCATATTTTTAAATTTATTAGGCAATATAAAATATACCACTAATACTATGGGAAGAAAGTAGTATATAAAGCTAATACTTGTAAAAACCATAACTATAATCCTTTCAAACAAGAAGACGGATTTCTCCGTCCTCAAGTTAATTTTTATTGTACTATCATTTCAGGTGGAAGTTCATAATCAGAATTTTCTGATTTTTCTAATTCTTTTCCAACTTCGTTATTTACGTATTTTTTAAATGAATCATAAACTGGTTTTGCCCAATCTTCATATGACATTACATAGAATATTACATTATTGTGATTTGTAATATAGAACTTTTCAGCAGATACACAAATCCATTTATTCATATCTACATTGTCATAAATTTCTTGTTTAACTTGTTCGATATTTGCATTATTTTTTAGTTTTATAGCAACTAATGAGTATGCTTGAGAACTCATTACAGGTTCAGATACTACTAATTCTTCAACATTATCATTATTTGATAAAAATGTATATGAAGAAACAACATTATTATCAGACAAACCAATTTTTTTAGTCTCCAATGATGGCAATTCAACGTTTGAGTTTTTATAAATTGTATCAATCATAGTCTTCAAATTAATAGAAGAGTTATTAGTAGACTTTTGGTTAGTTATCATATAAATTGCAACACCAGCTATAATAACTAAAATAGCAATAATTAAAATAATAATTGAACTCTTTTTCAAAAAAATCCCTCCTTCTAGATATATTTTACCTAAGAAGGAGGTTTTAGTCAACTATTTATTTGATTCTAATTTTTTAGCATCATCAATTTGTTTTAATCCTAAGTTTATAAAATAAATTATTACAAGCCAAGCTAAAACAGTCATTGCAATTTGAACTAGGTAATAAGGAGCGTTAATAGGCATATCCCATATACCATGTAATACAACAGGAATTAAACAAATTAGTAAAAATCTTTTATCATTTAGATGTTTTTTATCTAATTTCTCAAATCCTTTAACATACATCAATGCTGCACCTTCTATAGCAGCCCAAGCAACATGGCCACCAGGAGCTAAGAAACCACGTAATTTAATAATTTCTAACATTGTTTGTAAACCATTGTTAAGACCAAATTTTAAAATATATCCAGCTGTTTCAAATGCAGCAAAACCTGCACCAACAGCAGCACCAACTAATAATCCATTTAATATATAATTGCTCTTTTTGCTTTTAAATAAGAAAATAGCAACTATAACAGCTTTTGCAACTTCTTCAACTAAGCCAATCAATAAAGCCCCTTCATAAGTTTGAACAGTAGCATTTGTTTCAAAATATGGTAATGTAAAATATAATATAGCTAATATTAGTGATAATGCTCCACCAAGTACAAAGTATTTTATTACCTTGTAAAAAGGTATGTTTCTAAATAAGTTGATTTCAAAGAAAAACATAAGTACAGTTACTGGAACAGCAAAAGCTGCTAACATTATCATAAGTGGTAAGAAGTTAGTATTTCCATAATCTATAAATCCTATACGAGTGGGAATATATGCAATTATGAAAAATACAAATATTTTAAAATATACCCATGCACTTGCATTCTTTGGGTTAATATCTTTAACATCTGGAGTAGTTTTATCTGAACCACAAACAAAAACTTCATCCAAATCTTCTTCAGTATGTTTTTTGAAAGTGTTTTTAAATAAATCCTTGAATTTTACATAGCTTTTAGATTGAGCACCTGTTATCTTATCTAAGTTTTCAGTTATTATATTTGTAGCATTTTTCTTGCCAACAGGGTAGCCACATTCAGGACAATTAGTTTCATCTCCATTTAATTTAGCACCACATTCAGGACAAGTTTGTAAATTGATTTTTACACCACAGTGTGGACAAACCTTAGCACTAGAAGATATGCTTTCTCCACATTCTTCACATTTTATTAAAGCCATATTTTATGACCCCCTTTCTGTTAAAGTTGATAAAATATGAGTTACTACATTATTGATTTCAGTTGAATTTGTATTTTCTTCTTTAGAACCTACCATATATACTTTGCCGTTAACTAAAATAGCATATCTATTATCAACTACTAAGTGACCACTTGAAGTATAATTATATGCTAATCCATAAACTGTTTTATTTCCAATAGTGCCAGAAAGTAAATCAATAGTAACTTTCAAATCACTATATTGTTTTTTCATATAAGTTGTAAAATCATTTAAAAATTGTACTTCGCTAGTATATTTGTCATATCTGCCAATAATTATATATGGAATTAAAGCACCTTGACTATCTATATTTCTACCTACATAAATATATCCTTCTTTGTCTGTAGCAACTTTATAAGTACCAGGCATTTCAAAAGATATTCCAAGGTAAGGATCATTGTACACCGTATAACCATAATCAGTTGATGGAGTAGTAGGCTGCCCAGTACCAGTACCACCAGTTCCAGTTCCTCCTGTACCAGTGCCACCTGTACCTGTTCCAGTATTGTTATTATTTTGATTAAAAAACAAGAAACCAGCTACAATTATAGCTAATATTATTAGTATATATTTAATATTACCTTTATTCATAAAGGAACTGGCTACCTTATTATCAGAGGTGGTAGGAGTTTCTTTTTTATTTAACTCATAACCACATTTTGGGCAACTCTCAGCTTTATCACTTATTTGGTTGCCACATTCAGGACATTTTATTAATGCCATAACATCACCCTTTCTTTTCATATTATGATAATTCTGTGAAAAGTATATAGAACTATCACTGAATTAAGTATAATATAATCATTACACAACTTGAAACAAAATTACCAAACAGTCAATGACAAATTGGTAAAGAAAAAATATTGTTATTTTTATTTGATTGTTACACAGAATTAACTTACAAGATGTTTAATAATAACAAATTTATTAAAACCTATGTCACAAGCTTAGAAAATGCTGATACAACTAATAGCAATATAGATTTTAATGGATAATGTAAATGGAACAGCTATAAATATAAAAAATGCACTGCAAAGGTGCATTTTTTATATTCTAGGAATTTACTCCTAGTAGGAGTAAATTCTGTAGAAGATAAATATGCGAATTACTAGAATTTCTAGCAGTTTGCACTGCGTAGAAATTCTTGTAATCCGTTTTTTACTCTTTTAATTTACAAACATCAACCCATTTGACATATTCCGTAATATTCTCTAGCTCTGAAATTGTGAGTTCAATAGCATTATTAGGTTCACCACAAGCAGGAAAAACAGTTGTAAATCTTTTTAGAGACTCGTCTAAATAAATAGAAACGCCATCATTAACTCCAAAAGGACAAACTCCACCAACAGGATGACCAATTTTTTCTTCTACTTCATCAAAAGAAAGCATATGAGCCTTTTCTCCGAATTCATGGCGATATTTTGCATTATCTATTTTTACATCTCCAGCAGTTATAACTAATATAGTATTTTCTCCAAGTCTAAAAGATAAAGACTTTGCAATTCTAGCCTCTTCACAACCAAGAGCTTGAGCAGCTAAAGCTACTGTGGCACTAGAAGAATCAAAAGTTATTATTCTATCATCCATATTATATTTTTTTAAATAATTTTTTACTCTTTCTACTGACATAAATATTCCCCCTATAAAACTTTGAAAAATTATATCATAAAAATAAAACTATTGCTATTTTTTACAAAATAAAATATAATTTACAATGAATTAAATAAAAGCTAAGTGGTAAAATATTGCAAAGGAGAAGAAAAATGGAAGAACAGTGGTTTAATAAAAGCATTGAAGAAGTTAAAGAAGAGTTAAAAGTAGGGACTCAAGGATTATCTGATGAACAAGTAAAGGAAAAAAGAGAATTTTACGGGCTAAATGAATTACAGGCTAAAAAGAAAAAGAGTTTAATTGTTAAATTTTTAGAACAATTTAAAGACTTTATGATTATTATTTTAATAATTGCAGCTGTAATTTCTGGAGCAGTAGGATATTATCAGGGTGAAGGAATAACAGATTCAATTATTATTTTAATAGTTGTAATTGTAAATGCAATTATTGGAGTGGCACAAGAAAGTAAGGCAGAAAAATCATTAGAGGCTTTACAAAAATTAAGCTCTCATGTTACTAAAGTAATTCGTAATGGAAAAGTAGCTGTAATACCATCAAAAGAATTAGTACCAGGAGATACTGTAATTCTAGATACTGGAGATTATGTTCCAGCAGATTTAAGAATTATAGAATCTGCTAATTTAAAAGCGCAAGAAGCATCTTTAACAGGTGAGTCAGTTCCAGTTGATAAAAATACCAATGTAATAAATGATGAAAAAATAGGTTTAGGAGATAGAACTAATATGTTATTTTCCTCAAGCCTAATTACTTATGGTAGAGGCAGAGGTATTGTTGTTGCAACAGGTATGAATACTGAAGTTGGAAAAATAGCTGGAATGATAAATGAAGTTGAAGAAACAGAAACTCCATTACAACAAAAATTAAACAAACTAGGTAAAACACTTGGAATTGTAGCAATAGTAATTTGTGTAATAATTTTTATAATAGGTTTATTATATGGTAAAGAACCAATAGAAATGTTTATGACTGCAGTAAGTTTAGCAGTTGCAGCTATACCAGAAGGCTTAGCTGCTGTATCTACAATTGTATTAGCAATTGGAGTACAAAGAATGGTAAAAAAACATGCAATTGTTAAAAAGCTTCCAGCAGTAGAAACATTAGGAAGTACAACAGTTATATGTTCGGATAAAACAGGAACATTAACACAAAATAAAATGACAGTTAAAAAAGTATTTTATAACAATAAGTTAGTAGACTTAGATGATATAGATATAGATAATTTAGGTGATGAACTAGAGAAATTAACATATATTAGTATGTTTTGTAATGATACAAAAGTATCAGATGGAAAACTTACTGGAGATCCAACTGAAACAGCTTTAATTGATATGGGATTTAAACTAGATTTTCAACCACCAATTCTAGAAAAATATGAAAGAGTAAAAGAATTACCATTTGATTCTGACAGAAAGCTTATGACAACAGTACATCTATTTCCTAATAAATATATGGTATATACAAAAGGTGGAGTAGATGAACTACTAAGCAGATGTAATAGCTATGTTATAAATGGAAATGTAAATACTGACATTGATGAATATAAAAAAGAAATTGCAAAACAAAATGAAGAAATGGCTAAAAGTGCACTTAGAGTATTGGCAATGGCATATAAAGAATTAGACCATGAGCCGACAGATGAAGAAATGAAAACTATTGAAAGTGATTTGACTTATGTTGGTATGGTTGGAATGATAGATCCACCAAGAGAAGAAGTAAAAGACGCAGTAGAAAAATGTAAAACAGCAGGTATTAAAACAGTAATGATTACAGGTGACCACAAAATTACAGCAATTGCAATTGCTAAAGCTTTAGGAATTTTAGAAAATGAGGATGAAGCGATTACAGGTAGTGAACTTGAAGAAATGTCAGATGAAGACTTGATAAAAAATGTTAGAAAATATAGTGTGTATGCAAGAGTTTCACCTGAACATAAAGTAAGAATAGTGAAAGCTTGGCAAACAAATGGAGAAATTGTTGCTATGACTGGTGATGGAGTAAATGATGCTCCGGCATTAAAAACAGCAGATATAGGATGTGCAATGGGAATAGTTGGTACTGATGTATCAAAAGAAGCGGCAGATGTTATATTAACAGATGATAACTTTGCTACAATAGTATCTTCAGTAGAAGAAGGAAGACGTATATATGATAATATATTAAAAGCAATTCAGTTTTTACTATCAAGCAATGTTGGAGAAATAATCATATTATTTGTAGCAATTTTAATGACCCCACTTTTAAGCAAATGGTTTAACATAGATGTAAATTTAATTACCCCATTATTACCAATTCATATATTGTGGATAAACTTGGTAACAGACTCATTACCAGCATTAGCACTAGCAGTTGACCCAGCAGAAAAAGACATTATGAATAGAAAGCCATTAAAACCAAGACAAGGTGTATTTACAAAAGGAATGACTTTTAGAGTAATATACCAAGGAATTATGATTGGTGTACTTACACTTGTTGCATTTATAATTGGTTTAGCAACACCAGAAAATGAGTTACCAGTTGTAAATATAACAGAAGCAAATGGAATTGTAAGAACATTATCTGCAGAAGAAGTCAAAGTGGAAATAGGGCAAGCAATGGCATTTACAGTTTTAGCACTTTCAGAATTAGTACATGTATTTAATATTAGAAACAACAAAAAATCTATATTCAAAACAGGAGTATTTAATAACAGCAAACTAATACTTGCAACAGCTGTATCTGCAGGACTAATGCTTATAGTATTATTTGTACCAGCATTAAGAAATATATTTAGTATACCAGTATTACCAGCAATGAACATTTTAGAGACAGTTATACTAGTGTTTATACCAATTGTTGTTGTAGAAATATTTAAATTACTTAAGATAAACACTACAAAGGAGGAATAAGTAATGAAAAAAAGAACATCAATTATTATTGGAATAATTGCTTTAATATTAGACCAACTGACAAAAGTGTTATTTGTAAATAAAAATATGGAACTTATTCCAAATGTTTTGAAAATATACTATTGGCAAAATGAAGGAACAATATTTGAAATTACAAATGGAATAAAAATATCAGTGATTGCCTTAGAAAGCATAATAATTATAATTCCAATTGTTATATATTTAGTAAAAAGATATAGCAAAGCAAAAAATAATATAATATTATCTCTAATGCTAATATTAGCAGGAGCAATAGGAAATCTAATTGATATTCTATTTAGAGGCTATGTAATAGATTTTATTAATATTGCAAATTCGATGAATTGTAATTTGTCAGATGTATTTTTAATTGGTGGAATTATTTTATTATTTATATTTGCAATAAAACAAGCCATAAACAAAAAGTTTGCTAAAAATTAACAATAAAAATGGCAAAGCAGTTGACAAATGCAAAAAAAGTTAGTATAATTTTATAGTATCAATTTTTAGGTAATAAATTAAAATATAGATTACAGAGAAAAAGCAATCAAGGGAGGGAATTAGAAATGGCACAACCAAAAAGAAGATGGTCAAAAGCAAGAACACATTTAAAAAGATCTACATGGAAATTAGAAAATCAAAATTTAGTTGATTGTCCACATTGCCATGAAAAAGTATTACAACATAGAGTATGTCCAAACTGCGGATACTATGATGGAAAAGAAGTAGTTGCAAAATCAGAAGAGTAAAATCAATAATAGCATAGCTTTTAAGCTATGCTATTTTGCTGTCACAATTTTCATCAAAAATTTTACTAAATAGAATAGCATTATTTGACAGAGTATGATAAAATATATACGAAATTATAAAAAGGAAATTTAGTAATATGAATGCTAGAATTGATAAAAATAATTATTATTTAGATATAGCAAAATCAGTAGCAGAAAGAAGTACTTGCTTAAGAAAAAAAGTGGGATGTGTAATTGTAAATAATGATGAAATAATTTCTACTGGATATAATGGTGCACCAAGAGGAAGAAAAAATTGTATAGATTTAGGATACTGCGTAAAAAAGAAATGTTTCCCAGATATTAGACATGGTGGGTATGATGCTTGTAGAAGCGTACATGCAGAACAAAACGCTATAATTAGTGCAAGTAGAAAAGACATGATTGGAGGTACTTTATATTTATCATTGTTTAAAGTAGAAAATGGTGAATATGATCCGGGAGCTAATTCATGTCAAATGTGTAGAAAAATGATTATAAATAGTGGAATTAAGAAAGTTATAGTAAGGACTAGTGAAACAGAATATATTGAAGTTGATGTGGATGAGTGGATTCAAAATGATGATTTATTAGAAGGAAAACTTACGTATTAAGAAAGGAATGAAGAAATGAGTAAACCAACAGTTGCAATTATAGGAAGACCAAATGTAGGAAAATCTACATTTTTTAACTATGTAGTTGGAAAGAGAATATCAATAGTTGAAGATACACCAGGTGTTACAAGAGATAGAGTTTATGCTGATGCAAATTGGAGAGGTAGAAACTTTATTTTAGTTGATACAGGAGGTATTGAACCAGAGTCAGATGATGTTATTCTTTCTCAAATGCGCAGACAAGCAGATATGGCAATAGAAATTGCAGATGTAATTCTATTTATAACAGATATAAAACAAGGAGTTACAGCAGCAGACCATGATATTGCATTAATGCTTAAAAAATCAAAGAAGCCAATAATTTTGATATGTAATAAATCAGACACATTTGGTAAAACTCCTGATGAATTATATGAATTCTATAACTTAGGAATAGGTGATCCATATGCAGTGTCTTCAGTTAACGCAAAAGGTATAGGAGACGTTCTGGACGCTGTATATGATAATCTTCCACCTCAAACAGAGGATGAAGATGACAGTGATGTTATTAAAGTAGCGATTATTGGAAAACCAAATGTGGGTAAATCTTCATTAGTAAATAAAATACTTGGAGAAAATAGAGTAATTGTAAGTGATATTGCAGGAACTACAAGAGACGCAATTGACTCTGAATTCCAAAATGAATTTGGAAAATATGTATTTATTGATACAGCTGGAATTCGTAGAAAAAGTAAAGTTAATGATAACCTAGAAAAATATAGCGTTATGAGAAGTTTATTAGCAGTAGAAAGAGCTGATGTATGTATTTTAATGTTAGATGCAAATGAAGGAGTAACAGCTCAAGATGCTAAAATTGCAGGAGAGGCACATGAAGCTGGTAAAGGTGTAATAATTGTTGTAAACAAATGGGATGAAATAGAAAAAGATAACCAAACTATGGAAAACTATAAAAAAGATGTATACAACAAATTGTCATATTTATCATATGCACCAATAATGTTTATATCAGCTAAAACAGGACAAAGAGTAAATAAACTATATGAAATGATAAATATGGTTGCAAGTCAAAATGCATTAAGAGTATCTACTTCAGTTTTAAATGATGTATTAAGTGAAGCAGTAACAATTGTGCAACCACCAACAGATAAAGGTAGAAGATTAAAAATATTCTATATGACACAAGCTACTACAAAACCACCAACATTTGTGGTATTTGTAAATGATAAAGAATTATTCCATTTCTCTTACGAAAGATATTTGGTAAACCAAATAAGAAAAGAATTTGGATTAACAGGAACACCAATTAGAATGATAGTAAGAGAAAAAGGCGAAAAAGAGTAACAAAGGAGAGTGATTTAGATGGCAACATATATAATAATTGCAGTAATTGCATATTTAATAGGAAGTATAAACTTTTCAATTATACTTAGCAAAAGAATGGCAGGTTTTGATATTAGAGAAAAGGGAAGCGGAAATGCAGGAACTACTAACATGTTAAGGTCTGTAGGAAAAAAAGCAGCAGTAATCACATTAATTTGTGATATTTTAAAAGGAGTAGTATCTATTTTAATAGCAGTTCTAGTTGGAAAAATTATTAAGAATTTAGACAATGCTTTATTAGTACAATTAGCTGGAATATTTGTAATAATAGGACATACATTCCCTGTATTCTTTAAATTCAAAGGTGGAAAAGGTATTGCTACAGCATTAGGAGTTTTATTAATGATAAATTGGCAAATAGGACTAATTTGTTTGATATTTGCATTAGTTTTAATGGCATTAACGAAAATGGTATCAGTTGGTTCTATTGCAGCAGCTATATTATTTCCAATATTGGTTGCATTTATAGACCAAAATTATATTGTTCCAACTAGCAATAGCAACTGGAGTTATTTAGTATTTAGTATCATTGTATCTTTATTAGTTATATTTAATCATAGAGCAAATGTGCAGAGAATTCTTAATGGAACAGAAAATAGATTAAGCTTTAAAAAATAGAAAGGAAAGACAAATGAAAAACATCTGTATAATAGGAAGTGGAAGCTGGGGCTGTGCCTTAGCAATACATGCAGCTAAAATGGGACATAATGTTAAAATATGGTCATTTGCTCAGGAAGAAGCTAATTTGATAAATAAAGAAAGAAAATGTATGTTTTTGCCAATGGCAACGATGCCAGAAAATATATATTGCACAACAGACATAAAAGAAGCGGTAGAAGGTTCAAATTTAATATTACATGTCACACCATCAAAGTTTTTTAGAAGTACATTAAATCAATATAAACAATATATTACAAATCAACCGGTAGTTATATGCTCAAAAGGTTTTGAACTTGAAAGTTTATCAACTTTAAGTGATGTAGCAAAGCAAGAATTAAAAAATGTAAAAATAGGAGCTTTTTCTGGGCCAAGTCATGCTGAAGAAGTTTCATTAGGAATACCAACAGCAATTGTTGCAGCATCTAAAGACTATAATGTGCAATATTTAGTTCAAGATACATTTATGAATGAAAGTATGAGAGTATATACAAGTAATGATATACAAGGTGTTGAGTTAGGCGGAGCATTAAAAAATATTATAGCTTTTTGTGCAGGTATTGTAGCAGAATTAAACTTAGGAGATAACACATTCGCAGCTTTAATATCAAGAGGGCTAACAGAACTTTCAAGATTAGGTGTTGCGATGGGTGGAGAGCACAATACGTTTTATGGTTTATCTGGTTTAGGAGATTTAATTGTAACATGTATGAGCGAACACAGCAGAAATAGAAAAGCTGGAAGATGTATAGGAAGAGGACTTTCATTAGAAGAAACTAGAAAAGAAGTTGGAATGACAATTGAAAGTGTTGACAACATTGAGGCAGCATATAAATTAGCACAAAAATATAATATCGAAATGCCAATAGTAAATGCAGTTTATGATATTCTATATAATGGATTAGAACCAAGAGAAGCTGTAACAAAGTTAATGACACGTGAAAAAAAGGCAGAGTAAGGAGAAGAATATGAGATTATTAGTACAAAGAGTAAAAAATTCTAATGTAGTCGTTGAAGGTAAAACAATTGGAGAAATAGGACAAGGCTTTATGGTATTGCTTGGAGTAGCACCAACAGATACCAAAGAAACTGCAGATTTTCTAGTACAAAAACTAATTAATTTAAGAGTTTTTGAAGATGAAAATGAAAAAATGAACTTGTCTATAAAAGATATAGATGGTGAACTATTGATAGTATCACAATTTACACTTTATGCAGATACAAGCCATGGAAATAGACCAAGCTTTATAAATGCTGCAAAACCAGATTTAGCAAATGAACTTTATGAATATTTTGTAGAGCAATGCAAAAAACAAAATATTAAAAAAGTTGCAACAGGTAAATTTGCAGCAGATATGCAAGTTTCATTGCAAAATGATGGACCAGTGACAATAATGTTAGAAAAAGAATAAAAAACAAGAATTTCTATGTAGAATAACCTACTAGAAATTCTTTTCTTTTTAGTCTATTAGTAATCTTTCTAAAATTTGGACAGCATTACTAGCAGCACCTTTCCTTAAATTATCAGCAACTACCCATAAATTAACACCAGATGACACACTGAAATCTCTTCTAATTCTACCTATAAATACATTATCTTGATTATTAGAATCTAAAGTAGTAGGATAGTCATCTCTTAAAATAATACCAGAAGATTGCTTTAATATTTGCTTTAATTCCTTAAGTCTAAAATCTCTTTCGAATTCCACATTTATAACCTCACTATGGCTATTTAAAACCGGAACTCTAACTGTAGTTGCAGTTATTCTTAAATTAGGCCTTCCTAAAATTTTTCTGGTTTCATTTATCATTTTTTCTTCTTCTTTTGTATAACCGTTATCTAAGAACACATCAATATGAGGAATACAATTACTAAAAATAGGAACCTTGAATTTTTGTAATTCATAATCATGAGTTTGATTTTCTAAAACAGATAACTCACTATTGTAGCTCTGAATTCCTGATTTTAAATCCTCCACACCTTTAAATCCTGCACCTGAAACAGCTTGATATGTACTATACACAATTCTTTTTATACCATAGTTGTCATCCAAAGGCTTTAATGCAACAACAGCTTGTATTGTGGAACAATTAGGGTTTGCAATAATTCCGTTATTATTTCTAGCATCTTCAAAATTAACTTCAGGCACTACTAAAGGTACATCTTTATCCATTCTAAAACAACTGCTATTATCAATAACTGTACAACCTTTAGAAACTGCTATTGGAGCAAATTCTTTCGATACACTTCCACCAGCAGAAAAAATTGCAAAATCAAAACCGGAATCAAAAGAATTTTGAGTTAACTCTTGCACTTTGTAATCTTTACCTAAAAAATTAATTTCTTTTCCAGCAGATCTACTAGAAGCAAAAAAAGTATATTCACTAATAGGTAGTTTTTTTTCTTCTAAAACTTTAATAATTGTTTGCCCTACAAGACCAGTAGCACCAATAACTGCTAACTTTATATTACTCATAAAATCACACCTTTCTAGTAGATTTTATGAATAAAAAATAAAAAAGTGCTTAATTTAATAAGGATATCTTTCAAATAAATATCTAATAATGTCATCTGCATTATGCTCAGTCACATTTATAAAAACATCCTTATCCAAACTAATCCACATATTTATATCATAATCGTTTTCAAGCAAAGCACTAATAATATCAGCAATTTCAATAGGATTTTTATAATTTTTTTGCCACAATAAATCATCATCAATAGAACTAATGTCTTTGGAAAAATGTTGCAAAAATTTAAAAATTTCGCCACTTTTAGTACTATACAATTTAACAATTGCATTCATAAAAAAATCTCCTTCATAATTAGTATTAAAAAAATAAAAATAATTATACTTAAGAATAAAAGGCAATTTTTTGCAAATAATATGCTTAGAAAGGTGGAAATTATGAAAAAAGCGATAATAATTATGATAATTGCAGTAATTATAATAATTATAATTTTATCTTCTTTAGTTGCTTATGCAAAAGGAGATAGTAATGACAATAAAATGGAAGATAAAGTTACACAAGAATTGATGTATTTAAATCAATATTTTGTAACAATGCTTGGAGATTTTAATGGTCTTACTATTGGAGATAATAGACTTCAAGAAACAGAGCCTAAAATACAAACTAATATAAACACAAACTTGAGTGATCAAGCAGACAAAAACAAAACACAGGGAAATGATAATTTGCAGCAAAATAGTAAAGTAGAAAATAAAACAGATACAGTTCAAAATGGAATATTAAAAAATAATGGTAAATATGATGCAAAATGGGATAAAATTGAAACAGAAGTAGAGCAAATATATCAAGTGTGGAATACTGTGAGTATTGATTTATACAGTCTGAGCATTAACAATAATGCAATATTAACTTTTAATGATGGACTAAATAAAGCAACGCAAGCAGTAAAAGCCAAAAACAAGGCAAATGCAATGAATGAAATAACAGGAATATATGGAAAAATATTAGAATATAGAAAAGCATATGATAAAGACACTAGAAAAACAGATATATTAACAATTCAATATAACTCTGTAGCAGCATATACAGATGTGACAAATGGAAAATGGAATGAAGCAAGTGCAAAATTAGCAACTGCAGAAAAAATATTTTCAAACTTATTAAACACAGTAACAAATGATTATACAAACCAAGCAACAATGAGCCAATGCTATATCTCGATAAATGAACTAAAGAAAGCAGTAGGCTTACAAGACAAAGAAATATTTTTTATAGAATATAGAAACCTAATGAGCAAAATGGAGATTATAGTAGAG
>FR889109.1:153271-194424 GCA_000435755.1 Clostridium sp. CAG:508
AAATGGAGATTATAGTAGAGTGACCTTAATTTTATTTTCAAAGTTGTACTGTTAAATTCACAATTTGTTCACAATGTTATGGTATATATTAGCTAGTAAATTATTTAGGAGGTAATTGATTATGGACAAAGAAGAAAGAAAACAAAAAATGGAAGAATTTAATGCAAAAATGAAGGAGTTAAACGCAAAAATTAAAGATGGAACAGATACAGTAATAATAGCAGGAATGGAAGCAAAAGATGTGTTATCAGCAAAAATGAAAGATGCACAAAGCGGTCTAGAAGCTGCAAAAGAGCAATGCAGAATTGCATCAGAAAGAGGAAAAAGCAAAATTTCAAGTGAATTATTAAGAGCCCAAATGAACTTCAAAGTGGCAAAAGAGAATATTCAAGAAAGAAAAGAAGCATATGACAAAGAAAAATTATCTAAATATATTGATAATGAATTAGAATATGCAGAACAATGTGTAACTTTAGCATTACTTGCAGCAGAAGAAGCAAAAGTAGCATTCTTAGAAGCAGTTGATGCTCAAAAAGAATATGATGAGAAATATGGAAAAGATGAATAATACCTAAGCAAAATCTGTCAATGATAATCATTGGCAGATTTTTAAAGTTAATAAAACAAGCAAAAAAGTTTGAAATCTTGTTAAAAATGTAGTATAATAGAAAGGTAGTAAGTTGGATAGTCGCGTATAGCAAAGCCGAAAGGCTGCGTACGAGGAAAGTCTGGGCTCCATAGAGTAATGATGCTGGATAACGTCCAGTGAGGGTAACCTTAAGGAAAGTGCAACAGAAAATAACCGCTGTATTATACAGTAAGGGTGAAAAGGCAGGGTAAGAGCCTACCGCTAATATGGTGACATATTAGGCAGTGTAAACCCCATCTGGAGCAACACCGAGCAGGAAGGCTAAGACTACTCGTCATCTTCCGATTTGGTGGCATGAGACTTATAGTAATATAAGTAGTAGATAAATGACTATCTTAAATGACAGAACCCGGCTTATAGATTTACTATATTAAATGAAAACGCGTAGGTAAGTGCCTACGCGTTTTCCATAAGTTTATTTAAATCTTCAGGAACAGTTGCAATATATTTTACTTTTTTCTTTGAAAGTGGATGTGTAAACTCAACTTTATAAGCATGTAAAGCCTGTCTATTTATTAGACTTGAGCTTGTACCATACAATGTATCACTTAATAAACTATGACCTAAATAAGCAAAATGAACACGAATTTGATGAGTTCTGCCAGTTTCTAAAATACATTCAACTATGTCAAAATCAGTTTTTCTTTTTAGAACTTTATAATGAGTAATAGCAATATCTCCAGTTTCACTAACGCATCTTTCGATAATACTGCCTTCTTTTCTAGCAATAGGAGCATTTATAGTTCCTTCAAGATTATCTAAATTGCCATTAACAACAGCAATATACTTTTTTATAAACTCCTTAGACTTCATTTGCCTAACTAAACATTCTTGAATATACTCATTTTTAGCAAATATAACAATGCCAGAAGTATCTTTATCAAGTCTATTAACAGGTCTAATTTTCTTTTTTAAACCAATTTGATTAAAATAAAAAGCAATTCCATTAGAAAGACTATCTGTGTAATGATCCATAGAAGGATGAACTGGAATACCAGCAGGCTTGTTTACAACTATGTAAGCTTCATCTTCATAGATAATGTTAAGTGGCATTTCAGTAGGTACAATATTTGAGTTATCTTCTTCATAATCTAGGTAACATTCAATTAAATTATTTTCAAGAACTGGATGATTTACAGAAGTAACATTGCCATTTAAATAAATTTTATCTAATTTTTTCAACTTTAATAGAAGCCTATCAGACATAGAAAACTCTGCCTTCAAGACCTCTTTAACATTAGAATATTTACTTGAATTTACATATGCTAATCTCATAATTATTTTTTTCTACTTTCAAGAATATAACTTGCTTCCAAATCAGCTTCATGTAAAGCTAAAGCAAGAGGGTATCTTTCATAAACAGTACTAATAGTATTATATAATTCCTTTGGCTCTGTAAATCCCATATGCCAACGAATACAGTACATTTCTTCTAAGGTTAAGTCAATAAATTTAGTAATCATCATTACAGATTTTTCTCCATGACCATATGGAATTGTGTCATTAACTGTATAATATGGCTCTTTTACCCAAACACCATCTTCATTTTTTCTGTTACGATAATCAACTGTATAATAATTGGCTTTGCAAAAGTCGTGTAGTAAAGTAATTAAAATAATTGTCTCATCAGAGGCTTTAACAATATCACTATATGGTTTATGAGATAACTTCTCTTTTAACAAATGATAAACATTTAAACTATGTTCTAATAGGCCACCTTCATAATTTCCATGAAATCTTGTACTAGCAGGTGCCTTAAAAAAATCAGTTTTTTCTATATATGTAAGTAACTTGTCCATACCTTCTCTTTGAACAGATTGTAATAATAATAAAAATTCTTCTTTCATAATATTTCCCCCTAAAACAAATTTGGTGCGAATAGTGGGACTTGAACCCACACGCAATACTGCACACGCCCCTCAAACGTGCCTGTCTGCCAGTTCCAGCATATTCGCATGAACATTACAATTATATACTAAATTTCTACATAAAGCTAGAAATTTAGTAAAAAATATTAAATTTTCTATTGTACTAATGATAAAATTTTGATATAATCTGTATATATTTTTAAAGGAGGAATTTTAAATGGCATTAATTAGACCTTGTGCAGATTTAAGAAATAACTATAATGAAATATCAAAGTTGTGTCATGCAACTAATGAACCAATATATATTACAAAAAATGGATATAATGATTTAGTATTATTAAGCAATGAAGCATATGAGCAATATGAAGAAAAGAGGATAGAAGACTTAATTAATAAACATTTCAATGAAAAACTTGACGATTTCGAAAGCTTTAAAAAAGACATTTATGAAAAAATAGAAAAAGGACTAGCAGATATAGAAAACGGAAACTATAGACCAGCCCAAAATTTCTTTCAAGAAATGGAGGAAAAGTACAATATAAATGAATAAATACAATATAAAAACTACAAAGGCTTTTGAAGAAGAATTATTAGACATTTATAGCTACATAGTGGATTATCTTCAAGAGCCGAAAATTGCAAATGAAAAATATAAAAAAATAAGAAATAAAATTTTAAGTCTACAATATCTACCAGAAAGATATTCAAGAATATTTAAATCAAAATTTAAAAATAGAAATCTTAGAAAACTTTTAATCAATAATTTTGTTATCATATATGAAGTCAGAAACGACACATATCAAATATTTATTTTACATATTTTCAATAAATACCAAAATTACTTAAATAAGTTATAACTCTAACTCCCACTTGACTAACTTTACCAATTAAGTTTATAATATACCATATAAAACATATCCTAGAAAGGAATTGATGCAAATGAAAATACTAGCAGTTGGAGATTTAGTAGGGGAAAATGGATTAGATAAATTAAAACAAGTTTTACCAAAATTAAAAGAAGAAGCACAAATAGATTTTGTAATAGTAAATGCAGAAAATGTTGCAGGAGGGATGGGAATTACTTTTAAAAACTGGAATGACTTATTGAAATTACCAATAGATGTAGTTACAATGGGAAATCACACTTGGGCTAAAAAAGATATATTTCAGTTTATAAATCATCCAAAGCTAATTAGACCTGCCAACTATTCTAAAGGAGTACCAGGAAAAGGTTATACAATATGCAAATGTAAAGATAAAAACATTGTTGTTATGAACTTAATTGGAAGAACTGATATGAGTGTCTTATCAGAAAATCCATTTACTGTTGCAGAAAATTTAGTTGACAAACTATCAAAAGAAGCAGATATAATAGTACTAGATTTTCATGCTGAAGCAACAGCTGAAAAAATTGCTATGAGACATTTCTTAGATGGAAAAGTAAACATACTATTTGGTACACACACACATGTGCAAACTGCAGATGAACAAATAACAGAAAAAGGAACAGCATATATAACTGATTTAGGAATGACAGGACCAATAAATTCAGTTATTGGTATGGGGGTAGAAGAATCAGTAAAAAGATTTGTTACATCATTACCAGAAAGATACAAATTGGCAGAAGGATCTTGTATGCTTAATGGATGCATATTTGAATTGAATGACCAAACAGGAAAAGCTGAGAAAGTTGAAAGACTTTTAATTAAATAGAATAAATTCGACACGAAAATGACAAATAATGTAAAAAAATGAAAGAAAAAACTTCCACTTTTTTCCAAAAACTACTAGACAAAATTTGGAAATTGTAATATAACTATAACTGTTCACAGAACAAAAAATAAAAATTTAGGAGGCAAAAATGGAAGTTTTAAAAATCTCATCAAAATCAAATCCAAACTCAGTTGCAGGAGCAATAGCAGGTTTGGTAAAGGAATCAAACAAAGCAGAAATGCAAGCAATTGGAGCAGGAGCACTAAATCAAGCAGTTAAAGCTGTTGCAATAGCAAGAGGCTTTGTAGCACCAGCAGGAGTGGATTTGGTATGTATACCAGCATTTGCAGAGGTAGAAGTTGAAGGGGAGGACAGAACAGGCATTAAGCTGATTGTTGAATCAAGAAAATAATTTAGTTTAAAATTAAATTTATATAGGGGCACAGAAATATATTTAAGTATATTTTTGTGCTTTTTGTTTTAAATCATTGAAAAAGACCAAAATATATTATACAATTAGGGAGCAAAAGGAGAGTGTGCAATGAAGGCAAAATCATTAAAAATTATAATTGTAATATTTATATTATTTATAATAGCTGGAATAGTGTATGGTATAACACACAATAAAAAAGATGAACAGCAAGAAAATAAAGACATATCGTACCAAACAGTAGATATGATTACAAATATAAGGCTTGGAATTTCAAACTTTGATAGTATACATCCATATGTAACTAACAATCAAGAAGCAATTTATATAGACCAGCTTATATTTGAACCATTACTTAGTATAACCGAAGATTACAAAGTGTCTGAGTGCTTAGCAAAAGAATGGTCAAGAATTGGAGATAAAACATATGTAATTAAACTAAACGAAAATATACAATGGCAGGACGGAAGCAAGTTTACAGCAGAAGATGTTAAATTTTCAGTTACTAAACTACAAAGCCAAACAAAGTCTGTATATTACTCAAATGTTAAGAATATAAAAGATGTGGAAATTGTAGACGAAAATACTGTTAGAATCGAATTAAAACAAACAGAGCCATTTTTTGAATACAATTTAATATTTCCTATAATATCGTCAAAGCAATATAAATCAACTAGCTTAAATTCAAATACAATACCTTTAGGAACAGGGCAATACAAAATTGCTAAGATACAAACAGATAAAATTGAACTTAGCAAAAATGAAAATTGGAGAAACATTGATACAGAAAATGCTAATATAAAAACAATATATATAAATTTATATGATACTAGAGGGAAAGAATATAATGCATTTAAATTAGGAAGTATTGATTTGATTCATACCAGCAATAATAATGCAGAAGAATATATAGGAAGTATGGGATATAACAAAAAGGTATTTGCAAACAGAGAATACGACTATATAGCATTAAACTGCCAAAATACTATTTTACAATATTCAGAAGTAAGACAAGCTATTAGCAAAGTTATTGACAAAGAAAAAATAGTAACGTCAACTTTAGAAAATAAAGTTACAGTGGCAAATTATCCATTGATAAATAACAGCTATTTATTAAAAGATATTGAAGTATCTAACAAAACTAATACTGAAAAAGCAAAAGAAATTTTACAAAATGCAGGTTGGAAATATGAATATGGACTTTGGCAAAAAGAAATAGACGGAGTTACTAAAACAATAAATATTGATTTTGTTGTAAGTAAGAGTAATAGTCAAAGGGTTAAAGTTGCACAAGCAATACAGGATCAACTAGAGTTATTTGGAATAAAGATCAATGTAAAACAAGTATCAGATTCACAATATAAACAATATCTAAATAATAAGGATTATGAAATGATATTAACTGGAGTATATACTTCAATAGCGCCAGATTTAAGTTACTTTTTAGGAGAAAATAATTTATCTAATTACAAAAATGATGAAATTATTTCTACTATAAACGAAATAAATAATATTACAGATCAAGAACAATTAAAAGAAAGATATGCTAAAATTTTTGGAATATGTAATGAGCAAGTTCCATATATAGGCTTATATTATAATAATGATATGATGGCATATTCTACAGATTTAATGGGAGATGTAAAGCCAAACTGTTACAGTATTTTTTATAACTTCTCTAATTGGTATAGACAATAAAATTGAAAAAATTTATAAAAATGCTTGACAAATAAAAATAATAATATATAATAAACACAAACAAACGTTTATAATATTTAGGAGGAATAAATAATGGGTAAAGATAATTCGGAAAAAATGAAAGCGCTAGAAGCAGCACTAGGACAAATTGAAAAACAATTTGGTAAAGGTTCTGTCATGAAATTAGGAGACTACACTGCAATGAACGTAGAAGCTATACCAACAGGAGCTTTAAGCTTAGATATAGCCTTAGGAATTGGTGGTATTCCAAGAGGCAGAATTATAGAAGTATTTGGGCCAGAGTCTTCTGGTAAAACTACTTTAGCATTACATTTAATTGCAGAAGCACAGAAAATGGGTGGAGAAGCAGCATTTATTGACGCAGAACATGCTTTAGATCCAGTTTATGCAAAACATTTAGGTGTTAATATAGATGAACTTATAGTTTCTCAACCAGATACTGGTGAGCAAGCATTAGAAATTGCAGAAGCTTTAGTTAGAAGTGGCGCACTTGATATTATAGTTGTGGACTCAGTTGCAGCTTTAGTACCAAAAGCAGAGATTGATGGAGATATGGGAGATGCACATGTTGGTCTTCAAGCAAGATTAATGTCACAAGCATTGAGAAAATTAGCAGGTGTAATTAACAAATCAAAATGTGTAATTGTATTTATAAACCAATTAAGAGAAAAAGTTGGTGTTATGTTTGGAAATCCAGAAACAACACCTGGTGGTAGAGCTTTAAAATTCTATTCTTCAGTTAGATTAGATATTAGAAGAATAGAAAGCTTAAAACAAGATGGAGAAGTTATAGGTAACCGTACAAGAGTAAAAGTAGTTAAAAACAAAGTAGCTCCACCATTTAGAGAGGCAGAATTTGATATAATCTATGGAAAAGGAATTTCTAAAGAAGGTAACATACTAGATGCTGCTGTTAACTTAGATATAGTGGAAAAAAGTGGTTCATGGTTTAGCTATAATGGAGACAGAATTGGACAAGGTAGAGAAAATGTTAAAGATTACTTGGCTAAAAATCCAAAAGTAGCTGAAGAGATAGAAGGAAAAATTAGAGCAAACTACGAAAAAGCTTTTGAAAAAAGCTTAGGTGAAGAAGAAAACGATCCTGAACAAGATACTGAGCCATCAGATGATGAAGAATAATAGGTGAAAACATTGTACGATAATATAGAAGAATTTGATAAATTAAAAACTAAAGTATTAAAGTATATAATGTATAAGAAGAGAACTGAAAGAGAAATAATTCAGAAGTTCTCTTCTTCTGTTGACCAAAACTTATTAGAAGACGTTATTGAACATTTAAAAGAAATTGGATATATAAATGACGAAAACTACATAGAGAGAGCAGTTAATGAGTTTATGGCTATAAATACATTGTCTATAAAAGAAATGAGAAATAAACTATATGCAAAAGGACTTAGTAGTGATATAATAGACACATATTTTGAAAATCATGAGGACGAAATATTAGAATATGAAATAAATTGTGCTAGAAAAATTATAATAAAAAAGCAAACTCAAATGGAAAAAGAAGAAATTGAACAGTTTTTATACAGAAAAGGTTACTCTTCAGAAAATATTAGAGAAGCATTTGAAACACTAGAATAAGGGGAAATATATGCAAAACGTATTAACATTAGAAACAAATAAATATAAAGTAAAGGTGGAAAATTTTGAAGGACCACTAGATTTGTTATGCCACTTAATTGATAAAAATAAAATGGACATTTGTGATATAAAAATTAGTGAAATTACAGACCAATACATAGCATATTTAAATGCTATGGAAGAGCTTAACTTAGAGATAGCAAGTGAGTTTTTAATAATGGCATCTACGTTATTATATTTAAAGTCAAAAACACTTTTGCCAAATGATGTTGAGGATGAAAAAGAATTAACAGAAGAGGAACTTTTAAGAAGGATTATAGAGTACAAGAAATATAAAGAAATTACTAAAACCTTGAAAGAATGTGCAGAAAATAATTCTAAAAAAATATTTAAAAATCCAGAAGTAATAGAATTGCCAAAACAAAAACTAGAAGCAACATACACAAAAGAAATGATTTCTGAAATGTATAAGAATGTAATAGAAAAAAATGCACAAAAACTAAATCAAAATGCTAAGAATATTGAAAAGATTGCAATTACTGATACATATACTGTTGAGAGCAAAGTAAAAGTAATGTTTAGAGAGCTTATTCGTAAAAATAAATTTGTATTCAATAAACTATTTTCATTAAAACAATGCAACAAACAAGAAGTAATGACAGCTTTTACAGGACTTTTAGAACTATCAAGAAGAAGCAAAGTGGTTACAAATCAAGAAGAACTATTTGGAGACATCACTGTAGAAAAGGCTAAAAAAACTGTTTAAAAATACAAAAAATGGAAAAACTAATATCAAATAACTTCAAAAGGAGGTTATCATGATATTAGTTTTAATTTTTCTTGGAATACTAGTATTACTAGTGACTATTATAACTTTAATAATAGCCTCAACACTACATATACAAATAAAAAACTTAAGTGTGTCAAATATGGAGCCTAAAAATACAAATGAGTATGCAATAATATTTTCGCTATATTTAGGCAATAAAATTAAATGGATATGGTTTAGACTAAATGATAAAAAAGTTAGAAAAATGTACTCGAAAATGCAATTGGAAAAACTAGATTTCAAAAAGTTTAGAAAAGATTTTAAAGTAAAAGACCTAAAAGAACTACCAAAATTACAACCTAAAATTTCATATTTAAATTTAGATGCAAACTTAGGATTTATAAGCCCGATGACAACCTCGTTTTTGGTAGCAACTATTGCGTCAATAATATCAATAGCATTACCATATTTAGCAAAGAGTATAAAAAAAGAAAGATATATTTATAATATAAAACCACTTTATTATAATAAAAATTTATACAAAATTAACTTAAATTGTATAATTGAGATAAAAATGGTACATATTATCAATATAATATTTATCTTAATAAAGAAAGGAAGGAAGAAAAATGAGCAATCAACAACATCCAATAGAAAACCTTATGCTTACAGCTATGAATAGTATTAGAGATATGGTAGATGTAAATACAATTATAGGAGAGCCTATTGAGACTAGCAATAATATAATAATAATTCCAATTTCAAAAGTTGGATTTGGGTTTGCAGCAGGTGGAAGTGAGTTTAAAGGCGAAACAATTGACGAATACACTAAGAGAGAAAAAGAGGAAGCAATACAATATAGGTTACCATTTGGTGGAGGAAGTGGAGCAGGAGTTTCTATTTCACCAGTTGCATTTTTAGTGGTTCAACAAAATAATGTCAAATTATTACCAGTAGAGCATTGTTCAGCAATTGATAGACTACTAGATTATGTACCGGATTTAATGGAAAAAGCAAATTGTATGTTAAATAAAAGTATGCAAAATAAAAAAGAAGAAATGAAAAATCAAGAGAAAATTAAAAAACAAGTAAAAGAAATACTAGAGAAAGATGAGGAACCAATAGTAACTGCACAAGTTAAAGCAAGACCGAAACATGCAAAAGTCCCAAGACCAGAACCAATAGAATATGATTATGAGTATGATGAAACAGAAGAACCAGATAGCTTAGAATAAAATATTACAATTGTATTACAAAAAGATTAAGTTTACATTACATGTACTTAATCTTTTCGCTTTTATGGTAAAATAAACATACAAATTACTAAAGAAGGAAAAAACATGAAATACTCAGAAAATTTTGAAGAATTGAATTTGCCGGATTTATATCAATTTGGGGTTGAATTAGAAGCTTTTAATGTTAACACAGGAATACCTACTAAAAATAGACCTAGTTTATACATGTCTGCTGATAGTAACAGGTTTCTAAAAGAGCATAGATGGAAAAAGGCAAATGCAATAGAAGAAACATTAGTATCAGAAGGGGGAGCAGAGCTTGTTTCTCCTATTTTGCATGACACAAAAGAGGATTGGCAAAATTTAACTGAAGTATGTGAACATATGAAAAAATATCCGGGTAATCATGGGAAAGAAGTAGTAACAGACAGTAAGTGTGGATGTCATGTACATTTTGACGCTAGATGTTTAACAGGAAAAAACTTACAAGAAACAGAAAAATTAATGGGAACATTTCTTAGGTTTTGGGCTGAATCTGAGGAATTGATATATAAAATGTGTAATGATGTCGGAGATCCAATAAGAGCAGGCACACTAACAAATACCAAAAAGGGACTAAACAGATTAAGCATGAAACTTCAACATATAAAAGGTATGGCAAGCCCAACAGGCAAGAAAATAATGAAAGACATAGAGAAAAATAGACTTAAGGTATCATATAGAAAATTTGGACTGTTAAAGCGAGCAGTGGCCAAAGGGAAGTTAGATACTAGAAGATATCATGGACTTAACTTAACTAATGTAGGAAATCCAAAGAAAAACACAATAGAGTTTAGAACAAGTAATGGAACATTAAATCCAGAAGTAATTAAGAAGAATGTGTATTTATATGCTTCTGTACTTCAAACTGCCAGAACAATGGCATTAGAACCAGAAAAACTTCAAGAACAAATGCAACAATTTTATAGGACAGATGTAACAGAGCAAGAAAAGGTACAAAGTTTTTTGAATTTAGTATTTGAAAATGAAGAAGACAGAAAAATCTATGAAGAAAGATGGCAGTCTGTAAAAGATGCTACGGTATTTGTGAAAAATCAGGGAGATTTCCTACAAGGAACTTTCAAAAGAGATGAGTTTAAAGCAATTGCTAAAAGGACTCCAGCTACATTGGCTAAGGAAGCTTTTTGTAAGTTGAAACAAATGGCGAGAGAAAGTAGAGAAGAAACTAAAGGAAGGGAAACAAATGATGGACCAGAATTATGAAATGGCACTATCAGAAGTTGATGAGATATTAAACTATACAGATGAAGAACTAGTAAAAAAAATACCTATACAACTTAGAATTTTGATAAGTAATAATAAAAATAAAGAATATAAACCAAATATTGATAGAACTAGGCCAATTAGTGAACAAGAATTATTAAAAGAAACAAAAGCTATACTAAGTTTATTGTTTCGTAGTTATTGGGCAACAGAAGAGGAAAAATTAGAATTTGAAAAACAAGATGCCTTAGAATATGAAAATTTAAGTAAAAGTACAGAAGTCATATTTCCTGTTAATAGAAAACAAGAGCAGAATGTAAATGTTCAAAGTCAAAACGTTGAGCTGACTGTTGTAGATAATATACCATGGTATAGAAAAATTTATAATAAAATAATAAAATTATTTAAACATAGCAACAAATAATATTGCTATGTTTTTTGCTCTGTAGAAGATAAATATATGAATTACAAAAATTTCTAGCAGTTTGCACTGCGTAGAAATTCTTGGTGCTTAGTCTGGTAAATTAGAATCAATAAAATCAATTTTTCTGCTATAGTCTTTGGTTTCTTGATTACTTTTATAAACTTCGCTGCGATTTCTTTGTAAAAAATTTACTAGGTCATATAAATCACACCAAATTTGATTTGGCCCCTCTTTTTGAACTTCATCAAAAATAAGCTGAATACCAAAATGCAAGTGAGGTACATTTATGTTATTTACATTTTCTTTTGTACTATAACCTGTCATTCCAAGGTATCCAATAACATCACCAGCTTGAACAATTTGCCCTTCTTTAATATTTTCAGCATAAGGATGGTTTTTTCTTAAATGTGCATAGTAATAATAACGTTTTTTATCAAAACTACGAATACCAACTCTCCAACCACCATATTGATTCCAACCAACAGCTTCAACAATACCAGATTCAACAGCAATAATAGGAGTGCCAATATTACCCATAAGGTCATTGCCAAAATGTACTCTTTTATAACCATAAGATCTAGAGGCCCCAAAGTCATCATAATGACTAAAACTATAGCCTTTAGCAATTGGACAAAAAGCTTTTAAACCATACTTTTCTTCAAACTTTTTTTCAGTAGAATTAGAGCCTTTTATTTCAATTTGATATTCACCTATAAATTCATGTAAGGCAGAGTCATAGCCTTCAAAATAATATTTATAGAGTTTCATCTTTTTAGTTAATTCTTCAATTGTCTTACCTGATTTTAATTCTGCTACTAATTTATCCAAATCAGCTTGTTTGAATTTAGAAAAGTTATTTTGATATTTACAAGCTAAGTAAGATATAAGTTCAACCCAATTGTATTTTACTGCTTCATTTTTTTGATGTGAGTTAATATCTAATTTTGATGTCTTATCTAAAACCTCATAGCTTACTTTAAATTCAAACCATTTGATGTAATCCTTTTTCTTTTTAGATTCTGCAACATCATTGCTATAAATATATTTTTCTGTTTGACCACTAACAGGTAAAATAGGAGTAGTAAGTACAAAATAGCAAATTAGTAAAATTACAATTAGTGCTATTGAACTGATACAAAGCCATATCAAACTTTTATTTATTTTAAAACTTTTAATTATCACTAAAATTCACCAATATAAATTTATGAAAAAAACTAAAAAATATGATTACATTTGGATACTATAGTGATATAATTTAAATGCCACAAAAAAGAAATAAGGAGGAGCTAATTATGAAGAATTATTTATTTACTTCAGAAAGCGTAACAGAAGGACATCCAGACAAATTGTGTGATTTAATATCAGATAGTATTTTGGATGCATGTCTTGAACAAGACGAAAATTCAAGAGTGGCAATTGAAACCTTTGCTTCAAAAAATTTAATTACAATAGCAGGCCAAATTACCACTAATGCTAAAATTGATGCAGAAAAAATTGCAAGAGAAACTATGAAACAAATAGGCTACGACAATGAACAGACAGATATTGATTATCGTACTTGCAAAATAGAAACAAATATCACAACACAAAGTGGTGATATTGCAATGGGCGTTGACGTCGGAGGAGCAGGTGACCAAGGTATTATGTTTGGATATGCCTGTGACGAAACAGAAAACTATATGCCGTTTGCAATTGATATGGCACATAAACTAGCTAAGCAATTGACGAAAGTTAGAAAGGAAAACATAATACCATATCTAAGGCCAGATGGAAAAACACAAGTAACAGTGGAATATGAAAACGATAAACCAAAAAGAATAGAAACAATACTAATTTCAAACCAGCATTTAGCAGATGTAGATATGGAACAAATGAAACAAGATATAATAGAAAAGGTTATAAAACCAATAGTACCAGAGAAATACATTGATGAAAATACAAAAATATATGTAAATCCAACAGGAAGATTTGTAATAGGTGGACCTTTAGGAGATACAGGACTTACAGGAAGAAAGTTAATAGTAGATACTTATGGTGGTTATAGCAGACATGGTGGAGGAGCATTTTCTGGAAAAGACGCAAGTAAAGTAGATAGAAGTGCAAGTTATATGTTAAGATATATTGCAAAAAATATAGTAGCAAATGGATATGCTAAAAAATGTGAAATTCAAGTATCATATGCAATAGGAATGGAGCAACCATTATCAGTATATGTAGATACATTTGGGACAGGCACTATCCCAGAAGAAAAAATAGTGGAATTGATAAAAGAAAAATTTGATTTAACCCCAAATGGAATAATAAAATATTTAGACTTAAAAAAGCCAATATATAAACAAACTACAAACTATGGGCACTTTGGAAAAGAAAATTTATCATGGGAGAAAATTAACATTTTATAAAAAACAAGATGATTAACATAAACACATAAAATATTGCCAGATTGGTATAAATGTGATATAATGTAGATTAGTTACTTTATTTAAAGTGACTAAATTACTTTGAAAAGAAAAAAGGAGAATAGACATCATGGGAAAGATCGTTTCTATCAACGCTGGCAGCACATCCATTAAGATGGCAATTTATGACGATTTTGCCATTCAGGATGGGCAGACTACTCCTCTTGCTGAGTACCGGTGGGAGAAGGATGTAAAGAAGGCGACTGTGAAGTTTGGAGTGCACAAATATGTGCATGACGTACCTTTTGAGAGTCACACAGAGGCTTTCAAGGATGGAATCAATCGATTCAAGAGAGCAGAGAGTTTCAAGTATTCGAATGAAATTATCACTGTGGTGAATCGAGCGGTCAATGGAGGAGAACTCCTACAGAGTCCCGATCCCATTGAAATAACGACGGAAGTTCAGAAAGAATTTGAAAGGAATATCGATCTGGCGCCGAACCACAACCCTCCTGCTTTGGAGGTCTCCAAGGCGGCTCAAAAGCTGTTTTATGGTGCCAAACATTATTACATGTTCGACACTGGGTGGCATTCAACAATGCCAATTATGAATCAGCTATATGCTCTGCCGAAAGAATGCTTTGAAAAAGTGGGGATTCGAGCATTTGGTGCTCATGGAATTGTCTATATGGACAATACTAAGAGAGCTGCCCAGAAGCTCAATATCTCCGAGGATAAGGTTAATCTTATCCTACTCCACCTTGGTGGGGGATGCAGTGCTAATGCTGTGAAAAACGGTAAAAGCATAGATACCACCATGGGCTATACTCCTATTGATGGCTTGATGATGGCCACCAGGTGTGGACACATTGATCCTGGAGTTTTCCCGAAGTTAGTGGAATACTATGGCAGTGTGAAGAAGGTGATGGAGGTCATGACTAAAAAGTCTGGCTTCTATGGACTCACTGGAGAAGCTGACATGCGTCTGGTCAAAAAGTTGGCCGAAGAAGGTGATGAAATGGCAAATGTTGCCATTGAGAGATTCATCAATGAAGTTCGCAAAGTCATTGGAGCATATATGGCTGAACTCGATTATGAAGTCGATGCTATTGTGTGTTCCGGAGGTATCGCGGAAAATGATACGGAAATCCTCCGTAGAATTTTTGAAGGATATGAGAATGTGGGACTTTCTCTGTCCAAGGATACTACAAAGATCACAGATGAGGAATGTTGCTATATTCCTGTGATGGTAATCCAGGCGAATGAGGAATTGGCTATGGCAAAGGCGGTTTTGAAAGAAGTGATTTAGTTACAAAATAGCAGGCAATTGCCTGCTATTTTATATATAATATTTGGAGAATTTCATAAAAATACTACCCAAACTCTATATTGTGTGGTATAATAATTCACGAAATAAGAAAAAAGGAGGAGTTAACCATGTCAGGACATAGCAAATGGCATAATATTGCAGCTAAAAAAGGTAAAGCAGATGCAGCAAGAGGAAAAATATTTACAAAATTAGGTAGAGAATTATTAATTGCAGTAAAAGAGGGAGGACCTGATCCTGCTGGTAATTCTAAATTAAAAGATGTTATTGCAAAATGTAAAGCAAATAACATGCCAAATGATACAATAAATAATGCAATCAAAAAAGCTTCAGGAGCTGGAAGTAATGAAAATTATGAAGAAATCATTTATGAGGGATATGGAGCAAATGGTGTTGCAGTTATAGTTGAAGCAAGTACAGACAACAAAAACAGAACAGCAGCAGATGTACGTCATGCATTTGATAAAGCAGGTGGAAACTTAGGAACAACAGGATGTGTATCATATTTATTTAGTAAAAAAGGTGTAATAGTAATTGATAAAACTACAACAAATCTATCAGAAGATGATATGATGATGTTAGCGCTAGATAGTGGAGCAGAAGACTTTGAAGCAACTGACGAATGTTATGAAATAACAACTTCACCAGAAGATTTTTCAAAAGTTAGAGAAGCTTTAGAAGCACAAGGATTAGAATTTTTAGAAGCAGAAGTACAAATGGTACCATCTACATACATTCAATTAAGCGAAAATGATGCACCAAAAATGCAAAGACTAATAGATATGTTAGAAGACCTAGATGATGTTATGAACGTATATCACAACTGGGAAGAATAATAAAATTTAATAAAATAGTTCTAAAATAAAAAACATAGCATATATATATTTATATATATGTTATGTATTTTTTTTGTGCCATTGAGGACAGAGAATTTTGACACGTTTTTAAATTTGATAAAGAGGTACAAGCTATGGATGAAATATTAAAATTTTTACCAGAAGTATTAAAACAAAAAATCATATCTAGTAATATGAACAATGTAGAAGAAATTAGAGTTAGAACATCTAAACCAGTTATACTAAAAAATAATATAGATGAAAAAGTATTAGATTATATTACCACTCCTGAAATGATACTTCAAATTTTACAAAGAGTATGTGACAACTCTTTATATTCTTATCAAAGCCAAATATGTGAAGGATTTATAACCTTAAAAGGTGGACATCGTATAGGAGTGACAGGAAATGCGATAATAAAAGACGAAAAAATAGCAACTTTGAGTTACATTAGTAGTTTAAATTTTAGAATTGCAAGGCAAGTGCTAAACTGTAGCAATAAAGCCATTATACATATATTAAACAGAAATACTGTATGGAACACTCTAATTGTTTCACCACCAGGTTTGGGCAAAACCACATTATTAAAAGACATAATTAGAAGAATTAGTAATGGAATTCCAGAAATGAATTTCAAAGGTATTACTTGTGGAGTAGTAGACGAAAGAGGTGAAATATCTGCTACATATAAAGGAGTGTCACAAAATGATTTAGGAATAAGAACAGACGTGATAGATAATATACCAAAAGCACTTGGAATGAAAATGTTAGTTAGATCCATGAGCCCAAAGGTAATAATTGCAGATGAAATAGGCAGCAAAGAAGACATAGAAGCAATTGAATATGCAGTTAGTTCAGGAGTAAATGGGATATTTACAGCACATGGAGATAGCTTAGAACAAATTAAAGAAAACCCAATATTAAGCCAATTAGTGCTAAATGGATACATAGACAAAATACTGATTTTAGACAGCAAAAGAGACGTACACTTGGTATATGAAAAACAAAACCAAAGAAAAGCAGTTTAGGAGGAAATAAAATGTTAGCTTTTAGATTATTTATATTAGCTATGATTATAGTTACAAGTAGCATAATAGGAATACTATTTTCTAAAAAGTATGCAAACAGAGAAAAGGAAATAAAGGAAATGAAAAATGCTCTTAATATGTTTGCAACTAAAATTAAATTTACATATGAGCCTATTCCAAATGTTTTTATGGAAATAGCAAACAAAATAGGAGGAAATGTTGGGAACATTTTTGACAGGGCAGCAAATAGAATGAAAGAAGTTCCAGCAGGAGAGGCGTGGGTACAAGCTTTACAAGAAACCAAGTGTAATTTAAATCAAGAAGACATTTCTGTAATGCAAAATTTAGGGAGATTACTAGGACAGACTGATTTAGATGGACAAATTAGTGAAATTGAAGTAGTAAATGACTTCTTGACTGCACAACTAGAAAATGCTTCAGAAGAACGTAGAAAAAACGAGAAAATGTATAGAACTTTAGGCTTAGTCACAGGATTAACAATTGCAATCATACTGATTTAAAAGGAGATATAAAGTTATGGATATTAGTTTATTATTTAAAATAGCAGCAATTGGAATTTTAGTAGCTGTGCTATATCAAGTTCTAGTAAGAGCAGGAAGAGAAGATCAAGCAATGATGACAACATTAGCAGGACTTGTAATTGTTCTTACTCTTGTAATAAAAGAAATTAGCACACTATTTACTAGTGTAAGAACGATGTTTGGACTATAAGAAAGGATAAAAAGGCAATGGATATAATTAAAATTATTGGAGTTCGGGCTGATTTCACTAATTATAATTGTAATTGTAAAACAATATAGACCAGAATTTGTGCTGTATGTTTCTTTAGCAGCAGGAGTACTGATTTTAGTAATGATAATGGACAAGATAGGAGCAATAATAGATTTACTAACAACCTTATCAAATAAAACTGCAATAAACAATGAATTTCTAATACTCCTAATAAAAATAACTGGAATAGCATTTTTGACGGAATTTACAGTTAGCATTTGCAAAGACACAGGAGAAACAGCAATAGCCAATAAAGTAGACTTGGGTGGAAAAGTTTTAATTATTTCTATGTCAATACCAATAATAGCAAGTCTTTTAGAAACAATATTAAAACTATTGCCATGAAAAGGAATTAAACAAATGAAAAAAATATTTATCATGACCATTTTATTTTTAATTTTTATTCCAAGCATTTGCACAGCAACAGAAACAACTAGTCAAGATGTTTTACAATCACAACAAGAAGAATTGAACATATCAAGCTTTATAAAAGAAGCACAAAAGTATACACAAAATACTTTTAAAGATATAGATGTAAATGAATTATTTACTTCAGCAATTACTGGCAAAATAGACAATGACACAATTATAAAAAGCATAGTAAGTTTAGTAGGAAAAGAAGTATTAAACTGTGCTACTGTATTAGGAAGCATACTTGTAATAATTATAATTCATAGCATATTAAAAAGTATTAGTGAAGGATTAGAAAACAAAAATGTTGCCCAAATTACATATTATGTTCAATATATTTTGATAGTTACTTTGATAATGGCAAATTTCTCAGATATTCTTCAAATGGTAAAAACAAGTATTCAAAACTTAGTTGGATTTATGAATAGTCTAGTGCCACTGCTTATTACTTTAATGCTAACTACTGGTAACTTTGCATCTGCTGGAATATTAGAACCAATTATATTATTTATAATAACTTTCATAGGCAACTTTATAACTACTATTTTACTACCATTTGTACTAATATCAACAGCATTAGCAATTATCTCAAAAGTATCTAGCAGAATTCAAGTAGACAAGCTATCAAAGTTCTTTAATTCTACAGTTGTATGGACATTAGGAGTTGTACTTACTTTATTTGTAGGAATAATTTCAGTAGAAGGAAGCTTAAGCAGTACAGTAGATGGAATAACTGCAAAAACTACTAAAGCCGCCGTCTCAAATTTTATACCAGTAGTAGGTAAAATATTAGGTGATGCAGTAGATACTGTAATGGGGTGTAGCAATATATTAAAAAATGCAGTTGGAATAGTTGGAGTAGTAGTAGTAATTGCAATATGTGTTGGACCAATAATTAAACTTGCAATACTGATGGGACTATATTACTTAGCAGGAGCTGTATGTCAACCAATAGCAGATGAAAAAATAGTAAAGCTTTTAGAAGAAATGGGAAACACTTTTAAAATGTTACTTGCTATTATGTGTAGTGTGTCTGTAATGTTAATTGTGGGAACTACTTTGGTGCTGAAGATAACGAATAGTGGACTGATGTATAGATAGGCGCTAGTTGAAAAATGATTTATAGGAGAGAAGAAAAAATGAATTGGATAAGTGGTTGGATTCAAGGAATAATAATAGCGGTTATAATCGGTACAATTATTGAAATGCTCCTGCCAGATGGCAATTGTAAAAAGTATGTTAAGGTTGTAATTGGAGTATACATCTTGTTTTCAATAGTTTCTCCTGTAATAACCAAAGTTACAGGCAATGAATTTAGAGTATCAGACATATATGACATAAATACATATATAGAAGTATCTACAAAAAGCAGTCAGGAAAATATAGAGAATAGCCAACAAAATCAAATTAAACAAGTATATATAACAAACTTGAAAAATGATATGAAGCAAAAGATACAAGAAAAAGGGTATAGTGTTAAAAGTTTGACTTTAGAAATATCTAATGATGAGCAATATACTTTAAAAAAGATATTTGCACAAGTTACCAAAAGGAAAAATGAAGAAAACAACGAGGTTAAGGGTGTAAATGAAATAAATATTACAATTAGCAATACTACTGAAAACATAGAAGAGGATATAAGCATTTCAACTAAGGAACAAAATGATTTGAAAGCATATTTAAGTGGCATATATAACTTAGAAGAGAAAAATATAAATATAAATTAGGAGGAGTGAATATGTTTAAGGAGAAAATAAAGGAACTAGTTTCAAAATCAGATGATGGAAATAACAAAAAGAAAATTGAAAACCTAGTATTTTTTTTAATTATACTTATTGTAGTATTAGTAGCTATAAACTTAATTTGGAAGGATAAAAAGGAAGATACCAAAAGTACAGATAGCAATAAAAAACTAGCTACACAAGAACAAAGTATTACAGAACAAAAAGATAATAACTTGTGCAATCAGTTAGAAGACATACTTCAAAAAATAAATGGAGTAGGAAATGTAAAGGTTTTAATTACATATTCACAAACTAGCCAAACAGTTCCGTTATATAACGAAGAATCATCTCAAAAAGACACTCAAGAACAAGATAAAACTGGTGGAACAAGAAAGTTAGTCGAAACAGACGTAAAAAGAGAAGTTATATATCAAGAAACTAATGGAAGCAAAACACCTATAACACAAAGCACTGTGAGTCCAAAAGTTGAAGGCGCAATTGTTACAGCACAAGGAGCTACAAATACAAATATAAAAGCTGATATTATTCAAGCAGTCGAAGCGGTTACAGGTTTGGCATCACACAAAATACAAGTTTTTGCAATGAGCGAAAATTAAGAAAGGATTTGAAATGGTATATATGAAAATTTTAAAAAGAAATCAAATTGTTGTTGCAGTAATAGCGCTTATGCTAGTTACAGCAGGATATTTAAATTTTGCAAACCAAAATAAAGAAAGTAATTTAATACCTACAAGTAGTGCAGCTGATTCAGAACTAATGGCGGGAATAGGTGATGCTCAATTAGTGAGTGCAAATGAGACTAAAGAGAATAACCAAACACAAAATGAAACTGTAGAAAATACAGAAAATGTTGCTACTACGAATAAAACTAAAGAAGATACAGCTAGCAACATAACTCAAAATACATCAGCACAAGAAGATAGTTATTTTGCACAGTCGAGATTAGACAGAGACAAAATGTATTCTCAAATGTTAGACAATTACCAAAAAATATTAGAAACTAATAATTTAAGTTCAGAAGAAAAGAAAACAGCACAAGAAGAAATAAAAAGAATAAACAATGAAAAAAATGCTATTATGATAGCTGAGAATTTAATAAAAACAAAAGGTTTTCAAGATATTGTGATATTTGTAAATAATGGAAATGTAACAGGTGTAGTGCAAAAAGACAAACTAGACGAAAAAGATATTGCACAAATTCAAAATATTATAACCAGAGAGCTAAATGCAAAAACAAATAAAATAAATATAAGTGGTAAAAATTGACCACTTTACATAATTATGATATAATATATGTGTTACCATTTTATTAATGATATGGAAGAGTTTTCATATCAAATACAAGAGATTTTTGGAGGTATAAAAAATGAACAACTATAGGAATGACGCACTATTAGCTGGCCACCTTGTTGAAAATTTCGAGTTTCATCACAGAAATGGAACGCAAAAAATCTTTGAGGGAAAAATGGAGGTTGAAAGAAAAAGCGGAAAAAAGGATATTGTGATTTTGCAGATGCCAGAAGAAAAGCTGAAACTAATGGAGGAATTTAAGGAAGGAGATCCTATTTTTGTTAGCGGAGAAATTCGCACACACAAATATATGGGGGATGATGAAAAGTCCCATTGCAAAGTATATGTGTACGTGTCAAGAATCTATTTGACAACTAACACCACAGACCTGAATAACACTATAAGAGTTACGGGTAAGCTAATAAAAAAAGAAACTTTTCGGAAGAACCATTATGGTAAAGAAATAACAGGAGCTATAATTTCTACTAAAAGCAATTGCGGACATCGATATGCCTATGTTCCAGTTATCTTTTGGGGAGATCTGGCAGAAAAAATAATTTTAAACTACGAAGTTGGCGATGAAATTAGAATAAAAGGCAAATTTCAATCTCGAGATTACATAAAAAGAACGGAAAATGAAATTGAGCTTCGAACGTCCTTTGAAGTTTCTGCTTCCAAAATAATTCTCTAAAATCCTTAAAAGGTAGCTAAAACACAGCTACCTTTTAAATTTTTTGCCATTTTTTATTGTATTTTTTTTATTTATTGGTATAATAGTAGCAGTGAAGATTGAAAGGTGGAAATATTATGGTAAAAAGAGTAGCCATTTTAGCAAATGGTGGAGATGTTTCAGGATTTAATGCAGTTATTAGAGCAATTATAAAAACTGCTGAAAATAATAATGTAGAATGTTATGGTTTTATAGATGGATATAGAGGACTATTGGAAAACAATTATGTACAATTATGCACAAGTGCTACAGGAAATGCAATAGGAATATTGCCAAAGGGAGGTTCAATAATTGGCTCATCTACAAATTCAAATGTATTTTGCTATCCAGTAGAAGAGAACGGAGAAACAGTATATAAAGACTTATCAGATAAATGTGTAGAAAATATAAAAAATGATGGTATAGATTGTCTATTTACCCTAGGTGGAGATGGAACACAAAAATCAGCAAGAGATCTATCTCTTAAAGGTATAAATGTAATTGGAGTTCCAAAGACAATAGATAATGATGTTGCATGTACAGAAATTACATTTGGATATAACACAGCAGTAAGTGTTGCAGCAGAAGCTCTAGATAGACTTCATACTACAGGAGATACACATCACAGAATTATGGTGTTAGAAGTTATGGGAAGATATGCAGGGTGGATTGCACTAGAGTCGGCCATTGCTGGAGGAGCAGATGTTGCATTAATTCCAGAAATTCCTTATGATATAAATAAAGCAGCACAAAAAATTCTTAATCGTAAAAAGCGTGGAAAACAATTTAGCGTAGTAGTTGTTGCAGAGGGAGCAAAGCCAATAGGTGGAGATATTACAGTAAAAGCTGTAAGAAATAAAGGAGAAGGTGTAGATAATAACAAACTTGGAGGTGCAGGAGAAAAAGTTGCTCAGCAACTTCAAGAATTAACAGGATTAGAAGCAAGATGTACAGTACTAGGATATATGCAAAGAGGAGGAAGTCCAACTTCATTTGATAGGGTACTTTCTACTAAATATGGAGCAAAAGCTATGGAACTTGCTTTAGCAGGAAAATTCAATGTACTAACAGTTATAAAAGACGGAAGATTAAACAGTGTTCCATTAGAGGATGTTGTTGGAAATAACAAAAAAATTGGAGCTGTTTCTGGCAATACACCAGAGAGTAACATTAGAAGAGTAAATTTAGATAATGATTTAGTAAAAACAGCAAGAGATATTGGAATAAATCTAGGAGATTAAAAGAAAGGGTGTAACAATGATAGACTTTAAGCAAAAAATAGCAGGACAAATAAGCAAAACAACAAACATACCACAAGAACAAATTATAGAATATATTGAAATACCGGCAGATGAAAAAATGGGAGATTTTTCTTTCCCATGTTTTAAACTAGCAAAAGAATTAAAAAAAGCTCCTCAAATGATAGCACAAGAAATAAAAGACAATATAGAATTTGAAGATGGATTTATGCAAAGTATAGAAGTTGTAAATGGATATTTAAACTTTTATATAATGCCACAAGAGTATATCTCAAATGTATTAACTGAAATTGCAAACAAAAAAGAAAACTATGGAGAGAGCACAGTTGGAAAAGGAAAGAATATAGTAATAGACTATTCAGCGCCAAACATTGCCAAACCATTTCATATTGGACATTTACGTTCAACAGTAATAGGAAATGCTATATATAAAACCTACAAACATTTGGGATACAATTGTACAGGAGTTAACCACTTAGGTGATTATGGAACACAATTTGGCAAATTGATAGAAGGATATAAAAGATGGGGAAACGAATACAATGTTGAAGAAAATCCTATTGATGAGCTTACAAAAATTTATGTTAGAATAAATAACCTTTGCAAAGAAGATGAAGCAGTATTAGAAGAGTGTAGAAATAATTTTAAAAAACTAGAAGATGGTGACGAGTACTGTGTAGAAATATGGACTAAATTTAGAGAATTAAGTTTAAAGGAATTCCAAAAAGTGTATAAATTGCTAGATGTAGAATTTGACTCTTGGAACGGAGAGGCTTTTTATTCAGACAAAATGGGAGAAGTAGTAGATATTCTAAAACAAAAAAATCTATTACAACCTTCTGAAGGAGCAATGGTAGTAAACTTAGATGAGTATGATATGCCACCATGTATTATAGAAAAAACAAATGGATCTACTACATATGCTACACGTGATTTAGCAGCAATTCTTTATAGGGCAAGAACATATGATTTTGACAAAGCTATATATGTAACTTCATATGAACAAATATTACATTTTAAACAAATATTTGAAGTCGCTAAACACTTGAATTTAGACGAGAAATATACAAATGGACTAGTACATGTTCCATTTGGAATGGTACAATTAAAAACAGGTAAAATGTCGACTAGGGAAGGAAATGTTATAAAACTAGAAGATTTGCTAAATGAAGCAATAAGCAGAGTAACACAAATTATGGATGAAAAAAATCCAAATTTAGAAAATAAAGAAGAAATTGCTAAGAAAATAGGTGTTGGAGCGGTTATATTCAATGACTTATACAATAGCAGAATTAAAGATGAAATATTTGACTGGGATGCTATGCTTAACTTTAATGGAGAAACAGGACCATATATGCAATATATATATGTTAGAACTAAAAGCTTACTAGAAAAAGCAGGATATGTACCTGAAATAAATGAAGTTGATTTTTCAAAGTTGACAGATATCTCTTCTTTAAGAGTAATAAAATTAATATACTCTTTTGAAGACATATTAAAACAATCTGCTGAGAAATATGAACCATATATCATAGCAAGATATTTGATAAAATTAGCACAAGCATTTAGTAGTTTCTACAATGAAAATAAAATAATTGGAGAAGAAAAAAATGTTCAAGATGCAAGACTATATCTAACATATGCTACAGGTTTAGTACTAAAAACTGGAGCTAAAATCTTAGGTATCAAAATGCCTGAAAAGATGTAAAATAATATATTGCAAAAATTTTAGATATTATGATATAATTCACAATAAAGATATTTAGTATATAAATAAATATTAGAAAGGACATATAAAATGAGAAAATATTTTGGGACAGATGGCATTAGAAGAATAGCAAATACTGAACTTTCACCAGGTTTAGTTTATCGTGTAGCAAAAGCTGGAGCCTATGTTTTAGCAAAACATTCAGACCATGCACCTACAATTCTAATAGGAAGAGATACTAGAATCTCAGGAACACTAATAGAAAGTGCTATGACGGCTGGATTTCTAAGTTACGGAGCAAATGTAAAAAGTTTAGGAGTAATTCCAACACCAGGAGTTGCATACTTAACTAAAAAACTAAAAGCTGATGCAAGTGTTGTTATTTCAGCATCACACAATACATATGAGTTTAATGGTGTAAAATACTTTAGCAATAAGGGAATGAAAATTCCAGATGAAATAGAAGAAGAAATTGAAGAAATAATGGATTCTGATAAATTAGACGAATTTACAGCTGTTAATGATAAAATAGGTATAGCAGAAGTGAGATCAGATCTTTTAGATGAATATGTATATTTCTTTAGAAAGAACTTTGAGGAAGAGTTTGAAAGTTATGATACAAGTGATTTTGTGGTAGCAATAGATACAGCAAATGGTGCTACATCAGTTGCAGCAGAAAAAGTATTTACAGCACTAGGAATAAAACATTACATTATGAACAATACTCCAAATGGGGTAAACATTAATGAAAATTGTGGTTCAACACATTTAGATATGATAAAAAAATATGTAGTTGAAAACAATTGTAATTTAGGAATTGCTTACGATGGAGATGGAGATAGATGTTTAGCAATTGACGAGAAAGGAAATGAAATTGATGGAGATAGATTGCTAGCAGTTATTTCAAATTATATGAAGAAAAAAGGAACACTAAAAAATGACACTGTAGTTGCAACAGTAATGAGCAATTTGGGTTTAAAAAAATATGCAGAGAATAATAATTTGAATTTAGTACAAACTAAAGTTGGAGACAGATATGTTCTAGAAGAAATGCTTAAAAATGGATATAATATAGGAGGAGAACAATCAGGACATATTATTTTCTTAGATTATAACCCAACAGGTGATGGAATATTAACATCTTTAATGTTAATTAAAGTTATGCTTGAAGAGCAAAAGAAAGCTTCTGAATTATGTGAAATTATAAAGATGTATCCACAAGTGCTTGTAAATGCAAAAGTTTCAAGTGATAAAAAAAATCAATATAAAGAAGATAAGGAAATTCAAGAAGAAATAGAAAAACTTGAAAAAGAATTTGCAGGAAATGGAAGGGTACTGATTAGACCATCAGGAACAGAGCCTTTAATTCGTGTAATGATAGAAGGCGAAAATCAAGAGTACATTAAAGAAAAAGCAGAAAGATTAGCAAAGTTAATTGAGGAAAAATTAAATTAAAATAAAAAAATACAAAGGAGGAATTTAAAATGCCAATTATCAATTTTTCAAATCCATTTTCAATTTTTGTAGGAGTTATATTATTTGTACTAGTGCTTTATCTAGCTAAAACAAATAAAAAAGCATGGATCACAGGTACAATGTTATTTGCTTTTATTGGATTATTAATCTGCCATACAATAGAATTTGTGGCAATAGGATCACAAAGTGATGAAATATATAAAGCGATAATTACATCAGCAGGAGTGGACTTAATATTTATATTCTTATCATTTATATCATATTTATGGGTAGATGATATGGAAGCAAAAGAAGGAAAAAGAAAAAGTATTGATAATAGTTTAGACTGGTTCTGGAACAAAGTCTAAGCATAATAAGATACGAAGGATATGATGATATAACTGTTGCTATTATCTATGCAACAGTTTCGATTTTATATTAAGAGGGGGAATTTTTATGCCAAAATTTTATTTAACAACACCTATTTATTACCCAAGTGGAAAATTTCATATAGGAACTGCTTATACTACAGCACTAGCAAGCACTATAAAAAGATATAAAAAAGCTAGAGGGTTTGATGTATACATGCTTACAGGTATGGACGAGCATGGACAAAAAGTTCAAAAAGTAGCTGAAGGAAGAGGAAAAACTCCACAAGAGCATGTAGATGAAATGGCTGATGAAGCTAAAAAATTATGGAGCTTGATGGAAATAGAGTATGATGATTTTATTCGTACTACAGAAGAAAGACATACAAAAGTAGTAGAAGAGATATTTGATAGATTAATGGAACAAGGAGATATATATAAATCAGAATATGAGGGTTGGTATTGTATGCCTTGTGAAACTTACTTTACAGAAACTCAATTAGTAGATGGAAAATGTCCTGACTGTGGTAGAGAAGTAAAGAAAATGAAAGAAGAGTCATACTTCTTCAATATGAAAAAATATGCAGACAGACTTATAAAATTCTATAATGATAACCCAGACTTTATTTTACCAGAGTCTAGAAAAAACGAGTTGTTTAATAACTTCTTAAAACCAGGATTAGAAGATTTGTGTGTAAGTCGTACAAGTTTTGATTGGGGAGTAAAAGTAAAAAAAGATCCAAAACATGTTGTATATGTTTGGCTAGATGCTTTAACAAACTATATTACAGCACTTGGATATCTATCAGATGATGACAGCTTGATGAAAAAATACTGGCCAGCAGATCTACATATTGTTGGTAAAGATATTATTCGTTTTCACGGACTATATTGGCCAATTTTCCTAATGGCATTAGATTTACCATTGCCAAAGCAAATTTATGCACATGGATTTATTATGATGAAAGATGGTAAAATGTCTAAATCTAAAGGAAATGTTATATATCCAGAACCACTTATTGAACGTTATGGATTAGATGCATTTAAATACTTTATATTAAGAGAAATGTCATTTGGACAAGATGGAACATTTACACCAGAGGGATTTGTAGAAAGATTTAACTTTGATTTATGTAACGACTTAGGAAACCTTTTAAATAGAACTATAGGTATGATAAATAAATACTTTGGAGGAGAAATATCTTCATATCCAGCAGAAGTATCAGAGTTAGATAAAGAATTAGAAGAATTTTCAAACAATTCAATTAAACAGGTTGAAGAGCAATTTGACACATATCATATTAGCAATGCTATTACTGAAACATGGAATTTAGTTTCTAGAACAAATAAATACATTGATGAAACTGCACCATGGGTATTGTTTAAAGAAGAAAAGACAGAAGAGCTAAAATCTGTAATGTATCATTTGGTAGAAAATCTACGTAGAATAGCTATACTAATCAATCCATATATGAAACATACTTCAGAAAAAATGTTAAATCAACTTAATATTCCAGAAGAATTAAGAACATGGGATAGTTTAGCAGATTATGATAAACTTGTTAATATTAAAGTTACAGATAAACCAGAAGTATTATTTGCAAGATTAGAAACAGAACCAGAAATTGAAGTTATTAAGGAAATGATGAAATGAAAGAAATTGTTGTTATAAACGGAAGTGGTGGAGTTGGAAAAGATACTTTTGTGCAATTTTGTGGAGAGTATACTTCTATAATGAACATATCTTCTGTAGATAAGGTAAAAGAAGCAGCAAAAGTTCTTGCAGGATGGAATGGAGAAAAAGACGAAAAGTCTAGAAAATTCTTATCAGATTTAAAAGAACTTGGTATTGAATATAATGATGCTCCATTTAAATACATTTCTAATATGGCAGAAGAATTTAAAAACTCTGATAAACAAATAATGTTCGTGCATATTAGAGAATGTGAAGAAATTGAAAAATGTAAGCAGTGCTTAAATGCTAAAACTTTGCTTATTACAAATAAGAATGTTGCTGCAATAAACACAAATGTCTCTGATAGAGATGTAAATAAATATGAATATGATTATCATATAAACAATGATGGAACATTAGAAGAATTAAAACAAAAAGCAAAAGAATTTGTTGAAGAACTAAATTAGAACATAAAAACTCCTTTTTTCATACTATATGAAAAAAGGAGTTTTATAAATAATATGGAAAACAAAGTAAAAATAAATATTGCTGAAAAGCAATTATATTACAAAGGAGAAGTAATATTAAAGTATACTATAAAATATCCAGAGATAACGCAAAGCCAATATGATATTGGAAAACAAAGATTTAATCATATAAATAGACAAGAAGCATTAAAATTAAAAGAGTTTGCAGAAGGAGAATTATATAACCAAGCAAAAGAAACATATGACTATAACAAACAACAAGGGTATCCAATTATGGTATATGAACTATATAGAGAAACAACAGTAACATACAATAATGATAAACTAATAAGCTTATATTTTGATGATTATACATTCACAGGTGGAGCACATGGCTCAACTGTGAGAAGCTCACAAACTTGGGATTTGGAACATGCTTATCAAATACCATTACAAGCATTTTTTAGAAAAAATCCAAACTATCAGATAGATATAGTAAAAGAAATAAATTCACAAATAGCAAAACAAATTGAAGCTGGAACAGGTGTATATTTTCCGGAGTATTGCCAATTGGTATTAGAAACCATAAACTTTGATAGCTATTACTTGACACCAAAAGGAATAGTAATATATTTTCAACAATATGACATAGCACCATATTCAAGTGGATTACCAGAATTTGTGATAAAAATTTAAAATAAATTAAAAAGTTATTAATTAAGTATAGAGTGGGTGGCATGAGCCACCCATTTATTTTGAACAGACTACTTCTACTGAAGCAAAGAGAACTCTGTCTAATAGTACGAAATTTTATTGAAAAAATAGTAATAAATATTGACTAATTTAATAAGAATGTATATAATGGTTTCGAAAACTAGATAACATAGTTTGAAGAATATCAAACTATGTTATATGAAGGGAATAGTGAATATGGGAAAGATAAAAGAATTAAAATACTATGATGTTCAAAAAGTAGGAACTATCAAAGAACTACTTGAAATAGCTGTAGAACAAGCAGGTGACAAAATTGCTTTCAAATATAAAGATGAAAAGGGAAAAGTAATAGATGTTACATATAAAGAGTTTCAAAAAGATACATTTGAATTAGGAACAGCATTAAATTCTATAAACATGGCAGACAAACATATTGCAGTAATAGGCGAAAATAGTTACAAATGGGTTACTGTGTATTTAACAGTATTAAAGAGCAAAGGAGTAATAGTTCCAATTGACAAAGAACTACCAGTATGCGATATTATCAATGTTTTAAATGACAGTGATAGTGAAGTTTTATTCTATGCAAAAAAATATGAAAAAAATATTGACGAGATAGCTGAAAAAGCACCAAATGTAAAATATTTTATAGGATTCAGCACAGAAAAAACAGAAGGAAATAGATTATCATATAATGAGTTCAAAGCAGAAGGTAAAAAGCTTTACGAAGGTGGAGACAAAACTTATGCTGAAATGATAACAGATCATAATAACCTAAAAATGCTTGTTTATACTTCAGGAACAACAGGAATGGCAAAAGGTGTAATGCTATCAGAGCATAATCTAATAAGTATAGTATATTATGGACTAAGAGTTTCAACAGTATATGATAGATGTTTATCAGTTTTACCATATCACCATACATATGAAGCAGTTGCAGGAATTTTGGTATCATTACATCATCATTCAACAATATGTATAAATGATAGTTTAAAAGCAGTACTTAAAAACTTGCAATTATATAAACCAGACTATATATATGTAGTACCGGCCTTTGTAGAACTATTTTATAAAAAAATATGGTCAAATGCTAAGGAAAGTCACAAAGACAAAATATTAAAAGTAATGATGATAGTAAGCAATGGTCTTAGAAAAATAGGAATAGATTTAAGAAAGAAATTCTTCAAATCAATTCATGATGCATTTGGAGGAAATCTAAGAAAAATAGTAACAGGTGGAGCAGCTGTAAGACCTGAACTGGGAAAGTTCTTTGACACAATAGGAATAGACTTAATTAATGGATATGGAATAACAGAATGTTCACCTTTAGTTAGCGTTAATATGGACTATTGTAATGATTGTTCAACAGTAGGTTTTCCACTAGAGTGTGTAGAAATAAAACTTGAAGATGTAACACCAGAAGGCGACGGAGAAATTTGTGTAAAAGGCGATATAGTTATGCTTGGATATTACAAAAATCCAGAGAAAACTGCAGAAGTACTACAAGATGGTTGGTTTAGAACAGGTGACTACGGAAGAATAAATGATAAGGGCCAATTGATGATTACAGGAAGAAAGAAAAACTTAATTGTTCTAGATAATGGGAAAAATGTATTCCCAGAAGAAATTGAGAACTATATTATGAGAATACCTTATGTTCAAGAAGTAGTAGTATCGGGAGTTAAAGACGAATGTGGTAGCGAAGTAAGATTATGTGCAGAAGTATTTTTAAACGAAGATAAATTAAAAGAATTAGATATAAAAGATGCAGAACAAACTTTAAAGAAAGATATTGCAAAAGAGTGTTCAATATTACCAATGTACAAGAGAATAGGAAAAGTAGTAATTAGAGATAAAGAATTTGCAAAAACCACTACTAATAAAATTAAGAGATAAATTAAAGAATAATTGCCTTGGAGCAATTATTCTTGTATAAAAAGGGGAAAATAAAGAGTGGAACAAGAAATTTATAAAGAAAAGGAAATAGCTAACTTTCATATTCCAAGATGGGAAGAATTGCCTAATTTAGATTTATATGTGGATCAGGTAATATGCTTTTTAGATGATGCTTTATCAAATTATGCAAGTAAAGAAAAAGAAGGACATGTTATAACTAAAAGTATGATTAACAACTATGTTAAACATACGGTGATAAAACCTGCAATAAATAAAAAATATAACAAAGAACATATTGCAAACCTATTTGTTATATGTATTTTAAAACCTTTATACAGTATAAATGATATTGCAACCATGATAAAATCAGCAACAAAAACTATTCCAATGCAAATAATATATAACAATTTTTGCAATGAGTTAGAAGATGCGATTAGTGCTATATTTGCAGGTAAGGAATATATCCCAGAAGAGCAAACTACTTTTGACAAATATGTTTTAAAAAGAGTAGTATATTCATTTGCTAACAAATTGTATACTGATAAAATATATTTAAATAAATTTTAAAATAAAGACAAGAGTAATCAACAAATTATTCTTGTCTTTTAAAATATATATTTATTTGCTAAAAAATATTGCCAATTAAAATATTTAAATATATAATTAGTTAAACAAAGGAGGGGTAAGTTTGAAAAACACAAAAGTGGCTTTAATTGTAATAGCAATAATAGTTTTGTTTATTATTTTACCTTTGGTGATTGATACATTAGAAGATAGTGGCTTAATAAATAGTAAAATAAGCAAATCTAGATATACATTTAATATAATTGCAAGCCAAGAGAATGAAGATTTAGAAGAAGTAATACAAAATTATGCAAGAACCAAGAATTACAATGTAAATATTGAATATGCCGGAACAATAGACATAATGGATAAATTAAACAGTGGTGAAAAATATGATGCTGTGTGGATTTCAAATTCTATATGGCTTTATATGTTAGATAGTGATGTCAAGGTTTCAAATTCAAAATATACGAGCGTAAATCCGATAGTATTTGGTATAAAAAAATCAAAAGCTAAAGAGTTAGGTTTTACTAATAAGACTGTAAAAACTAAAGATATAGTAAATGCAATTTCTAATGGAAAATTAAAATTTAGTATGTCAAATCCAACAAGCACTAATAGTGGTGCATCAGCATATTTAGGATTTCTATATACACTAGCTGGAAACCCAGAAGTGTTGAAAAAAGAAAATTTACAAAATGAAAAATTAGTTAAAAGTCTAACTACATTATTTACTGGATTGGAAAGATCATCTGGAAGTGAAGATTTCTTAGAAGAGTTATTTCTTAATGGAAACTATGATGCAGTAGTTACTTATGAATCTTCAATTATAAATATAAACAAACAACTACAACAACAAGGAAAAGAAACTTTATATGCAATATACCCTGTAGATGGAGTTTCAATATCAGACTCACCATTTGCTTATATTGATAATAAAAATGAAAGAGCAAAAGAAATATTTTTAGACTTGCAGTCTTATATATTAAGTAATGAAGGACAAAAATTATTACAAGAAAAAGGAAGAAGAACATGGTATGGTGGTGTTAATTCTAATGTAGATAAAAGTATATTTAACCCAGACTGGGGAATTGATACTACTAAATACATTTCACCTGTTAAGTATCCAAGTACAGAGGTAATAAAACTAGCTCTTAACTTATATCAAACTGAGTTAAGAAAACCAGTACATGTTGTATTTTGCTTGGACTATTCTGGAAGTATGAATGGAAGTGGTTATAGAGAGCTGATGAATGCAATGAACTATATTTTATCAGATGAAGCAGCAAATGACTTTTTGCAATTTTCAAAAAAAGATAAAATAGACATAATACCATTTAGTGGAACAGTAATGCAATCTTACAGTACAGATAATGGTGAGGAAACAGAACAATTATTGGAAAATATAAAGAGAATTTCACCTAGTGGTACCACAGCTCTTTATCCGGCAGTAATAGAAGCTTTAATGAAACTAAGCGAAGAGGACTTAGAAAAATATAATGTTTCAATAATTGCAATGACTGATGGACAAGCAAATGTAGGAACATTTTCAGAACTTAATTCAATGTATAGTAGAAATGGAAAATCAATACCAATATATTCTATAATGTTTGGAAGTGCTGTGAAAAGACAATTACAAGATATGGCAACATTAAGTAATGGAAAAGTTTTTGATGGAAAACAAGATTTGAAGAGAGCATTTAAAGAAGTAAGAGGATATAATTAAAAGAAGAGGTATAAAACGTGAAGAATTCAACAATTGTATCTGCAATAGTGCGGTGGAGCATTTTTTGCAGTTCCATATTTAGGACTATCAATAGGTTTGCTACCATCACTAGTAATAGGAGCTAGTGCTTTTGGAGCAGGAGAACTTATATTAAGTAAAACCGAGAAAACAAAACAAGAAAAATTAAATATATATGAAGCTTTAAATGAAGCTAAAAATACAAATACCAAAATACAAAAAATGGTTTCTCAAGTAGAAAATTCTGAGTTAGCTAAAAATATATCAGAAATACATGTTACGGTATCAAAAATAATTGAGACAGTAGAAAAGAAACCAGATAGTTACAAAAAGATGAATAACTTTTTTAACTATTATTTGCCAGTAACTATAAATATATTAACAAAATATGATGAAATTGAAAATCAAAAGTTAAATACAGAAGACAGCAAAAAGTTTATGGAATCAACACAAAAAATGGTTAAGAAAATAAATGAAGCTTTTAAAAAGCAACTGTCAAATTTATACCAATCTGATATGATAGATACTGACGCAGAAATGAAAGTGTTTGATACAATGTTAAAATCAGACGGTTATGATGTAGATGATAATGATTTTAAAATTTAATAAAGGAGGAGAAAATAGTGAGTAAAAAACAAATTATAGGGCTCGTAATATTTTTAGTTCTAATATTAATAATAGTTGGAATTAAATTTATAGGAGATAAAAAGGACTCAGTATCAGGCAAAGATCTAACAACAGTATATGTAGCAACAGGTGGAGGAAAAGAAGGATTTATTGCAAATGAAAAAGTAGTAAATATCATGGAAAACAAGTATAGATTAAATGTTGTTTATGATTCATGGAGTAATGGAAAATTAATCAAAAATCCATTAGTAAGAGAAGATGGAACCACTAAATATGATGCAATGTTCTGTTCTGATCAAAGATTTTATGATTATTATAAATTATCTCCAAACAAATCAGAAGGAGAAGCAGACAGATACAGAGTTTTAAATGGTGGGCTAACTTTAAATACTCCAATAGTAATATACAGTTGGGGAGAAGTTGTTGATGCTTTAGAAAAAGAAAAAATAGTAACTCAAAAAGATGGAGTATACTATATAACAGATATGCCAAAGCTTTTAAACTATATATTAACAGGCAAAAAATGGTCTGACATAGGATTAAAGCAATTATATGGAAATATAAATGTTGCTTCAACAGACCCTGTTACATCATCACCAGGGGCAACATATTATGGACTATTATTATCAATAATGTGTGAGAGCTCAATAAATAGCAAAAATTTACAAACTAATTTACCAAAATTAAAAGAATTCTATGAGAAGTCTGGATACATGAATAATACACCAGCAGATTTGTTTGAAAAATATTTAAAAACAGGTATGGGTGGAGAACCTATGATAGTTGACTATGAAAAAAGTATAATTGAATTTGCAAACTCAAATCCAGAAGGTTTTGAACAAGTAAAAAAGGACATACGTATATTATACCCAACTCCAACAATATGGAATTCACATTGTATAGCAACTTTTGATGAAAACGGAAATCAGTTCTACCAAGCGTTTGAAGATAAAGAAATTCAACAAGTTGCATGGTCTGAATATGGATTTAGAACTGGTATTACAGGTGGAAATTATGATGTTTCTGGATTAGAAATAGGAATTCCACAAAATATAACAAGTACAGTAACAAGCTTAAAGATGGATGTTTATAATCAGTTGATTGAATATTTAAAAAAATAAAATAAAAGGAGATTAAAAAATGGAAGAATTAGAATTAAAGGTTAATAAAGAATTAGATAAAGCTGAGGTAGAGAGCTTAGCTCAAGAATCAAAGAAAGTAACAGATGAAAAAATTGAAAAGTCATTAAATTATGATTTACTATCACAAGAAGAAAAAGATGCAATAGAAGAATTTAATAAAAAAATAAATGTTGAGGATGCTACACAAATATTACAATATGGGGCAAAAGCTCAAACTAAAATATCACAATTTTCTGATAGTGTATTAGAAGATGTAAAAACAAGAAGCACAGGAGAAGTAGGTGACTTACTAGCAGACCTTGTTGGTGAAATAAAATCATTTGACTCTGATATAGCTAATACAAACAAAACTGGATTAGGAAAATTATTTACTAGTGTAAAAAAACAATTAGAGAAACTAATAGCTGGATATGAAAAAATTGAAGTAAATATAGACAAAATTGAAGCAAGTCTAGAAAAACACAGATTGCAAATGTTAAAAGACATTACAATATTTGATACAATGTATGAAAAAAACTTAGAATATTTTAAAGAGTTGTCTTTATACATTATTGCGGGTGAAAAGAAAATTGAAGAATTAAGAAATGTAACTTTACCTGAATTACAAAAGAAAGCACAAGAATCAGGGGAACAACTTGATGCACAAAAAGTAAATGATATGGAGAATATGATAAATAGATTTGAAAAGAAAATATATGATTTAAAAACAACAAGAATTATATCTATTCAAATGGCACCACAAATTCGTTTACTACAAAACAATGAAGCAGAACTTGTAGAAAAAATTCAAGGATCTTTAACAAATACAATTCCATTATGGAAAAACCAAATGGTATTAGCATTAGGAATAAACAATGCTAAACAAGCAATTGGAGCACAAAAAGCTGTTACAGATTTAACAAATAGTATGCTACAAAAGAATAGCGAAATATTAAAACAAGGTTCAATAGAAATTGCAGAGGAATCAGAAAGAGCAATTGTTGATGTTGCTACATTACAAAAAACTAATAAAGATATAATTGATACATTAGATCAAATTATACAAATTCACGAAAATGGTAGAGCAAAACGTCAAGAAGCTGAGGTAGAGCTTGCAAATATTGAAAAAGAATTAAAAGAGAAAATGATAGAATTAAAAGTTAAATAATTTGTCAATTGAGAGGAATATATGGATACTAAACAATTTTTTAAAGATGTATATGAAGATTTCTTTGGAGTGGAAAAAATTAAAGCTGAGAATGAAAAATTAGCAAAAGAATTAGGATTAAACCAAGATTATCCTACAATTGAATTAAATAAGCAAGACGAAACAAAAGAAGAACTAACAGAAGAAAAAATAAAAGAAACAAAAGATGAATTTATGTTAAAGTCTTTTGAAAAGTTAGAAAAATTATACATTACAGAACAATCAAAAAATACTCTTAAAAAAATTATTGAATATATGAGAAAATATAGTGAAGGAATAGAAAAACAATACATTCCATTTAATATGTGCATTTATTCAAACAATAAAGAAACTATATATGGAATTATTGATATAATAAGTGACGCAGTTACACTTTTCTCATATATAAAAAGAGGAGCTACTATTGAAACATCTTTCTATAACTTAGAAAAGCCAGAACAAATTAACGAGATTTATAGCAAAGAAAATAATGTAATTGTATTAAGAGATTTTGAAGGACTTTCAGCAAAAGAAAAAGAATTTAAAGATAGATTTTTGCATAATATGAAAGAAAAGCTGGAAGAAAATCCAAAAGACTTTTTAACTATATTGATTTCAAAAATACCTGAAACAATTGAACAGGCAATGCAATCAGATATGATTGAAAAATATTTTGAATTTAAAATTGAATCAACTAATATGGATGTACAAGATGTTTATCAAGAAGTATTAAGTAAATTAAAAGAAAGTAGTCAAATAACAGATGAAGCATCAATTAAATTGTTAGACTATATTGCTGCAACATATCCAAAAACAGATTTATCATTTCCAGAGTATAGAGATAAATTGTGCAATAAGATATTATTTAGTAAAGAAAAAGAAATAACAGAAAATGATTTACCAAAATACGAACAAGAAAAATCTATGGACGAAATATTTGCAGATTTAAATAATCTTGTGGGACTAGAAAATATAAAACAAGTATTAAAAGATTTAGTAGATTTAATAGAACTAAAAAATAAAACTAAAGATGACTTAAAAATTAAAGACATAAATTTACACATGGTATTTTTAGGAAATCCAGGAACAGGTAAAACAACTGTTGCAAGAATTATTGCAGAAATGTTATATAATTTAAAATATATAAAACAAAATAAATTAATTGAAGTATCAAGCAAAGATTTGGTCGCAGAATATGTTGGACAAACTGCACCAAAAACAATGTCTGTTATTGAAAGAGCTTTGGGCGGAGTGCTATTTGTAGATGAAGCATATTCACTTGCATCTGAAGAAGGAAGTGGAAATTCATTTAATAAAGAAGCTATTGCAACACTTATACAGGCAATGGAGAATTATAGAGATAATTTAGTTGTAATTTTTGCTGGATACACAAAAGAAATGCAAGCATTTTTAAATGCCAACTCAGGTATAGTTTCTAGAATTGGTTATACATTAGATTTTAAAGACTATACATCTGAAGAATTATTAAAAATCTTTGAAGGAATGGTTAAAAAAGCAGGATTTAGTATTACTAAAGAAGCATGTGATGAAGTAGTAAAGGTAATAGAAAAATATAGAAATACTAAAAACTTTGGAAATGCAAGATTTGCAAGAAACTTATATGAAAAAACAATAATAAAACATGCATCAAATACTAGAGGAAAGAAAGCTAAGAAAGATCTAAAAACAATTGTAAAAGAAGATATAAGTACAGATAATTTATAAATGAAAAGGAGCCAAGATTTAATAATTTTGGTTCTTTTTTATTGTATTAAAATTATTTGAAATTTCTATTAAAAACCATTGACAATTGAATATACATTCAACTATAATATATTCAAAGTTGAGTAAACATTCAACTATACTTGCATATAATAAAACTAAGGAGGAAATAGTATGTCTAGAAACGAATTCATTTGTGATTGTAATGCAATACATCAAGAAGTAGTAGAAAGTACTAAAAAGCAAATGTTAAATGATGAGGATTTGTTTAACAATTTAGCAGAGTTTTTCAAAATATTAGGAGATACTACTAGAGTTAAAATATTATCAGCTTTAGATAAAAATGAAATGTGTGTATGTGACATTGCAAATGTTTTAAGTATGAGTAAATCTTCAATTTCACATCAATTAGGAACATTAAGAAGAAGTGGAATTGTAAAATGTAAAAGAGTAGGTAAAGAAGTATTTTATATGCTTGATGATGAACATGTAAAGAAAGTATTTGAGATTGGTGTAGAGCATATTGAACATAGAATATAGTGTTTTATAAAAAGGAGAGTATATTATGAAAAAAGAAATTATAAAGATTTTAACATCATTAGTATTACTTTTAATAGCATTACTAGTGCCAATTGATAATCAAATAATAAAAATTACCATATATGTAATTGCGTATTTAGTAGTTGGATTTGAAGTTTTAAAAGAAGCAATAGAAAACATTTTTAAAGGAAAAGTATTTGATGAAAACTTTTTAATGACAATAGCTACAATAGGTGCTTTTGCTATTGGAGAATACCCAGAAGCTGTTACTGTAATGTTACTTTATCAAGTGGGAGAAACATTTCAAGATTATGCAGTTGATAACTCTAAAAAATCAATAGAGAATTTAATGAATATTAGACCAGATTTTGCAAATGTTTTAAGAGAAAATGCTGAGTTAAAGGTTAACCCTGAAGAAGTAAAAGTTGGAGAAATAATTATTGTAAAACCTGGGGAGAAAATACCTCTTGATGGTAAGGTTATAGAAGGAGAGTCAATGCTAGATACAACAGCATTAACAGGAGAATCAGTTCCTAGAAAAGCAAACACAGGAGATAATGTTTTTAGTGGATGTATAAACCAAACTGGAGTATTAAGAATTCAAGTAAATAAAGAATTCGGAGAATCAACTGTTAGTAAGATACTAAATTTAGTTGAAAATGCAGAAGACAAAAAATCTAAATCTGAAAACTTTATTACTAAATTTGCAAAATATTATACTCCAGTAGTTGTAATATTAGCAGTAATTATAGCTATTGTACCACCAATTGTTATAAAGGAAGCAAGCTTTACAGAATGGTTATATAGAGCATTATCATTTTTAGTTGTATCATGTCCATGCGCACTAGTTATATCAATACCTTTAAGCTTTTTTGCAGGAATAGGTGGAGCATCTAAAATAGGAGTTTTAATCAAAGGTGGAAACTATTTAGAAGCTTTAGCAAATGTTAATACAGTTGTTTTTGACAAAACAGGAACACTTACAAAAGGTGTATTTGAAGTTCAAAAAGTAGAAGAAGTGGGAGCATCTAAAAGAGATATTATAAAATATTCGGCTTATGCAGAAAACTATTCAAATCATCCAATTGCAGTATCAATTAAAAAAGCATACAACGAAAAGATAGATGAAAAATTGATTTCGGATATAAATGAAATATCTGGAAAGGGAATAAGTGTAAAAATTGAAAATAAACAAGTATTAGTTGGAAATGAAAAACTAATGCAAGAAAACAATATTGAATATACAAAATGTCATGAAATAGGTACTGTAGTATATGTGTCAATTGAAAATAAATATGCTGGTTATATACTTATATCAGACGAAATAAAAGAAGATTCATATAAAGCAATAAAAGAATTAAAAGATAATAAAAAACAGACAATAATGCTTACAGGTGACAAAAAAGAAGTAGGAGAAGATGTAGCTAAAAAATTAGGAATAGATAAAGTCTATACTGAGTTACTACCAGATGGAAAAGTGAAAAAAGTAGAAGAGCTTATCAAACAAAAGAGCGGAACACTTGCATTTGTTGGAGATGGAATAAATGATGCACCAGTACTTGCTTTGTCCGACATAGGAATTGCAATGGGAGGGCTTGGAAGTGATGCAGCAATAGAAGCAGCAGATATTGTTATAATGACAGATGAACCATCTAAAATAAATAAGGCTATAAAGATATCTAAAAAAGCAATGAGAATTGTAAAACAAAATATTGTATTTGCAATTTCAATTAAAGCATTAGTATTAGTCTTAAGTGCAGTAGGAATTGCAACAATGTGGGAAGCAGTTTTCGCAGATGTTGGCGTTTCAGTAATTGCAGTATTAAATGCTATTAGAATATTAAAGAAATAATTGAAAATGGGAAGAGTTTACTCTTCCCATTTAAAGTTATATA
>FR889109.1:194443-198686 GCA_000435755.1 Clostridium sp. CAG:508
ATTTAAAGTTATATAACATAAAAGAATATACAGAAAAATTGTAATGTACTTGCAACTATACAAGCAATGTGAAATACAGAGTGCATCCATTTGTGTTTTTTACCAAGTCCATAAAAAATTGCTCCAATTGTATATACAAGTCCACCAGCTAATAATAAAATAAATCCTTTCATAGTTAGTAATTCTATAATTACATTTATTTTAAATATAATACACCAACCAAGTAATATGTAGCATATCATAGAAAAAACTTTATATCTTTTTAAATCTATTGAATTAAGTACAATTCCTAATATTGATAATCCCCAAACAATTCCAAATAGCGTCCAGCCAGTAGCTGTATCATATTCTCTTAAAGTGCATAAAGCAAATGGAGTATAAGTTCCAGCTATAAGAATAAATATAGAGCAGTGATCAATTATTTGAAAAACTTTTTTAGCCGTACGATTAGGGTTCAAGCCATGATATATACTTGACATAGTGTATAATAAAATTAAAGATACACCATAAATTGAGGTAGAAACTATACCATAAACATTGTGATGTAATGCTGAAAATATAACACATAAAGCAAGAACAGCAATACCGAGTGCACCGCCGACAATATGTGATACCATATTAAAAATTTCTTCACCTTTTGTATATGTTGGCAATACTCTGTCAGCTAATTTTACTCTATGCATACTATCCCTCCAATTCAATAATTTTTTTTAGTTCTTCATTTCTTTTTATTTTATTTGTAGTAGTTTTTATTAAAGGTTCTTTAGTTAAAACAAGATGCTTTATATATTTGTACATAGGAAGAGTTTTATTTATTTCTTTAATTTCATTCCAAATAATATCTTTTAGTTCTTGTTCAGTTGCATTAGGGTATTTAGACTTAGTAACGGTTTCGTTATATACTACTTCAACAGAGACTTTAACATCATTACTATCTTGAGCATCTGGAAGACCATAAACAAAACATTCTTCAACTTCATCTAATCTATTTATCAAAATTTCTAATTCCTCAGGAAATACTTTTTTACCATTTTTTAAAACGATTAAATCTTTTTGTCTACCAGTGATAAATAAGTAACCATCATCATCTATATAACCTAAATCACCAGTGTGAAACCATCCATCTTTTAATACTTCATTTGTTTGTTCTTCATTTTTATAATATCCAAGCATAACATTTGGCCCTTTAACAATTATTTCACCAATACCATTTGCATCTTTATTATTAATTTTTACATCAAGACTTCCCATAGGTATTCCAACAGAACCTTCTTTTACACAAGTATCATTTTCAGCAGATATAACAGGAGAGGTTTCAGTTAATCCATAACCTTGAACTAAATGAATACCAATTGAGTTAAACCATTTACCAACTCTTTTATCAAGAGGGGCACCACCTGAAATAACAAATCTCATATTTCCACCAAGGGCATCAATAAGTTGTTTAAAAACTTTTCTTCTAATATCAATATGAAGTTTTAACAAGAAATTGCTTAGCTTAATCATAAAGTTTATAAGCCTAGTTTTACCTTGTTTTTCAACTTCTTTCATAATAGTAGAATACATTTTATCTATTAAAACAGGAACACCAACAAAAACTGATACTTTATATTCCTTTAGGTTTTGCTGAATATATCTTAAACCATCAGGAAATACCGTTTTCACACCAGAAGCTAACATTACAAGCATACCAGTTGATCCAAAAATATGATGATATGGCAAAAATGCAATATTTACATCAGTACTATAAAAAGTTTCAACTAATTGCATATCATATATATTTGTTGCAATTCCATTTTGATTAAGCATAACAGCTTTAGATTTAGAAGTTGTACCGGATGTAAAAAGCAAAATACTCATAGCAGAAGGATTAACTTTATAATTTATATATTCTGAATAACCAGCTTCAATAGCTTTTTTTCCATCATCAATTAGGTCATAGAAATATAAAAAGCCAGGAAGTTTAGAAAAACAGATAAAATGTTTAATATTTGTCTTTCCTGAAGTTTTAATTTCTTCTATGACATCTTTTAGCTTCTCATCAAAAACTATTGCTTCAACTTCACTTCTAATCAAAGAATCTTCAAGTTCTCCAATTTGTAATCCTTTATCTAAAGGAACAGAAACAATTCCACCAAGTAAGTTGCTCAAATGTGCAACAGTCCATTCATAACAATTATGTCCTACAACTGCAGAACGTTTACCTTGTAAACCTAATTTATATAAAGAAGTACCGAAATAATTAATATCTTCCAATAAATTAGTATAAGTGTGATTTATATATTCAACTTCTTTGCCCTTTTTTATCTTTGTTGTAAATGCTATATTATCAGCATAAGTATTGGCCGAATGATATAACAAATCCTTAATATTATCAAATTTTATAACAGTTTGTTCTTTTTTCATTTGCACTCTCCTATAAATAATATACTAAACTAGAATATGTAGTTTAGAAAACTATTATACATTAAATAAGTAAATAGGTCAAGACTCTTGGGTATGCAAAAATATATTGATAAAAATAAATTTAAGTATTGATTTTAAATTATGCTTATAATATAATGATAGTAATTAAAGAACAAATGAAAAGAGGGATTTTATATGGAAAAGAAAAAAATGAAATTATGGCCAAAAATAGTTTTAGGAGTTTTAGCAGTAGTTATAGTACTATTAACAATTATACTTATGGTTAATAACAGTATTATCAACAAAATTGTTGCAAAGCAAAAAGAAAATGTAAATAAGCAAAATTACTCATATACAGTACAATCAAATTCGTCAGAAAATACAATGACTAAAATTTATTACAAAGATGGAACAAGAATCTATGTAATACAAAATAATGATAGAAGTGCAATTATGTGGAGCGATTCTAATACAAAAGAAATGATAGCTATGGTTCCAAATACACTAAAAGCTACAATTACAAAGTATGATGGTTATGATTTAGCAAGTATTCCATATTTACTTGATGAAGCTATGAGCAGAATTTTAAAATTTTCATCAATTATAACTTCAGATACAGTAAATGGAGAAGAATGTTATAAAGTAAGCAGTCTAGGACAAAAACTTTGGTTTAGTAAATCTACAGGAATGATTGTAAAGGAAATGAATGGTACAGTAGTTAAAGATGGAAAAGAAATGGGTTATGTATCAGAATTTAAGGATTGGAAATTCAATCAATTAACAGATATAGATGTTACAAGACCAAATTTAATAGGTTATGAAGTTACAAATAATCAATAATCAATTAAAAGCAAATAACTAGAAAACTAGTTGTTTGCTTTTATCACATTACATATCAAAAAGACATATTATGTAATGTGAGGTGAATAAATTGGATTGGTTTGAAACATTAAACCCAGTAATTCAAGCATTATTAGCAACAACGTTTACCTGGGGAGTAACAGCATTAGGAGCTCTTGTAGTTTGCTTTTTTAAAGAAGTAAACAGTAAAATACTAAATACAATATTAGGCTTTAGTGCAGGAGTAATGATTGCAGCAGCATTTTGGTCTTTATTAGAACCATCAATTGATTTATCACAAGAACTTGGATACATAGCATGGGCATTACCAGCTATTGGATTTATTACAGGTGGATTGTTCGTGCTGATATCAGATAAGTTCTTGGATAAAATGCTAAAAAATAGAAAAAGCATAGGTGGTAAAGGATCATTAAAGAGAAGCATACTTTTAATAGCAGCAATTACCATTCACAATATACCGGAAGGGATGGCAGTTGGTGTAGCTTTTGGAGGAATAGCAAGTGGAGTGCCAGGAATGACACTAATTGGTGCAGTTATGTTGGCACTAGGAATAGGAATACAAAACTTTCCAGAAGGTGCAGCAGTATCTTTACCACTTCGTACAGAAGGATATTCGAGATTCAAAAGCTTTATGATTGGGCAGGCATCAGCATTAGTTGAACCTGTATCAGCTGTGATAGGTGCAATACTTGTAATGTATATAAGAAGTATGTTACCATTTTTATTATCATTTGCAGCAGGAGCAATGATAATAGTAGTTGCAAGAGAGCTTTTACCAGAATCAATAATTGGTAATAAAAACTTATCTACTTTTGGATTGATTTTTGGTTTCGTTTTAATGATGGTATTAGATGTTGCATTAGGATAAAATGTTAGAATTTCAAGAGTTTAGTTGTACGACTCTTGAAATTTTTAATTGATAAAAATTTTAACAAAACTATTGAATTTTTTTTAATTTTATATTATCCTAATATAG